>NZ_JBIAVJ010000016.1:121183-203128 GCF_042894025.1 Streptomyces sp. NPDC001549
ACGGGCATGCTCCCGGCCACGCACCTGTGGGGCGGCCGCCCGCGGCTCTGCGTCGCCTCGCTCGGGCTGATCCTGGCCGGCGCCTTCGTCCTGAACAGCGCCGTCGCCCGGCAAACCCGCCTGGTGTGGGCGGCGGCGACCCTGCTCGTGGTCGCCTCCTTCCAGTTCCCGCCCACGCAGTACCTGTGGCACGGGCTGGCGGTGCCGAACGGCAACCCGTACCGCGAGGCCTTCGTCTTCAGCGGGATGGTCGTGGTCGTGGCCTGGCTGGCGCTGGCCAACCGGCCGCGCCCGCTGCACCTGGCCCTGGTGGCGGCCCTCCTGGTGGCGGCCACCTACGTACTGCGGCGCACCGACGACTTCGGCGGCTGGACCTGGCCGGCCGTGCTCGGCGGCGGTGCGGTCTCCCTGCTGGCCCTGGTCCTGCTGCGGCTCGGCGAGAAGCGCCGGTTCCTGATCCCGGTGGCCGCCGCCCTGATGATCGGCGTCGTGTTCGCCGAGTCCACGGTGGCCGCCGCCAACGCGGACGCCCGCCGGGCCCGCGAGCGCTGGGCCAAGCCCGTCGCCACCTCGAACCGGTCGATCGGCAACCACTTCGAAGCCGTCCGCGGTGTGGCGGGCTGGCCCGCCTACCGGACCGACTCGGGCGCGCCCCAGAGCGCGTACAACGACGCACTGGCGCTGCGGGCGGAGGGCCCGCAGTACTACAGCAGCTACCTCCCCGAGGCCACCTACCAGGCCCTGGAGCCCCTGGGGTACGGCTTCAAGAACGACGGCCGGACCTTCTTCGGCGCCGACAACCCGGTACTCGACGCGATCTTCTCGATCGGCGCGCGGGTCCGCCCGGGGACCACTCCCGGCACCTGGACGGCCTCGAAGTTCCCCGCGCCCCCGCTGGTCACCGTCCGCACCGCGCCGTACACCTCCCCCAGCCCGGCGGACAGCGTCTACGCCCGCCAGGAGAACGTCCTGGGCGCCACCGTCTACCAGGTCCCGCCGGTCACCCGCGGCGGGACCGCCACCGAGCAGACGTACACCGCCCGGTGCACCCCCGGCTCCGAGGCCTACTGGTACTCCCCCGCCCCCTACGGCACGGTCCGCGCCGGCGACGGCCCCCGGCAGCTCCTGGAGGACCGGATGACCGGCGTGACCCCGCTGGGCACCGTCCCCGCCTCGGGTCAGGTCGACGTCACCCTGCAGACCCGTACGAAGGACGCGGACGCGGGCGCGTACCCGCTCGGCTGCCTGGACCGCGCGGCGCTCGACGCGGCCGTCCGGCACCTCACCGCCACCGGCGCCACGACGGTCCGCCCGGGCGGCCACACCATCCGGGCCACCCTCCCCGCGCCCGCCGGCGGCACGGCCGTCATCGCCACGACGGCCGTCCCGGGCTGGCAGTGCTCGGCCCCCCTGAAGCCCTTCCACGGCCTGCTGGCCGTGGACCTCCCGCCGGGCACGACCGAGGTCTCCTGCACCTTCACCCCGAAGGGCCTCGCCCCGGGCCTCGCGGGCGCCGCCCTGGCCCTGCTGGCCCTCACCGCAGTCCAGATCACCGCCCTGCGCCGCCGGCGCCTCTGACCGCCTCCCGGGGGCGGCCCACGGTGTCCCCGTGGCCCCCAAGGGCAACGAAGAAGCCCCCCGCCGCTCCTCTCGGAGCGACGGGGGGCTTCTTCTTACGAGCTCTTAGCCGTTGTACGGGCCGTAGTCGTAGTCCTCCAGCGGGACAGCCTGGCCGGAGCCGGAGCCGAAGGGCGAGTAGTCGATGTCGTCGTAACCGACGGCCGAGTACATCGCGGCCTTGGCCTCTTCGGTGGGCTCCACCCGGATGTTGCGGTAGCGGGCGAGGCCCGTACCGGCCGGGATGAGCTTACCGATGATGACGTTCTCCTTGAGGCCGATCAGGGAGTCGGACTTGGCGTTGATCGCCGCGTCCGTCAGAACCCTGGTCGTCTCCTGGAAGGACGCCGCCGACAGCCACGACTCGGTCGCGAGCGAGGCCTTGGTGATACCCATCAGCTGCGGACGGCCGGAGGCGGGGTGACCGCCCTCGGTGACCACACGACGGTTCTCGGTCTCGAACTTCGACCGCTCGACCAGCTCGCCCGGCAGGAGCTCCGCGTCGCCGGACTCGATGATCGTCACGCGGCGCAGCATCTGCCGGATGATGATCTCGATGTGCTTGTCGTGGATCGACACGCCCTGCGAGTTGTAGACCTTCTGGACTTCGCCGACCAGGTGGACCTGGACGGCACGCTGACCGAGGATGCGCAGCACGTCGTGCGGGTTGGTGGCACCCATGGTGAGCTTCTGGCCCACCTCGACGTGGTCGCCCTCGTGCACGATGACCTTGGCGCGCTTCGAGATCGGGAACGCCGTCTCGTCGCTGCCGTCGTCGGGCGTGATGACGATCTTCTTCGTCTTCTCGGTCTCCTCGATCCGCACGCGGCCGGCGGCCTCGGAGATCGGGGCGACACCCTTCGGGGTACGGGCCTCGAAGAGCTCGACGACACGCGGCAGACCCTGCGTGATGTCGTCACCGGCCACACCACCGGTGTGGAAGGTACGCATCGTCAGCTGGGTACCGGGCTCACCGATGGACTGGGCGGCGATGATGCCGACCGCCTCACCGATGTCGACCAGCTTGCCGGTGGCGAGCGAGCGTCCGTAGCAGAAGGCACAGGTGCCGACCGCGGACTCACAGGTCAGGACCGAGCGGGTCTTGACCTCCTCGACGCCGTTGGCGACCAGGGCGTCGATGAGCACGTCACCGAGGTCGACGTTGGCCGGCGCGATGACCTTGCCGTCGATGACGACGTCCTCGGCCAGCATGCGGGCGTAGATCGAGGTCTCGACGTCGTCGGCCTTGCGCAGCACGCCGTCCTCGCCGCGAACGGCGATCTTCAGCTTCAGACCGCGCTCGGTGCCGCAGTCCTCCTCGCGGATGATCACGTCCTGCGAGACGTCCACCAGACGACGGGTCAGGTAACCCGAGTCGGCGGTACGCAGGGCGGTGTCCGCCAGACCCTTACGGGCACCGTGCGTGGAGATGAAGTACTCCAGAACGGTGAGGCCCTCACGGAAGGACGCCTTGATCGGACGCGGGATGGTCTCGTTCTTCGCGTTCGACACCAGACCACGCATACCGGCGATCTGTCGCATCTGCATCATGTTTCCTCGGGCACCCGAGTCAACCATCATGAAGATGGGGTTCGTCTTGGGGAAGTTCGCGTTCATCGCCTCGGCAACCTCGTTGGTCGCCTTGGTCCAGATCGCGATGAGCTCCTGCGTGCGCTCGTCCTTGGTGATCAGACCGCGCTCGTACTGCTTCTGGACCTTCTCGTCCATCGCCTCGTAGCCCGCGACGATGGCCTTCTTGGCCTCGGGCACGACGACGTCGGAGATGGCCACGGTGACGCCCGAACGGGTCGCCCAGTGGAAGCCGGCCGCCTTCAGGTTGTCGAGCGTCGCCGCCACGATCACCTTGGGGTAGCGCTCCGCCAGGTCGTTGACGATCTCGGAGAGCTGCTTCTTGCCCACCGAGTAGTCGACGAACGGGTAGTCCTCGGGCAGCAGCTCGTTGAAGAGCGCGCGGCCCAGGGTGGTGCGCAGACGGAAGCTGTCGCCCGCCTGGAACTCCTGCTCGCCTTCCTCGGCGACCGGGTGCACCCAACCGCGCGGCGGGATGGTGCCCACCGGGAAGCGGATGTCGACGGCCGACTGGAGCGCGAGCTCGCCGTTGTCGAACGCCATGGTCGCCTCGGCCGTGGAGCCGAACGCGCGGCCCTCGCCCTTGGTGTCACGGAGCTCACCGTCGGTGGTCAGGAAGAACAGACCGAGGACCATGTCCTGGGTCGGCATCGTGACCGGACGGCCGTCGGCCGGCTTGAGGATGTTGTTCGAGGACAGCATCAGGATGCGGGCCTCGGCCTGCGCCTCCGCGGAGAGCGGCAGGTGCACAGCCATCTGGTCACCGTCGAAGTCCGCGTTGAACGCGGTGCAGACGAGCGGGTGGATCTGGATGGCCTTGCCTTCGACCAGCTGGGGCTCGAAGGCCTGGATGCCGAGGCGGTGCAGCGTGGGCGCACGGTTCAGCAGAACCGGGTGCTCGGCGATGACCTCTTCGAGGACGTCGTAGACGACCGTGCGGCCGCGCTCGACCATCCGCTTGGCGCTCTTGATGTTCTGCGCGTGGTTCAGGTCGACCAGGCGCTTCATCACGAACGGCTTGAAGAGCTCCAGCGCCATGGCCTTGGGCAGACCGCACTGGTGCAGCTTCAGCTGCGGACCGACGACGATCACGGAACGCGCGGAGTAGTCCACACGCTTACCGAGAAGGTTCTGACGGAATCGACCCTGCTTGCCCTTCAGCATGTCGCTGAGGGACTTCAGGGGACGGTTGCCGGGACCGGTCACCGGACGACCACGACGACCGTTGTCGAAGAGTGCGTCCACGGCCTCCTGAAGCATGCGCTTCTCGTTGTTCACGATGATCTCGGGGGCACCGAGGTCGAGGAGACGCTTCAGACGGTTGTTGCGGTTGATCACGCGGCGGTACAGGTCGTTCAGGTCGGAGGTCGCGAAGCGGCCACCGTCCAGCTGCACCATCGGACGCAGGTCCGGCGGGATCACCGGCACGCAGTCCAGAACCATGCCCTTGGGCTTGTTGCTGGTCTGCAGGAACGCGGAGACGACCTTGAGGCGCTTGAGCGCACGGGTCTTCTTCTGGCCCTTGCCGGTACGGATGATCTCGCGGAGGCGCTCGGCCTCCTCCTCGAGGTCGAAGGACTCCAGGCGCTTCTGCAGCGCGGCGGCGCCCATGCAGCCGTCGAAGTACGTGCCGAAGCGGTCACGCAGCTCGCGGTACAGGAGCTCGTCGCCCTCCAGGTCCTGGACCTTGAGGTTCTTGAAGCGGGCCCACACCTCGTCGAGGCGGTCGATCTCGCGCTGGGCGCGGTCACGGAGCTGCTTCATCTCGCGCTCGGCACCTTCGCGCACCTTGCGGCGTACGTCGGCCTTCGCGCCCTCGGCCTCAAGCTCGCCCAGGTCGGTCTCGAGCTTCTTGGCACGGCCTTCGAGGTCCGCGTCACGGCGGTTCTCGATCTGCTGGCGCTCGACGGAGACGTGCGCCTCCAGCGACGGGAGGTCGCGGGTGCGGCGCTCGTCGTCGACAAACGTGATCATGTACGCGGCGAAGTAGATGACCTTCTCGAGGTCCTTCGGCGCGAGGTCCAGCAGGTATCCGAGGCGCGACGGGACGCCCTTGAAGTACCAGATGTGGGTGACGGGAGCGGCAAGCTCGATGTGGCCCATCCGCTCACGGCGCACCTTGGCGCGCGTGACCTCGACGCCACAACGCTCACAGATGATGCCCTTGAAGCGGACACGCTTGTACTTGCCGCAGTAGCACTCCCAGTCCCGGGTAGGACCGAAGATCTTCTCGCAGAAGAGTCCGTCCTTCTCGGGCTTGAGGGTGCGGTAGTTGATGGTCTCCGGCTTCTTGACCTCGCCGTGCGACCAGGTTCGGATGTCGTCCGCGGTGGCAAGGCCGATCCGCAGCTCGTCGAAGAAGTTGACGTCGAGCACTGTGCGTCAATCCCTCTTTCGGGGTCGAGTCTCAATCATGGTCTGAACGGTCCCGGGGATGACGGGGGGCTCTTGAGCGAGCCCCCCGTCAGGCCCGTCAGACCTCTTCGACGCTGCTCGGCTCGCGCCGGGACAGGTCGATACCGAGCTCCTCCGCCGCGCGGAAGACGTCCTCGTCGGTGTCGCGCATCTCGATGGACATGCCGTCCGAGGACAGCACCTCCACGTTGAGGCAGAGCGACTGCATTTCCTTGATGAGCACCTTGAAGGACTCGGGAATGCCCGGCTCGGGGATGTTCTCGCCCTTGACGATGGCCTCGTAGACCTTCACGCGGCCGGTGACGTCGTCGGACTTGATGGTCAGCAGCTCCTGGAGGGCGTAAGCGGCGCCATAAGCCTCAAGCGCCCACACCTCCATCTCACCGAAGCGCTGGCCACCGAACTGCGCCTTACCACCCAGCGGCTGCTGCGTGATCATCGAGTACGGACCGGTCGACCGAGCGTGGAGCTTGTCGTCGACCAGGTGGTGGAGCTTGAGGATGTACATGTACCCGATCGAGATCGGGTCCGGGAACGGCTCGCCGGAGCGGCCGTCGAACAGGCGCGCCTTACCGGACGGGAGGACCAGGCGGTCACCGTCGCGGTTCGGGATGGTGTGCTCGAAGAGGCCGGCGAGCTCATCCTCGCGGGCACCGTCGAACACGGGGGTGGCGACGTTGGTACCGGGCTCGACACGGTCGGCCCCGATGACCTTCAGACGCTCGGCCCACTCCTCGCCGAGCCCGGAGACGTCCCAGCCGCGGCTGGCGAGCCAGCCGAGGTGGATCTCCAGGACCTGTCCCGGGTTCATTCGGGACGGGACACCCAGCGGGTTCAGGATGATGTCGACCGGCGTGCCGTCCTCAAGGAAGGGCATGTCCTCGATCGGAAGGATCTTGGAGATGACACCCTTGTTGCCGTGGCGGCCGGCGAGCTTGTCACCGTCGGTGATCTTGCGCTTCTGGGCGACGTAGACGCGGACCAGCTGGTTCACGCCCGGAGGAAGCTCGTCGCCCTCCTCGCGGTCGAAGACGCGGACACCGATGACCTTGCCGATCTCACCGTGAGGGACCTTGAGCGAGGTGTCACGCACCTCGCGGGCCTTCTCACCGAAGATCGCGCGGAGCAGGCGCTCCTCCGGGGTCAGCTCGGTCTCACCCTTGGGCGTGACCTTGCCGACCAGGATGTCGCCAGCGACGACGTCCGCACCGATGCGGATGATGCCGCGCTCGTCGAGGTCGGCGAGGACCTCCTCGGAGACGTTCGGGATGTCCCGGGTGATCTCCTCGGGGCCCAGCTTGGTGTCACGGGCGTCGACCTCGTGCTCCTCGATGTGGATCGAGGAGAGGACGTCGTCCTGCACGAGGCGCTGCGACAGGATGATCGCGTCCTCGTAGTTGTGACCTTCCCACGGCATGAACGCGACGAGCAGGTTCTTGCCGAGGGCCATTTCGCCCTCTTCGGTCGCAGGACCGTCGGCGAGGACCTGCGACTCGATGATCCGGTCACCCTCGTTGACGATGACCTTCTGGTTGACCGAGGTGCCCTGGTTCGAGCGGGAGAACTTGGCGACGCGGTACGTGGTGTACGTGCCGTCGTCGTTGGCGACGGTGATGTAGTCGGCCGAGACCTCCTGGACGACACCGTCCTTCTCCGCACGGATCGAGTCACCGGCGTCGACCGCACAGCGGTACTCCATGCCGGTGCCCACCAGCGGGGCCTCCGCCTTGATGAGCGGAACGGCCTGGCGCATCATGTTCGCGCCCATGAGGGCACGGTTGGCGTCGTCGTGCTCCAGGAAGGGGATCATCGCGGTCGCGACGGACACCATCTGGCGCGGGGAGACGTCCATGTAGTCGACGTCGTCGCCGGCGATGTAGTCGATCTCGCCGCCACGACGGCGCACCAGCACGCGGTTCTCGGTGAAGCGCATGTCCTCGGACAGGCCGGCGTTGGCCTGGGCGATGACGAAGCGGTCTTCCTCGTCGGCCGTCAGGTAGTCGACCTCGTCGGTGACGACACCGTCGATGACCTTGCGGTACGGGGTCTCGACGAAACCGAACGCGTTGACGCGACCGTAGGACGCGAGCGAGCCGATCAGACCGATGTTCGGGCCTTCAGGGGTCTCGATCGGGCACATGCGGCCGTAGTGCGACGGGTGAACGTCACGGACCTCGAAGCCGGCCCGCTCACGGGACAGACCGCCGGGGCCCAGCGCCGACAGGCGGCGCTTGTGGGTCAGGCCCGAGAGCGGGTTGTTCTGGTCCATGAACTGCGACAGCTGGCTGGTGCCGAA
This sequence comes from Streptomyces sp. NPDC001549, assembly GCF_042894025.1. Lineage (NCBI taxonomy): Bacteria > Bacillati > Actinomycetota > Actinomycetes > Kitasatosporales > Streptomycetaceae > Streptomyces > Streptomyces sp. NPDC001549. The sequence goes on from NZ_JBIAVJ010000016.1 coordinate 129,102, forward strand.
GAACTCCTTGATGGAGGCGACGACCGGCCGGATGTTGATCAGGGTCTGCGGCGTGATGGCCTCGACGTCCTGGGTCGTCATGCGCTCGCGGACGACGCGCTCCATACGAGCCAGACCCGTGCGGACCTGGTTCTGGATGAGCTCGCCGACGTTGCGCAGACGACGGTTGCCGAAGTGGTCGATGTCATCGGTCTCGACCACGATCGAACGGCCGGACTCGCCGGTCGTCTCGGTCTCGCCGGCGTGCAGCTTGACCAGGTACTTGATCGTCGCGATGACGTCGTCGGTGGTGAGCACACCGGCGTCGAGCGGCTCGTCGGCGCCGAGCTTCTTGTTCACCTTGTAGCGGCCGACCTTGGCGAGGTCGTAGCGCTTCGGGTTGAAGTAGAGGTTCTCGAGCAGCGTCTGAGCGGCCTCACGGGTCGGCGGTTCGCCCGGACGCAGCTTGCGGTAGATGTCGAGCAGCGCGTCGTCCTGACCCTGGGTGTGGTCCTTCTCCAGGGTGGCGCGCATGGACTCGTACTCGCCGAACTCCTCGAGGATCTGCTCGGTGGTCCAGCCGAGAGCCTTCAGGAGGACGGTGACGGACTGCTTGCGCTTGCGGTCGATGCGGACACCGACCATGTCGCGCTTGTCGATCTCCATCTCCAGCCAGGCACCCCGGGACGGGATGATCTTGGCCGCGAAGATGTCCTTGTCGGACGTCTTGTCGATGGAGGAGTCGAAGTAGACACCAGGGGAGCGGACAAGCTGCGACACGACGACACGCTCGGTGCCGTTGATGACGAAGGTGCCCTTGTTGGTCATGAGCGGGAAATCGCCCATGAAGACCGTCTGAGACTTGATCTCTCCGGTCTCGTTGTTCGTGAACTCGGCAGTAACGAACAGCGGAGCCGCGTACGTGAAGTCGCGGTCCTTGCACTCGTCGACAGAGTTCTTCGCCGGCTCGAAACGGTGGTCGCGGAAGGTCAGCGACATCGACCCGGAGAAGTCCTCGATCGGCGAGATCTCCTCGAAGATCTCTTCCAGACCGGACTTGGTGGGGACGTCCTGTCCACTCTCAAGCGCCGACTCGACGCGAGACTTCCAGGCGGCATTGCCGAGAAGCCAGTCAAAGCTCTCGGTCTGCAGCGCCAGGAGGTTCGGAACCTCGAGGGGCTCCTTGATCTTTGCAAAGGAGATGCGCAGCGGGGCGGTGCTGGCACCGTTGTTCGTATTGGTCGAGGCGTTGCGCGAGGCGGCCAAGAGGGGGTCCTTCCGAGGGCTCGGACTCACTACGCGCGTACCGGTCCCAGCAGACACAGAAGACAAGCCCCCCAAATCCAACCGAAAAGGCCAGGTCAGGGTGGATCAATCAAGTGTGCTCAAGCGTGGGCATGTCCCTGGCGACGGGCAGGGGACAGCTAACAGGCAGCGCAAAGGGTCAGTGTAGCCACTAGGCTCACTGATGTCCAGACCAGGTTTCCGGAAACCGGCAACAGGCCTTCCCCATGTCGTTCAACCAACACTGTGTCCAACGCTGCGGCGCCCGTACTCGTGCACAGAGCGCGTATCAGTACTGCCCTCTTCGTAGCCGATCCATGCCTCGGATCTCGGATCCAGGTGGTCGACCTCTCGACGGGACTGAGAATTGCGCGCCGCGTCCCGTTCGTCAAGGCCCCCTGCTCCGAGCGGATCATCTTCGGACCCTGCGTCGGAGCAACGATGATCACCCTACTCCCCAACGAGACCAGGGCAAGTCAGGCACAGCGGGTACGCCAAAGGGCGACCACCCTTACGGGTGATCGCCCTTGGCTGGGGCCTCAGAGGGCCCCAGAGGTGTTACTTGACCTCGACGCCGGCGCCGGCAGCCTTGAGGGACTCGGCGGCCTTGTCAGCGGCCTCCTTGGCGACCTTCTCGAGGACGGGCTTCGGGGCGCCGTCCACGAGGTCCTTGGCCTCCTTGAGGCCCAGGGAGGTCAGCTCACGCACGACCTTGATGACCTGGATCTTCTTGTCACCGGCAGAGGTGAGGATGACGTCGAACTCGTCCTGCTCCTCGACCTCGGCAGCAGCGACACCGGCGCCACCGGTGGCGGCAACGGCGACGGCCGCGGCGGCGGTGACGTCGAACTTCTCCTCGAAGGCCTTCACGAACTCGGAGAGCTCGATGAGGGTCATCTCCTCGAACTGGGCGAGGAGGTCGTCCTGAGAGAGCTTCGCCATGATGGGCGATCCTTCCACTAAATCGGCAGGTGCCGGATGTATATAGAGGCGGGCGTAACGGCCCGCTACGACCCACGCACTAGGCGGCGTGGATCAGTGCGCGAGCCGAATTACTCGGCACCGCCCTGCTCGGCGAGCTTGACGCGAAGCGCTTCCGCGGTGCGGACGAACTTCGACGGCAGCGCCTGGAAGAGCGAGGCAGCCTGAGACTGCTTGCCCTTGAACGCGCCGGCCAGCTTGCTGAGCAGAACCTCGCGGGACTCGAGGTCCGCAAGCTTCTTGATCTCATCGGCGGTGAGCGCCTTACCATCAAGGACACCCGCCTTGATGATGAGGTTCGGGTTGTCCTTGGCGAAGTCACGCAGGCTCTTCGCCGACTCCACCGGGTCACCGGTGATGAAGGCGACCGCGGTCGGACCAGCGAAGTGCTCGTCCAGCGCGGTGATCCCGGCCTGGTTGGCCGCAATCTTGGTCAGCGTGTTCTTCACCACGGCGTACTGGGCGTTCTCACCAAGGGAGCGACGCAGCGTCTTGAGCTGCGCGACGGTGAGACCCCGGTACTCGGTCAGCACGGCGGCGTTCGAGCTCTGGAACGCGTCCTTGAGCTCGGCTACCGATGCAGCCTTGTTGGGCGTCGGCATGGTGCGTTCGCCTCCTTCCGGGTGATGAGGACCGCTCAGAAGGGGCTGAAATAAGAAACGCCCCGGCATAGGCGCCAGGGCGTGGCTCAACCGGAACGAATTCCGGGAACCTTCCACAGTCACCTACGCGGGTCGTCCGCATTCAACGGATCCTTCGGCCACCGAACCCTTGCGGGCACGGCAACGACCAGCGGTCTTTGGCTTCTGGGGAAGACTACGTGAAGGGGTGCAGCCGAGGCAAATCGCCTCAGGAGTCGAGGTCCGGGCCGGGGTGCCACGGCGAAGTCGGAGAACGTCGCCGCGGTCCTCGTCGTGCCCTCGCCGTCCGGGCTCACGGTGTCCACGCGGACCGGGCAGCCGTCCTTGCCGACGCCGTCCCGGGGCTGGGCCAGGCCGGTGCAGGCCGTGAGGCCGCCCACGGGCAGTGCGGTGCCCAGGTCGAATATGTGGCCCTGAACGCGGAAGCGGGCCCCCCGCCGCCCTGTGAAGGGGGCGAGGGGCCCGCTGAGCCACTCGGTGAGCCGTCAGGCTCAGACAGCAGCCGGGTCTTCCTCGACGAGGAGGTTCCGGGTGCGGTTCGAGTCCAGCTGGATGCCGGGGCCCATGGTGGTGCTGAGGGCGGCCTTCTTGATGTAGCGGCCCTTCGCGGCGGACGGCTTCAGACGAAGGATTTCGTCCAGGGCCGCGCCGTAGTTCTCGACCAGCTTCTCATCGGAGAAGGAGACCTTGCCGATGATGAAGTGCAGGTTCGAGTGCTTGTCGACGCGGAACTCGATCTTGCCACCCTTGATCTCGGTGACAGCCTTCGCGACGTCCATCGTGACGGTGCCGGTCTTCGGGTTCGGCATCAGGCCACGGGGACCGAGCACGCGGCCGAGGCGGCCGACCTTGCCCATGAGGTCCGGGGTGGCCACAACGGCGTCGAACTCGTTCAGGCGGTTGCCCTTGGCGATCTCGTTGATCAGCTCGTCGTCGCCGACAATGTCGGCGCCGGCGGCTTCCGCGGCCGCAGCACGGTCACCGGTCGCGAAGACCAGGACCCGGGCGGTCTTGCCGGTGCCGTGCGGGAGGTTCACGGTGCCGCGGACCATCTGGTCGGCCTTGCGCGGGTCGACACCCAGGCGGAAGGCGATCTCGACGGTGCTGTCGAACTTGGTCGTGGAGGTCTCCTTGGCGAGACGGACGGCCTCGAGCGGGGCGTACAGCTTCTCCCGGTCGACCTTGGCGTCCGCAGCGCGGAGAGTCTTGCTGCGCTTCACTTCTGCTCCTGTGTTTTGGCTTCAGGCATGGAGTCGTGGTGCGGACCAGCGCTTGGTCCTACCACTGGTGGTGCTGGGGGTGGCTGGATCAGCCTTCGACCGTGACGCCCATCGAACGCGCGGTGCCGGCGATGATCTTCATCGCGGCGTCGACGTCGTTGGCGTTCAGGTCGGGCATCTTCAGCTCGGCGATCTCGCGGACCTGGGCGCCGGTGAGCTTGGCGACCTTGGTCTTGTGCGGCTCGCCGGAGCCCTTCTCGATGCCCGCGGCCTTCAGGATGAGGCGCGCGGCCGGCGGGGTCTTGGTGATGAAGGTGAAGGAGCGGTCGTCGTAGACCGTGATCTCCACCGGCACGACCATGCCACGCTGCGACTCGGTCGCGGCGTTGTAGGCCTTGCAGAACTCCATGATGTTGACGCCGTGCTGACCGAGCGCGGGGCCGACCGGCGGAGCCGGGTTGGCCGCACCGGCCTTGATCTGGAGCTTGATAAGCCCCGTGACCTTCTTCTTCTTGGGAGGCATTGCTCTCTCCGGGTCCTAGTGAGAGTTTTCAGCCGCCCATCCGGTCATCCGGATGGAGGCATACCGCACCACGATAACGGGTATCGGTGCGGGGCTAAAAACCGAGCAGGTCAGACCGCCCTTCACGGGGCGATCTGACCTGTCCGGAAGCTGTCGCTCAGAAGATCAGTTCTTCTGGATCTGGTCGAAGCTGAGCTCGACCGGGGTCTCGCGGCCGAAGATCTCGACGAGGCCCTTGACCTTCTTCGAGTCGGGGTTGATCTCGTTGATGGTCGCCTGCAGCGTCGCGAACGGGCCGTCGGTGACGGTGACCGAGTCGCCGACCTCGAAGTCCAGGACCTCGATGGTGCGCTTGACGGCGGGCGCGGGCAGACCGGCCTCTTCCGCGGCGGCCTTGGCGGCCTTCTCCTGCGCCTCCGGGGCGAGCATCTTGACGATCTCGTCCAGGGTCAGCGGGTACGGGTCGTACGCGTTGCCGACGAAGCCGGTGACGCCAGGCGTGTTGCGGACGACACCCCAGGACTCGTTCGTCAGATCCATGCGGACGAGAACGTAGCCGGGCAGCTTGTTCTGCCGGACGTTCTTGCGCTCGCCGTTCTTGATCTGGACGATCTCTTCCTCGGGCACCTCGGCCTGGTAGATGAACTCCTCGACGTTCAGCGAGACGGCGCGCTGCTCCAGGTTGGCCTTCACGCGCTTCTCGTAGCCGGCGTAGGTGTGGATCACGTACCACTCGCCGGGGAGCAGGCGAAGCTCCTCGCGCAGGGCCTGGATGGGGTCGACGGGCTCGGCGGGCTCGACCGGAGCGGCTTCTTCGGCCTCTTCCTCGTCGGCCTCGACGTCGTCAGCAGCCTCTTCGGCCTCGGCCTCGGCGTCGACCTCGACCTCGGCGTCAAGCTCGGCGTCGTCCTCGTCCTCGTCGGACTCGACGTGCAGCGCGGCCTCTTCGGCGGCGACACCCGCCTCGGCGTCGGCGAGTTCGGCCTCGTCGGGGTCCACAGCGTCTGCCGCCTCGACGATGTCGAGCTCGTCCTCGACGGACTCGACGGAGTCGTGGCTCGCGTTCAGGTTCGGGTCAGACACGGTGGCTGCTTCTTCCTGGATACAAAAGGTGGTGGTACATGCGAAAACGGGCGACACCCATCAAGGCGCCGCCCCCCGCGGGGATCAGCCGAAGACGAACTTGATGGCCTTTTCGAACCCAAAGTCAATCACGGTCACCAGACCGATCATGATGACGACGAAGACAATCACCACAGTGGTGTACGTCGTGAGCTGGTTGCGAGTGGGCCAGACAACCTTGCGGAGTTCCGCGACGATCTGGCGGTAGAAAAGCGCGAGTCGGCCCAGAGGGCCCTTCTTGCCGCGCTTGCCGCCCTTGCGGGCCTTCTTCTCGCGCGTCTCGTCCTCGGCGTCAGGCATGTCGATGGAGCCCAGGGCGTCCGTCACGTCTCTCACCTGAATCCGGGTCGTGGCCGTACCGCGCCCGGTTGCGCCGCACGGCGTTGCATCTAAGTACGTACCTGCGCACACACGTCCGAGATGGAGTGTGGAGCAGGGCCGGAGGGACTCGAACCCCCAACCGCTGGTTTTGGAGACCAGTGCTCTACCAATTGAGCTACGACCCTTTGCGTCCCCCAACCTACCGCATCCGAGCGAGTGCACGGAGTGCTCACGCTTTGCAGCGGCTGGCGAGGTCCAACGACAGGTGAGTGTACGTGAACCGGACCGTGACGTCGAACAGCACCCGAGCTGACATGCGCCGGTCCGTTGAGTGAAACGGTGTGCGGCGCTTCTTTGCCGTCTGGGACGATTGCCCACATGACCTCTGCAACGCCTTCCTCCGAGCGCCGGGTGTCCGCCCGTATCGGCGCCATTTCCGAGTCCGCCACCCTCGCCGTGGACGCCAAGGCCAAGGCCCTCAAGGCCGCCGGGCGCCCGGTGATCGGCTTCGGTGCCGGCGAACCCGACTTCCCGACCCCGGACTACATCGTCGAGGCGGCGGTCGAGGCCTGCCGCAACCCCAAGTACCACCGCTACACGCCGGCCGGCGGCCTGCCCGAGCTGAAGGCCGCCATCGCCGCCAAGACGCTGCGCGACTCCGGCTACGAGGTGGATGTCTCGCAGGTCCTGGTGACCAACGGCGGCAAGCAGGCGATCTACGAGGCCTTCGCGGCCGTCCTGGACCCGGGTGACGAGGTCATCGTCCCGGCTCCGTACTGGACCACCTACCCGGAGTCCATCCGTCTCGCCGGCGGTGTCCCGGTCGAGGTCGTCGCCGACGAGACCACCGGCTACCGCGTCTCCGTCGAGCAGCTGGAGGCCGCGCGCACCGAGCGCACCAAGGTCGTCCTGTTCGTCTCCCCGTCCAACCCGACCGGCTCGGTCTACAGCGAGGCCGACGCCCGCGCGATCGGCGAGTGGGCCGCCGAGCACGGCCTGTGGGTGCTCACGGACGAGATCTACGAGCACCTCGTCTACGGCGAGGCGAAGTTCACCTCGCTGCCGGTCCTGGTCCCGGCCCTGCGCGACAAGTGCATCGTCGTCAACGGCGTCGCCAAGACGTACGCGATGACCGGCTGGCGCGTGGGCTGGGTCATCGCCCCGCAGGACGTCATCAAGGCGGCGACCAACCTGCAGTCGCACGCCACCTCCAACGTCTCCAACGTGGCCCAGGTCGCCGCGCTGGCCGCCGTCTCGGGCAACCTCGACGCGGTCGCGGAGATGCGCAAGGCCTTCGACCGCCGCCGCCAGACGATGGTGAAGATGCTCAACGAGATCGACGGCGTCTTCTGCCCGACCCCCGAGGGCGCGTTCTACGCCTACCCGTCGGTCAAGGAGCTCATCGGCAAGGAGATCCGCGGCAAGCGCCCGCAGAGCTCCGTCGAGCTCGCCGCCCTGATCCTGGACGAGGTCGAGGTCGCGGTCGTCCCGGGCGAGGCCTTCGGCACCCCCGGCTACCTGCGCCTGTCCTACGCCCTGGGCGACGAGGACCTGGTGGAGGGCGTGTCCCGCATCCAGAAGCTCCTGGCGGAGGCCAAGGCCTAGGCCTGACGCGGCCCGCAGCACGACCCGAGTGGCGGGGGGGGCCCGGGGGGGGGGGCCCCCCCCGCCCCCCCCCCCCCCCCCCCCCCCCCCCCCCCCCCCCACCCCCCCCCCCCCCGCCCCCCCCAACCGCGGCGGCCCCCCCCCCCCCCCCCCGGGGGGGGGGGGCCCCCCCCCCCCCCCCGCCCCCCCCCGCCCCGGCGCCGGCCCCCCCCCCCCCCGCGCCCCCCCCCCCCCGCGGGGGCGCGCCCCCCCCCCCCCCCGCCGTGTCCGTGCCCGGCTCAGCAGGTCGAGTGGAAGAGGCCGCCGACCCGCCCGTCCCGCGCCAGCCGGTTGTAGATCTCCACGGCCTCGGCCGTCTCCGCCACGTGCACCTCGACCCCGGCCGCCCGGAGCACCTCCAGCGTCTCCGGAACGACCCCGAGGCGCTTCTCCATACCCTGGCTCAGCACGACCGCCGTCACCCCGAGACCGAGGAGCTCGCGCACCTCCTGGGGGTGGATGCCGGGATCGTGCCGCGTACCGTGCTCGGACCAGTCCCAGGGGCGGCCACCGCCAGGGTAGAGCTTGAAGTCCTTGCCGGGGGCGAGCCCCTCGGCCTCGATCCGGCCCCACGAGAGGTGAGTGATGCGCGGGGACCGGCCGGCGGCCGGGGCGGACACCGGGGGAGGGGTCCACAGCATCAAGTTGCTCATCAGCTCGGCCTGTTCGATCGCGTCGTCCAGGGCGTGGTGCGTGTGGCGGCGCCGCGACAGCAGTTCGCGCGGCATCCGCCCCTTCACGGCGGCTCGCAGCGGTACCCGCGCCTTCGCGGCGTAGAGGGTCTTCATGTCCAGGCAGCCGGAGTGACCGAAGGGGCTGTCCCCGCCGAACCGGATCAGGTACCAGTACAGGAAGGTCCAGTCGAAGGAGGCCGGGTAGCCGCACATCACGGGCTGCGCCCCCGCGGACACCTCCCGTACCCAGGCACGGAATTCGGCCATGGCCGCCGCCGGATCGGCGCCCTCCCGCACCAGGCGGTCGCGGTCCAGCCCGCTCACGGCCAGCGCCTCGGGCACGAACTCCTCGCTGATGGGCCGCAACTCCCGGTAGAAGGTGAGCTGTTCCGGATCGGCGGCCGTATACGAAGCGCCGTCCTGGCGGCCCGCGACCGAGGCCCCGAAGCTGATCATCGAATACGGTCCGGGGATGGGCCCGTCGGCCTCGATGTCGACGGAGATGTAGAGACTGGGACGTGCGTTACGGGCTGCCATGCGCCCGAGCATGCCAGCCCCCCTCGCGCCGATCACCCCGATTTCCGCCGCGTGCCGGCGTGCGGAATCGCCGCCCAGCCGTCCCGGAGGGACCATGGGAAGCGGGGCTCCCCGGACCGGAGGAACAGCCATGTTCGAAAACAGCAGGGCATTCAGCGGATTCGCGGTCGACGACCTGGAGAAGGCCAAGGAGTTCTACGGCACGACCCTCGGCCTGAGCGTCTCCGAGGATCAGGAGATGGGCCTGCTCCGCCTCGACCTCGAGGGCGGCACCACGGTCATGGTCTACCCGAAGGAGGACCACCGGCCCGCGAACTACACGATCCTGAACTTCCCCGTGGAGGACGTCGAACGGGCCGTGGACGGGCTCACCGCGCGCGGAGTCGCGTTCGAGCGCTACGAGGGCTTCGAGGCGGACGCCAAGGGCATCGTGCACGGCGAGGACGGCATGCCCACGATCGCCTGGTTCAAGGACCCGGCGGGCAACATCCTGTCGGTGCTGACGGACGCCGGCCGCTGACCTGCCCGCCGGGCCGGAGCCATGAGCGGCGAGCCATCAGCGGCGAGCCGTCAGCGCCGAGCCGCCCGCTGCGGCGCCAGCGCGCCGGCGTGCTCGCGTACCGCGATCCTGGCGAGCTTCGTCAGCATCATGCCGTTGCGGATGGCGACGATGTAGTCCACGGGGAGTCCGTGCATCCGGGTGCCGGGTCCCCGCAGGGGGTGCCAGTCGAGGGTGAACAGGGTGTTCTCACCCCAGGGGACCAGGTGCATGGCGATGCGCGCCGCGCCGAAGGGTTCCGCGCGCGCTTCCAGCTCCAGGCGGCGTTCCGGTTCGCACCGGCGGACCACGCACGTGTCGTCGAGGGTGAGGGGGCCGGTGCCGACCCGTACCTTCAGGCGGGTCCCCACGTCCGGCCAGTGCGGATCCGCGGCGAGGACCCGCCGGGTTCCCGTGACCCACTCGCCGTAGCGGTGGCCGTCGGACAGCAGGCGCCAGACCTCGGACGGCGTGCTCAGGATCAGGCGGCGGTTCCGGGCCACGCCGATCACGCTCCCTCCGGATGCGGCGCGCCGCGTCGGGCCGCGGTCCGTCGCCCAGTCCGTCACCCCCAGACTCGCGCCGAAGGGCCGTCAGCGCAGTCCCACTGACCCGAACGGGCCCCACGGGGCTCCACCGGGCCGCGTCGCCCGGTGGAGCCCCGACGGCGGGACCGCTCAGGAGGCCGGGGTCAGGAACATGCCCGTCTGGTCCCCGCCCGCGGTGTTCTTGCAGCTGAAGCCGGAGCTCGCGGGCTGCGCCACGACCAGGGCCAGGCAGCGCCCCGCGGCCAGCTGGCCGAAGTAGTTCGGGTGCATGGACTCCTGGATCAGCCCCTGCGACTCGTTGTTGTCGATCCAGCGCGCCCACTCGCTCGTCTTCGCCGAGGCCGGCACGGTGGAGCTCACCTGCTTGCTGGCCTTCGCGCACACCTCGCGGCCCTGCATCATGTCCCGCAGGTCCAGGAACTGCGCGCCCTTGGCCGCCGCGACGCCCTTGATCCGGTTCGCTATCTGCGGCACGAGCGAGTCCCGCGCCCAGTCGGAGTCCCGGTTCCAGAAGGGGCAGCCGCCGGTGTTGAGCCGGCTCCAGTCGCTCTGGGTGTACCGGTTCTCCGCGCCGCGCGGGATCGGCGACGGGTAGGACTGCAGCACGATCCGGTACGAGGAGTCGGCGTACCCGGCCGCGCGCATCACGGCCCGGATCTCGTCCACGGACTTCCCGACCTTGCCCATGACCGCGTCGATCTTCTGGTCGACGCCGTACTGCTGGTCGTCGTAGCAGTACGAGTTCCAGAGGACGAAGTCGAGCGCGCAGTCGGTGATGATGTCGGCGAAGCCGAGGTCGTTCCCGCCGATGGACAGGGCGATGACCTTGACGTTGTGGCTCGCGGCCACCGCGGCGAGCTGGTCGGCCTGCGGGGCCTCGCCCTTGTAGGAGACGCCGCCGTTGGAGGAGCGGAACACGTTGTCCGAGACTGCCCCGGAACAGGCGAGGTTCACGGCGACGTCGGCGATCGCCCCGGCGCTGCGCACCTCGGCGGAGTCGGAGCGGTGGCATCCGCCGGCGGTGGTCCCGTAGACCTTGGCGGGGTCGTAGGTGCTGCCGCTGACCCAGCCCCGGTCGGTCCCGTTCCGGCTGCCGCTGTTGGTCAGGCTGTTGCCCTTCCAGCGCCCGGCCTCGCCGGAGATGTAGCTGTCGCCCATGGACACCACGGCGGTGGGTCCGGTTTCCGGGCTGGCGGCGGAGGTTCCGGCTCCGCCGGCCAGCAGTGCGGCGGTGAGCGGTACGACCATTCCGGCCCCGGCCAGCCGTCGCATCCGACTGCGGTCCCGGTCCTTGTTGACGTTGCGGAATCCGATCACTGCGGAACTCCTGCGTTCGGCCACGCCGAAGTCGGCGACGACTGTGTCGCGTGGCTGGGAAGTGGGGGTACCGCCGGCCGGTGGCATCGGAAAGGTGACACGGGCCCGCTTGTTACCGCTAGGTACAGTCACGTTACGAACGAGTAACGACCGACCGGTCGTTCGGGAGTTGGTTCTTCCTGTTGTGGAACGCAAACGGCTCCGCCCCCGCGCCGTGAGGCGGCGGGGGCGGAGCCGTCAGGCTTCGACCGCTGTGCGTTTCAGCCGAATCCGGGTATCAGCCGACCAGCTGGTCGTAGGCGGGGAGGGTCAGGAAGTCCGCGTAGTCCGCGTCCAGGGAGACCTGGAGGAGAAGGTCGTGGGCCTGCTTCCACTTGCCGGACGTGAAGGCCTCCTCGCCGACCTCGGCGCGGATGGCGGTCAGTTCCTCGGCCGCGATCTTGCGGGTCAGTTCGGCCGTGGCCGTCTCGCCGTTCTCGAACACGACGCCCGCGTTGATCCACTGCCAGATCTGCGAGCGCGAGATCTCGGCGGTGGCCGCGTCCTCCATCAGACCGAAGATGCCGACGGCGCCGAGGCCGCGCAGCCACGCCTCGATGTAACGGATGCCGACCTGGACCGCGTTGCGCAGGCCCTCGTACGTCGGCCGCGCGTCCAGGGAGTCGATCGCGATGAGCTCGCCCGGGGCCACCGAGACGTCCTCGCGCAGCCGGTCCTTCTGGTTCGGCTTCTCGCCGAGCACCGCGTCGAAGGAGGCCATCGCGATCGGGACCAGGTCGGGGTGGGCGACCCAGGAGCCGTCGAAGCCGTCGCCCGCCTCGCGGTCCTTGTCGGCCTTGACCTTCTCGAAGGCGACCTTGTTGACCTCGGCGTCCTTGCGGGACGGGATGAAGGCCGCCATGCCGCCGATGGCGTGCGCGCCGCGCTTGTGGCAGGTGCGGACCAGCAGTTCGGTGTACGCCCGCATGAACGGGGCGGTCATCGTCACCGCGTTGCGGTCCGGCAGGACGAACTTCGCGCCGCCGTCACGGAAGTTCTTCACGATGGAGAAGAGGTAGTCCCAGCGGCCCGCGTTCAGGCCGGCCGCGTGGTCGCGCAGCTCGTAGAGGATCTCCTCCATCTCGTACGCGGCGGTGATCGTCTCGATGAGGACCGTCGCGCGGACGGTGCCCTGGGGGATGCCGACGTAGTCCTGCGCGAAGACGAAGATCTCGTTCCAGAGGCGGGCCTCCAGGTGCGACTCCGTCTTCGGCAGGTAGAAGTACGGGCCCTTGCCGAGGTCGATCAGGCGCTTGGCGTTGTGGAAGAAGTACAGACCGAAGTCCACGAGCGAGCCGGAGGCCGGGCCGCCCTCGAACCGCAGGTGACGCTCCTCCAGGTGCCAGCCGCGCGGCCGCATGACGACGGTGGCGAGCTGGTCGGCCGGCTTCAGCACGTACGCCTTGCCGGTGCGCGGGTCGGTGAAGTCGATGCGGCGCTCGTAGGCGTCGATGAGGTTGAGCTGGCCGAGGACGACGTTCTCCCAGGTGGGAGCGGAGGCGTCCTCGAAGTCGGCGAGCCAGACCCTGGCGCCCGAGTTCAGGGCGTTGATGGTCATCTTGCGGTCCGTCGGACCGGTGATCTCCACGCGACGGTCGTTCAGCGCGGCCGGGGCCGGCGCCACCTTCCAGTCGCCCTCGCGGACCTGTGCGGTGTCCGGGAGGAAGTCGAGGGTGGAGGTCCGGGCGATCTCGGCACGGCGCTCGGCGCGGCGGGCGAGGAGCTCGGCGCGGCGGGGGGCGAACCGCCGGTGGAGCTCGGCCACGAAGGCGAGGGCCGCTTCGGTGAGGACTTCGTCCTGCCGGGGCAGGGGCTCGGCGTCGACGATGGCCAGCGGGGACGGCGCTGGTGCGGACATATCTGTCACTCCTTCAGCGGCGGTGCCTGGCGGCCGCGGGGGAATGCTCGCGCGAGACGGCACGCAGTGCCGTCGGGTGTGGAGAGTTCCGGAATACGGTCGCGGGCGCCGTCTGGGGGTTCAGGGCGCTTCTGACCAGTGGATAGTAATTTCCTCATGGTGGAAGTTCAATGGTTTGTTGATGTCGAGATTCTCTGAGTCGACAGATTCCGCTTTCCGGTGGCCCTCAGTGCCATTGCCGTCACGCCGTGCTCAGAGGAGTCGTACCAGGTCGGGCGGCGTGTCGATGTCGAAGGCCTCCGCGATGTCCGAGCACTCCACCAGCATGAGCTCTTCGGCATGTCGCGCAAGATGCACCCGCGCGCCCTTGTCGCCGGTCGCCGTCGCGGCGATGTCGGCCCAGCGGTCCGCGCCGAACAGCACCGGGTGGCCGCGCTCCCCGTCGTACGCCGCCGCCACCAGGCTCGTGGGGGAGCGGTACGCCGCCAGCACCCGGGCCACCGCCGCCGGGCCGATGCCCGGCTGGTCCACCAGCGAGACCAGGGCCGCGCGGGCGCCCGTACCGGCGAGGGAGGTGAGGCCGACCCGCAGCGAGGAGCCCATCCCCTGCGCCCAGTCCGGGTTGTCCACGACCACGCACCCGGTCAGGTCCGCGCGCTCGCGGACCTCGGCCGCCGAGGCGCCGAGCACCACGTGCACCGGGCCGCAGCCCGCCTCGCGCAGGACCCGTACGGCGTTCTCGACCAGCGGGCGGCCGCGATACGGGAGCAGTGCCTTGGGCCGTCCGCCGAGCCGGCGCCCGCCGCCGGCGGCCAGGAGCAGGCCCGCGATCAGGGGTGGATCGGAGTGTGTGTGGGATGACATGCCACCGATTCTCGCTGCTGGGTGCGCGCGTGTGACCGCCGTGCCAGGGTGCGCCGTACGGAGGCCAGCGCGGCCCCGATCCGCAGCGGACGGGCGATCCGGTTCTCGGCGGCGGCCAGCAGGGCACGTTCGTCACGGTCGGTCAGCATCTCGGGATCTCCTTGCCAATCGGGGGCCAATACAGCGAGTCTGGTCCTCGATTGGCCTGGCCGTCAGAGCCAATCAGGGGAGGTTGGCATGGCAATCGGGCGAGTGGTCCAGACAGCGGACAGAACCATCGGCAGCCGTCAGCTCGCGGCCCTGCTGCCCGCCGGCGTCCTGGCCCGCCCCGGCTACCGGGCGCTCGCCGACGCCGTCCGCACGCTGATCCTCGACGGACGCGTCGCCCTGCACGTCCGGCTGCCCGCCGAACGCGAACTCGCCGAGGCGGTCGGCGCCAGCCGGGCCACCGTCACCGGCGCCTACGACCTGCTGCGCGAGAGCGGCTACGTCCGCAGCCGGCGCGGCTCCGGCACCTGGACCGAGCTCCCCGACGGACACCGCCCGGTCGGAGCCCACGCCCTCCTCGGCGCCGGCGGTTACAGCGCCGACGGCGATCCCGGTGTCGACCTCGCCATCGCCGCCATGGGCGCACCGGAGGGCAGCCTCACCGACGCCTTCGCCCGGGCGGCGACCCGGCTGCCCCAGCTCGCCCGCAGCCCCGGCTACCACCCCTTCGGCCTGCCCGACCTCCGCAGCGCCGTCGCCGACCGGTTCACCCGGCGCGGGCTCCCCACGCGCCCCGAGCAGATCCTGGTGACGGCCGGGGCCCAGCAGGCCTTCTCGCTGGTCGTCAGCCTGCTCTGCGGGCCCGGGGACCGGGTCGTGACCGAGAACCCGACCTACGCCAACGCCCTCGACGCCCTGCGCCACGCACGGCTGTGCACCGGATCCATCGCCGTCTCCGACGCGGGCTGGGACCTGGAGATAGCCGAGTCCACCCTGCGCCAGACCGTGCCCAGGCTGGCGTACGTGATCCCCGACTTCCACAACCCGACGGGCGCGCTGATGCCGCCGGAGCAGCGGCTGCGGCTGCTCGCGGCGACCCGCGCCACCGGGACCTGGCTGGTCGTCGACGAGACGATCGCCGACATCGCGCTGGACGTGGCCGCACCCGCGCCGCTGGCCTCCCTCGCCCCGCGCGGGGGCGCGGACCACGTGATCACCATCGGCTCGCTGAGCAAGACGCACTGGGGCGGGCTGCGGGTGGGGTGGATCCGGGCCACCGCGAAGATGATCACGGAGCTGACGGCCGTACGGGTCTCCGCCGACATGACCGGCTCGGTGCTCGACCAGCTGGTCGCGCTCCCGCTGCTGGACGGCATGGACCGGGAGCTTCCCGCACGGCTGGCGCAGCTGCGGAGCCGGCGCGAGGCCCTGGTGCAGGCGCTCCAGCGGCACACTCCGGAATGGTCCTGGCAGGTCCCGCCGGGCGGACTCTCGCTCTGGGTCGACCTGGGCGAGCCGGTCAGCTCCGCCCTGGCCGAGCGGGCCGCCGCGGCCGGGGTGCACATCGGCCGCGGCGCGCGCTTCGGGGTGGACCCGGGCACCTTCGAGCACCGGCTCCGGATCCCGTACACGCTCCCCGCCGACCGGCTCGACGAGGGGATCCGCCGCCTCGCGAGCGCCTTCCACGACGGGGTCCCGCTGCCGTCGGCGGTGGAGCGGCCGCACTGGGTCGCGTAGGGGGTGTCCTGCCGGTCCGGCCCTACGCGGACCTGCGGAAGTACCGGTTCGCCGCCGGGCGGAACATCAGCACCACCGCCGTCAGCACGGCCGCCAGATGGACCGTCCTGCTGACGCCGAAGACCCACTCCAGGGCGTCCGCACGAGCGAGCGCGGCGGAGAGCGATCCGCCGTCGAGGAGGTACCCGAGCGGTTCGACCACCAGCGAGGCGGTGCCGAGGATCCCGAGGCCGATCGCCAGGGTGATCCGGGCCCAGCCGGCGCCGCGGCGCATGCGTAAGGCGACCAGCACGGCGGCGGTGAACACGGCCAGCCGCACCGCCAGACCCGCACCGATCCCGTCGGCCGGAGCCCGGCCCGCCATCAGCGCGGTCTCGAAGGCGCCCGCGGCCACGGCGGTGACCCAGAGCGCGAAGGCGGCCCGGACGGCGGCGGGCGGCGGGCCGGGGTCGCGGCGCTCCGCCGCACGGCGCGCGGGGATGGAGGTGGCAGGCATCGTGGGCTCGCTCTCGTTCCGGGGACTCGATGGCTCGACACCCCCGATGCTCCCGTCGGCGCGCGCCGCGCACCCGCCTGCAGCCCCGCCTGTCCGTCCTGGGGCCAGCCCCCCTACGGGGTGCGGATCAGCCTGCGGGTGGCGGCCGCCGCGACCGCCGAGGTGCGGGAGTCGACGCCGAGCTTGGCGTAGATGTGCACCAGGTGGGACTTGACGGTGGCCTGGCTGAGGAAGAGCTTCTTGGAGATCTGCTGGTTCGACAGGCCGTCCGCGACCAGCTGCAGCACCTCCAGTTCCCGCTTCGTCAGCGCCTCGGCGGGGGTCCGCATCCGGTCCATCAGGCGCAGCGCCACCGCCGGGGCCAGCGCCGACTGGCCCGCCGCGGCCGTCCGTACGGCCGCCGCGAGCTCCTCCGGCGGGGCGTCCTTGAGCAGGTAGCCGGAGGCGCCCGCCTCCACCGCCGCCAGGATGTCCGCGTCGGTGTCGTACGTGGTCAGCACCAGCACCCGGGGCGCGCCCGGGCGGGCGGTGATCAGGGCCGTCGCCTCGGAGCCGTGCATACCGGGACCCGGTCCGAACTGGAGGTCCATCAGCACCACGTCCACCGGTTCACGGGCGGCCAGCTCCACCGCCCGCTCGGCGGTCGCCGCCTCGGCCACCACCGCGAAGTCCGGTTCGGTGTCCAGCACCGCGCGCAGCCCGGCCCGGACCACCGGGTGGTCGTCGGCGAGCAGGAGACGGACGGTCACAGGGCCTCCACGGCGTCCCGATGTTCCGCGTGATCCGCGTGATCCGCGTGATCCGCGTGATCCGCGTGTTCCAGGTGTTCCAGGGCCAGCGGCAGGGTGACGGCCACGGCGGTGCCCTGGCCGGGGTCGGACTCCACGGTGAACAGCCCGCCCAGGGTCTCGGCGCGCGAGCGCATCGCGGGCAGCCCGAAGCCGCCGTCGCCCGCGCCGGAGGCGACCGAGGACGGGTCGAAGCCGTGCCCGTCGTCGACGATGTCCAGGGTGACCGAGGCGTCCATGAACGTCAGGGTGATCTCGGCGCGCCCGGCCCGCGCGTGCCGCACCACATTGGCCAGCGCCGACTGCGCGATCCGCAGCAGGGCCACCTCGTACGGCGTGGGCAGCACCCGCGGGCTGCCGCTCAGCGAGAACCGCACGCGCGGTCCCGGGACCCCCGCGCACAGCCGCTCCAGGGCAGCCGCGAGCGACCCTCGCTCCAGGTCCGGCGGGGTGAGGGCCCGTACGAAACGACGCGCCTCGGCGAGGTTCTCCTGGGCCGCCTCGCGCGCCCGGGCGATGTGCTCCAGCGCCGGAGCCTCCCCCGGCAGCGCCCGCTCGGCCGCCCGCAGCAGCAGCTGGATGGAGGACAGCCCCTGGGCGAGGGTGTCGTGGATCTCCCGGGCGAGGCGCTCCCGCTCGGCCAGGATCCCGGCGCCCCGCTCGGCCGCGGCCAGCTCGGCCCGGGTGGTGATCAGCTCCTCGATCAGCTCCCGGCGGCGCTCGCTCTCGCGGTACAGCGCCTGGTAGCCCAGTACGGTCGCCACCGCCACCGCCCCGCCCAGCAACGGCCCGAGGAAGGCCCCGGGGGTCACCGCGCTGCTGTGCGCGAGGAATCCGGCGATGGCCGCGCACGCGGTCACCGCGACGGCCGCGACCCCCCAGCGCAGCCGCAGCAGGTGCAGCTCCAGGAAGTACAGCGGGAAGGCGATCCACAGCCCGTCGGGGCAGACCACGAGCAGCGCCGCCCAGGCCGCGCCGAGCCCGGCCAGCCACAGCGCCCCGGCGCGCGGCGAGCTGTGCACGGCGGGGGCCCGTACGCCGCCCGCGTAGACGGCGGCGAGCACCGCGCAGGCGGCGATCACCCAGCCGGCCCGGGGCGCGGAGTCGGTGACGGCCCGCCCGGCGGCGAGCGCGAGCAGGCCGAAGAGCAGCGCGTGCAGGCACAGCCGCAGCACCTTGGACACGGGCGTCAGGGCACGCGTGGCGGGGAGGGCGGGGAGGGTGGGGCGAGCGGGGAGGGCGGGGCGAGCGGGGACGGCGGGGCGAGCGGGGACGGCGGAGGAAACGGGAGCAGTCATGTCCGGACCAGCGTAAGTGGGGGCGGACCGGACCCGGTCAACCGAAAGTTTGATGTCCCGGCGCACCCTTCGATACGAGGATCACTACTGGGGCGCGATGCCTTGTGTCCACGCGGAAGACCAAGGTGGGGAACATGTTCGTCGCATGGAGAGATCTACGGTTCGCCAAGGGCCGATTCGCCCTCATGGGTTCGGTCGTGCTGCTCATCACGCTGCTGGTGGGCCTGCTGTCCGGGCTCACCTCCGGCCTGGCCCGGGAGAACATCTCGGCCATCACCGGTCTGCCCGCCACGCACCTGGCCTTCGCCGCGCCCACCGGGGACCAGAAGGTGTCCTTCACCAACTCCCAGGTGCCCGAGTCCGCCTGGCTGGCCTGGCGCAGGCAGCCCGGGGTGAAGGCGGCGGAGCCGCTCGGCATCCGCACCACCAACGCCGTCTCGGGTGAGCGCACCGCCGCGGTCTCGGTCTTCGGGGTGGACTCCGCCGGGGGCCTCGCACCGCGGAACGCCGGCCTCACCCAGGGCCAGGTGGTCCTGACCGAGAAGGCCGCGAAGGAGCTGGGCGGCCTGACCGCCGGGGCCAGGCTCAGGATCGGCCCGCTGGAACTGACCGTGGCGGGCGTGTCCGGGACCGCCGCCTACAGCCACACCCCGGTCGTCTGGACGGACCTCAACGACTGGCAGCGCGTCGGCAACCCCGGCACCTCCATCGACACCCTCGCCACCGTCGTCGCCGTCTCCGGTGGCGGCGGTGTGGACCTCGGCGCGGCGGACAAGGCCGCCGCGACCAAGGCGCAGACCGTGGACGAGGCCCTGGGCGCCATAGGCTCGTACCAGGCCGAGAACGGCTCGCTGCAGCTGATGCGCGGCTTCCTGTTCGTCATCTCCGCCCTGGTGATAGGCGCCTTCTTCACGGTGTGGACGATCCAGCGCAGCGGCGACATCGCCGTCCTGAAGGCACTGGGTGCCTCCACCCCGTACCTCCTGAAGGACGCCCTCGGCCAGGCGGTCGTGATGCTCGCCATCGGTACCGGGCTGGGCACCGCGCTCGCCGCCGGCTTCGGCGCGCTGATCAGCGGCGGCCCCGTGCCCTTCGTCCTCGACGCCGCCACCGTGCTCGTCCCCGCCGCGATCATGATCCTGCTCGGCGCGCTGGGCGCTGCCCTGTCCATCCGGCGGATCACCGCCGTCGACCCGCTGACCGCCCTCGGGAGCGCCCGATGACCCTCCTCGTCCACGACGTCACGCTGACCTACCCCGACGGCGAGAGCCGGCTCACCGCCCTCGACGCGGTCGGCCTGGAGGTGCCCGCCGGCACGCTGACGGCGGTCATAGGCCCCTCCGGCTCCGGCAAGTCCAGCCTGCTCGCGGTCGCCGCCACCCTCGTCACCCCGGATTCCGGCCGGGTCGTCGTCGCGGGCCAGGACACCACGAAGCTCGGCCCCGCCGAGAAGTCGGCCCTGCGCCGGGAGAAGATCGGCATCGTCTTCCAGCAGCCCAACCTGCTGGCCTCGCTGACCGCCGCCGAACAGCTCCAGGTCATGGCGCACCTCTCCGGCCGCCCCCCGCGTGCGCTGCGCCGGCGGGCGCTGGAGCTGCTGGACGCGGTGGGCCTGGCCGACAAGGCCGACAAGCGCCCCCACCAGCTCTCCGGCGGCCAGCGGCAGCGGATCAACATCGCCCGCGCCCTGATGAACGAGCCCGCCGTGCTGCTGGTCGACGAGCCGACCAGCGCGCTCGACCACGAGCGCGGGGCGGCCGTGCTCGACCTGCTGGTCACCCTGACCCGGGAGCGCTCCACGGCCACGGTGCTGGTCACGCACGACCACGCGCACCTGGAGCGGATGGACCGTACGGCGACGATGACGGACGGCAGCCTGACGCTGAGCCCGGCCCCGGCCCCGGCCCAGGCCGCGGTGCCGGCGCCCTGAGCGGCGTACGGAAAGGCATACGAAGCCATACGGAAGGCATACCGAAGGCATACCGAAGGCACACGGAAAGGCCCCGGCCGCCCCTTCGAAGCGAGGGGGCGGCCGGGGCCTTTCCGTACGCCTGCGCGAACCTACGCGGGGCTCTGGTTGGCCAGGGCCACCGAGAGCTCGGCGGCCACCCCCTGCAGGATCGGCACGAAGGACTCGGCCACGGCCTCCGTGACCCGGCCCGCCGGACCGGAGATGGAGATCGCGGCGGCGGTCGGCGAGTTCGGCACCGACACGGCGAGGCAGCGGACTCCTATCTCCTGCTCGTTGTCGTCGACCGCGTAGCCCACCTTGCGGACCTGCTCCAGCGCGTCGAGGAAGCCCTCGGGCGTGGTGATGGTCTTCTCGGTCGCCGCCGGCATCCCGGTGCGGGCCAGCAGGGCCCGTACCTCGTCGGCCGGGGTGTAGGCGAGGAGCGCCTTGCCCACGCCGGTGGAGTGCGGCAGCACCCGGCGGCCGACCTCGGTGAACATGCGCATGGAGTGCTTGGACGGCACCTGGGCGACGTAGACGATCTCGTCGCCGTCGAGGAGGGCCATGTTCGCCGTCTCCCCGGTCTCCTCGACCAGGCGGGCGAGGTAGGGGCGGGCCCAGGTACCCAGCAGGCGCGACGCGGACTCGCCGAGGCGGATCAGACGGGGGCCGAGGGAGTATCGTCGGTTGGTCTGCTGGCGTACGTAGCCGCACGCCACCAGCGTGCGCATCAGGCGGTGGATCGTGGGCAGAGGCAGACCGCTGGCGGCGGAGAGCTCGCTGAGGCCGACCTCGCCCCCGGCATCGGCCATGCGTTCGAGCAGGTCGAAGGCGCGCTCAAGAGACTGGACGCCACCGCTGGCGGCGGGGGTCTTCGAGGAAGCGTCGGTGGTGCTGGCGCTGGACGTCGGCACGGCGCGGTCCTTTCGGTGCTGGCAGGCAAGGGAGCAGCCTACCCGGCGGTCGGCGTCCGCCCCAGTGCTGGGGTCGAGGTCGTCCCCGCCGGTCAGAGAGGGTTTGTCCTGGTGGCGGACGTCCTCCGGAAGTTGTCCGCCCGGTTGCCGGTGGTGGTAGCTACATTCTGTATAGCGAAATCTTAATTCCATCCTGTGGAAACATCCAATTGCGGTCCTGGTGTGTCAGTGCTCCGTCCGGACGCTCTTGACTGGGTACCGATCGCCGGGAAGACTCCGTCAACAGAACGTTGAATTTCGCTCTGTGGAAGTGGATGGGGAGGTTCGGTGGCCGACGTGGCTGTGGAACTGGTACTGCGCTCGACGCGCGTCATCACCCCCGAGGGGACGCGCGCCGCTTCGGTGGCCGTCGCCGGCGGGAAGATCGCGGCCGTGCTGGCGTACGAGGCCGAGGTACCGGCCGGAGCCCGGCTGGAGGACTTCGGCGACGACGTCCTGCTCCCCGGCCTGGTCGACACCCACGTCCACGTGAACGACCCGGGCCGCACCGAGTGGGAGGGCTTCTGGACGGCCACCCGCGCCGCGGCGGCCGGCGGCATCACCACGATCCTCGACATGCCGCTGAACTCCCTGCCGCCCACCACGACGACCGGCAACCTGCGCGTCAAGCAGGAGGTCGCCCGCGCCAAGGCGCACGTGGACGTCGGCTTCTGGGGCGGCGCCCTGCCGGACAACGTCAAGGACCTGCGCCCGCTGCACGACGCCGGGGTCTACGGCTTCAAGTGCTTCCTGTCGCCCTCGGGCGTGGACGAGTTCCCCGAGCTCGACCAGGAGCAGCTGGCCACCTCCCTCGCCGAGATCACCGGCTTCGGCGGCCTGCTGATCGTGCACGCCGAGGACCCGCACCACCTGGACGCCGCTCCCGTCGTCCCGGGCCCCAAGTACGCCGACTTCCTCGCCTCCCGGCCGCGCGACGCCGAGAACACCGCGATCGGCAACCTGATCGCCCAGGCCAAGCGGCTGAACGCGCGCGTGCACGTGCTGCACCTGTCGTCCTCCGACGCGCTGCCGCTGATCGCCGCCGCCAAGGCCGAGGGCGTCCGCATCAGCGTCGAGTCCTGCCCGCACTACCTCACCCTCACGGCCGAGGAAGTGCCGGACGGTGCCAGCGAGTTCAAGTGCTGCCCGCCCATCCGCGAGGCCGCCAACCAGGACCTCCTGTGGGACGCGCTCGCCGACGGCACGATCGACTGCATCGTCTCCGACCACTCGCCCTCCACCGCGGACCTGAAGACCAGCGACTTCTCCACCGCGTGGGGCGGCATCTCCTCCCTCCAGCTGGGCCTTCCCGCCATCTGGACCGAGGCGCGCCGCCGCGGCCGGACCCTGGAGGACGTCGTCCGCTGGATGTCCGCGGCCCCGGCGAACCTCGCGGGCCTCACCCAGAAGGGGGCCATCGAGGCCGGCCGCGACGCCGACTTCGCCGTCCTGGCCCCTGAAGAAACGTTCACTGTGGACCCGGCCGAGCTCCACCACCGCAACCAGGTCACGGCGTACGCGGGCAAGACCCTGCACGGCGTCGTCAAGTCCACCTGGCTGCGCGGCACGCAGATCGCCGACCACGGCACCCCGACCGAGCCCACGGGCCTCCTCCTCGAAAGGCAGAACTGACAGTGGCACAGCGTTTGACTGGACTGGCTTCCTTCACCGGCAACGCGAACCCGTACGGAGGCGGCGACCCGTACGCGGACTACCGCACCGCGGACTTCCCGTTCACCCAGTACGCGAACCTCGCCGCCCGTGAGCTGGGCGCCGGTGTCATCGCCGCCAACGACGAGTTCTTCGCCCAGCGCGAGAACCTCCTCATCGCCGAGGCCGCGCACTTCGACCCCGAGCACTTCGGCCACAAGGGCAAGATCATGGACGGCTGGGAGACCCGCCGCCGCCGTGGCGTCTCCGCCACCCAGCCCTGGCCGACCGCCGAGGACCACGACTGGGCGCTCGTACGCCTGGGCGCCCCCGGCGTCATCCGCGGCATCGTCGTCGACACCGCCCACTTCCGCGGCAACATGCCGCAGGCCGTCTCCGTCGAGGCCACCAACTGGGCGGGTGCCCTCGCGCCGACCCCGGAGGAGCTCCAGGGCGACGACGTGAAGTGGACGACCATCGTCGCCCGCACCCCGGTCGGCGGCCACGCGGCCAACGGCTTCGAGGTGGACGCCCCGCAGCGCTTCACCCACCTGCGCGTCAACCAGCACCCCGACGGCGGCATCGCCCGCCTGCGCGTCTACGGCGAGGTCCTGCCCGACCCGAAGTGGCTCGACGCGCTGGGCTCCTTCGACGTGGCGGCCCTGGAGAACGGCGGCTCCGTCCAGGACGCCTCCAACCGCTTCTACTCCCCGCCGACCAACACCATCAACCCGGGCCGCTCCCGCAAGATGGACGACGGCTGGGAGACCGCGCGCCGCCGTGACAACGGCAACGACTGGATCCGCTACCAGCTCGTCGCCGAGTCCGAGATCCGCGCCGTCGAGATCGACACCGCGTACCTCAAGGGCAACTCGGCCGGCTGGGCCTCCCTGTCGGTCAAGACGGGCGAGGAGGGCGAGTGGACGGAGTTCCTGCCGCGCACCCGCCTGCAGCCCGACACCAACCACCGCTTCGTCCTGGACGCCCCGGCGGTCGGCACGCACATCCGGATCGACATCTTCCCGGACGGCGGCTTCTCCCGCCTTCGCCTCTACGGCTCGCTGACGGAGGGCGGCGCGGCGGCGCTGACCGCCCGCCACCAGGAACTGGGCGGCTGACCCCGCACTTCCGACCGCCCCGGGGGCCGACACTCCCGGGGCCGCACACCCTGCGGGGGCGCACCGGCACCGGTGCGCCCCCGCGGTGGTTCTCGTGGTTCCGGGACCGGCTACGGGGGAGTCCCGGACCGGTCACGGGGCTGCGGTCCCCGGGCCCGCTACGGCGCTGCGGTTCCTGTCCCGGTCACAGGGGCTGTCGCGGGGGCGGTCGCGGGGATGCCCAGCGCGGCGACGACCTCCTCGTCCTCGAAGTCTCCGGTGGGCGTGAAGCCGAGCTCCGCACCGCGGTGTCGGCCCGCACGCCGGGCGAGGGCTGCCCGGCGAGGTCTACGCTGCGTGGCCTCCGTCCACCGCGAACTCCGCCCCCGTGACGTAACCGGCCTGTGGCCCGGCGAGGAAGGCCACCACTTCGGCGACCTCCGATGCCTTCCCGAACCGGCCCAGCGCCGTCATGGCCGCCTGCGGGCCCGCGTACGGTCCGTCCGCCGGGTTCATGTCCGTGTCCACCGGCCCCGGGTGCACGATGTTCGCGGTGATCCCGCGCCCGCCCAGCTCCCGGGCGAGGGACTTGGTCAGCCCGATCAGCGCCGACTTGCTCATGGCGTAGAGCGTCCCGCCCGGACCCGGCACCCGCTGGGTCATGCAGCTGCCGATCGTGATGATCCGCCCGCCGGACCCGAGGTGCGCGGCCGCGGCCTGCGTCGTGTGGAACACCCCGCGTACGTTGACCGCGAGTACGCGCTCCACGTCGGCCGGGGCCAGCTCCGCCAACGGCCCGAGCACGCCCACACCGGCATTGTTCACCAGCACGTCGAGCCGCCCGAACCGCCGTACGGTCTCCCCGACGGCGTTCGCGGCCTGGGCGGCGTCCCCCGCATCGGCCCGCAGCGCGACCGCCCGCCGCCCGAGCGCCTCCACCTTCCCGACGACCTCGGCCGCGGCCTCCGCGTCGCTGACGTAGGTGATCGCGACGTCGACCCCGTCCTCGGCGAGCCGCAGTGCGACGGCCGCCCCGATCCCCCTGCTCCCACCGGTCACCAGGGCCGCGGTGTTGTTGCTGTCCATGCCGTTCCTCCCGCATCGATTTGGTTGCTGTTTCAATCAAATCGCGGCGGGATCGACCCCGCTGGCAGGAATCCGACCTGGCGTTCCGAGCGGGGGAGCGGGAACGCCGGAACGCCCTGCCAGGAGTGATCTCCCGGCAGGGCGCTCGCGGTTGAGACCGTTCGTCCCGACTACCCGATCGTCAGGAAGGTGTTCCAGCCGTCCTCGTCGCGTCCGACCGCGCCTCCGACGGTGCTGGTTCCGCCTTGGAAGAGCCATTGGTTCCCGTTGTTCCCGACGGCCCAGATGTCGGGGATGCCGTCACCCGTGGCATCGGGAGTACCGAGGACCTTGGGGTAGTCGGCCCTGCCCCAGCCGGTGCCCGCGTAGGCGTAGTCCTGGCCGCCCGCGGCACTGGCGCCGTCCTTGAGGGAGCCGAGGTCGACTCCGCCGTTCGTGCCCGGCTTGCCCTTGCGGAGGACGAGACCACGGTTGGGGTTCGCGTTGTCGCGGTAGAGGAGGTCGGGGACCTTGTCCCCGCTGATGTCACGGACGCCGACGACGTCGCGGGAGTCCCAGACCGTGTTGGCCACCTGCTTGTAGGAAGTGAAGCTGGACCCGGTGTACCCGGAGAAGAGCCAGAGCACGTCGCCCGCGATGGCGAACATATCGGCGAAGCCGTCGCCGTCGACGTCCTCGGTGACGACGATCTGCCGGAGGGTCGCCGGGTTGGGCGCACCCGTGGGCAACAGGATCTCAATGCGGCGGCCGACATCGAACTGGCCGATGCCGATGCCCGGATAGACGTACAGCTTGCCGTCGGGCATCCGTGCGATCAGGTCGGTGAGGCCGTCGCCCGGGTACCAGTCCGTGGAGTGACCGATGAGCGCGGACTGGCCAGTGGCGACATCTTTCCAGTAGCCAGGGGCCACGGGCGTGCCGTTCTCGACCGCGCCGGGGATGTAGGCGTCGGTGTCACCGATGCTGTCTCCCGCGTACGTGCGCAGGTTGCCGTCCTTGTCGATGGCCAGGAGGTCGGGGTTGCCGTCTCCGGTGACATCGCCGGGCTTGTCCTGGCCGGCCCTCGGCTTGACGAGGAACCCGTAGACGCTCTGGTTGGAGATGTTGCCGGACTTGCTGACGGTGCGGACGTAGAGGACGTTCGGACCGGAGGTGTCCACCTGGAGCGGGACGGAGGCCGCATCGCTGCCGGCAGCAGGCACGGCCTTCTGGTCGAAGAGAGGCCGGTTCAGGCTCCACTGGTACTCGCGGATTTCGTCCGCCTTGGCGCCGTTGCCCTTGATGGTGAAGGTCTGCCCGGGAGTGCTGGCGGGCTCGGTGCTCCACTCGGTGAAGTTGTCGCCCTGCGGCGGGAAGGCGGCGGAGGAGACGGCCGGGTTGGGCGGGACGGTGTGGCTGACGGTGAAGGTGCACCAGGCGCCGCTACCGGATTCGTGCGGCCCGCTGCCCGACCACGCGCCGTCCTTGTCCGTGGCGCGGGAGAGCCAGTAGTACGTCTGGCCATCGGTGAAGGTGGTCAAGGGCACCTGGGCGCTGACGACGCCATCGCTGTTGGGTTCGAACCACTGGTCGAAGACCGGCGGTCCACCGGCGGCGTTCCACACCTCGACCTGGACCTTGTCGAGGTTGCCGTCGCGGTCGGTTCCCTTCACCTGGAAGGTGATGTCGGTCTTGCCGATACCGGTCCCGGGCCAACTGGTCAGGCACGGGCCGCCGGGGAAGGTCTGCATGTTCGCCGCGGTCGGGGTGTCCGGGCGCGAGTTGTAGACGACCTCGATGTACGGAGCGGTCTCGCCGTTGGCGATGAACTTCTTCCAGTAGTACGAGTCCGACTCGTTCGGGGCGGCGAACCCCAGGGACAGCGCCCCCCAGCCGCTGGTGGCGGCTTCGGCGACGAGGCCCTTGATGTCGGGTGCGATCCAGTTGTCGGGGCACGAGCTGTTGTAGCCGTATCCCGCGTACTCCGAGGCGACCACTCTGCCCCAGTGGGCCGCGTTGTCGGTGTTCTTCCAGGTACTCGACGACGTGATGTACGGGGTCGAGTAGATGAGCATCTGTTTGCTGTCACACGACCACGAATAGGTCTGCAACGCCCGGACGCTGGCCGAGACGATTTGGGAGCCGTGGAGCTGGCTGCCGAAGTCGAAGTTGAAAATGGAGCGGGAGGTGCCGCCGCTCGAGGACTCGTATCCGACGCGGGCTTCGTTCGTGCCGCTCGCGTTGTAGTTCTGCCCGTTGTAGAAGCTTGAATTTTCTGCTGTCTTGTAAAGCAGGGTCCAGGCGTGCTTGTGCCCCTTGAATGAGGGGTCGATGAAAACCGGATATACCGTTTCCGGAGCATTGAGCAGTGCATTGTCCGGGGTGAGGGACAGTGCGTTGTCGGCAAGCGTCGCCGCGACGGGCTTCAGGCGCGCGCCCTCCGCGCCGGCCAGGCCGGCCAGGGCCAGCGTCGGGTGCTGCTTGGCGACGGCGGTCGGCTTCCACGCCGGCTGGTTGTCGGTGGTGGCGACCTTGCCGCTGGAGTCCCACATCATCGGGGTCGGCGAGCCCGCGATCTCCTCGCCCTTGGCGTCACGGGCGCTCAGCGCGTCCGACTCGTCGTCCAGATGGAACGTCATGTCGGGGCTGGCCAGACGGTACTTGAGCTGTCCCAGCAGCGGATCGGCCGCGGCCTGCTTGTCCTTGACGACGAGCAGGTGCGAGTAGCCGCCGTCCTGCGCGGTCATCACCAGGTCGATCCCGGGGCGGACGTTCTCGTACAGGGCGCGCGGGCCGTCGATGACAGGAGCGGGCAGCGCACCGGGCCAGCTGACGGTCATGTCGTGGCCGCCGGTGTTCAACCGGACCAGCTCGGTCCACACTTCACCGGGCGCGTCCTGCCGCAGCGCCACCCGGGACACGCCACGCGCGGCACGCCCCTCACCGCCCGCCTGCCCCGCCGACCCGCCGCTGAAGAAGACGCGGCCGTTGACGGCCTTGGCCGCGTAGCCGCCCTCCACCCGCTCCAGAGAGGTGTCGATCGGCTTCCACTTGCCGTTCACGTTGGCACGGAAGGCCGCACTGTGGATCTGCTTGCGGAACGACCCGTCAGGCCGCGCCCATGTCGTGGTGTTGGCGCTGCGCGCGGCCGTGACCTCGACCTCTTTGCCGCTCTCCTCCGCCATCCGCCGAGCCTGCGGCTCGGCGACCGGAGCGTCCTTGTCGGGCCGGCTGTGCGACTTCCCGTCGCCGACCACGTGCACACCGGCCGGCACTGCGACAGCGGCGGCGAGCAACACGGCCAGACCCCCCAGGGCACGCCGGCGCCTGTACCACCTACGCGCCGGTACGGGGGCTTCTGCTGATCCAGCCCCTTTTGGCGGACTTTGGCCCGCGGAATCACTGACAGACACGACGTACTTCTCCCCCCTCGGGCGCCCGACTTCGCAGCCCTCGGCACTCACAAAATGATTTCTGCCCTTGGCCTGAAGAACCTCAACGGCCGGCTCCGCCCGGCCGTTGAGGCGCAGGGCGTGCGAGCTGAGCATGAACCATCCCGCCGACATCTTCATCCTTGGCATTCACCGCAGGGCGTGCCGTTAGCGGCCGATTTGCGCTGATTACCCCAGGGTATACACCTGGCAAAGTGACAATGCCCACACCCGATATCGGAACGTTGGTGTTTCAGGCCCGCCGGCCACAGAATCAGTGGCTAATTGTCAGTTTCCTGCCAGCCATGTGCCATTGCCGTGGCGGCAGATCGTGGGGGGTCCGCATGTCGCCGTTCTCGGCGAATTTCCGCCTGCCCGGAAACAGAAAGGCGCGCGCAGCACGCGCGCGCCTTGCCGGGCGCACCGGCATCACACTCTCCGTGGTGCTGGTCGCAACTCTTCTACCCGCCCAGGCCTGGGCGGCACCACCTGGTGACCGCAGCGGCGTTGAGCTGCCAGGGCTCCAGAAAGACCTCAAGGTCAAGCCCGACCAGGCCGCCATGGACGCGCTCGGTCGATGGGTCGGTGATCCGCCGAAGCCGCTCGAGGAGTACACGCCGACCGCCGTGGCTCCGCCCGCGGAAGCCTCGGCCACCATTCCGCTGGCGCCTGTCCCTACTACCGACTTCGTCCAGGTCGGCTCGCTCCCGGTCAGCATCGGTAAGGTCCCCGGGACGGGTACCGCACCGACGGGCACCTGGTCGGCGGCCGTCGAAGGCCGCACGAAGACCGAAGCCGCCGGCGTGGACGGCGCCATCATCAAGATCACACCGCCCGTCGACGCCGTGAACCCGGTCGACATCGCTCTGGACTACTCGAAGTTCCAGGACCTGTACGGCACCGAGTGGTCCTCACGCCTGAAGCTGCGGCAGTACCCCGCGTGCTTCCTCGACCACCCTGAACTGCCCGAATGCTCGGTCTCCGTAGACGTGCCGAGCGCGAACGATGCCGGTGGCAAGAAGGTCATCGCGACCCTCGACCCGGCTGCGACCCCCGTTCAGGGCATGCAGACCATGAGCGTTGGCGGCGCCGCCGGCGCCATGGCGGTCGTCGCCTCCGACGGTGCGGCGGGCGCGGGTGGCTCGTACAAGGCCACCTCCCTCTCGCCCTCGGGCAAATGGACCGCAGGCGGCAGCGGGGGCGGTTTCTCCTGGACCTACCCGCTGACGGTGCCCCGGGCGCCGGCGGGGCCCACCCCGTCCATCGCGTTCTCGTACTCCTCGCAGGCGGTGGACGGCAGGACGTCCGTGACGAACGGTCAGGCGTCCTGGGTCGGTGACGGCTGGGACTACAACCCGGGCTTCGTCGAACGCCGTTACCGCTCCTGCTCCGACGACCTGAAGGCTTCGTCGAGCGGCAAGCCGAACAACGACAACTCCGCGGACAAGAAGAAGGGCGACCTGTGCTGGGCCGGCGACAACGTCGTCCTGTCCCTCAACGGGTCGACGACCGAGCTCGTCCACGACGCCGCGAGCGGTGCCTGGGTCCCCGCCACGGACGACGGCTCCAAGGTCGAGCTCAAGACCGGCAGCGGCAACGGCGCGAAGGACGGCGAATACTGGGTCGTCACCACGCGTGACGGCATGCGCTACCACTACGGCCGCCACAGCGTCGGCACCCACGGGGACGGCTCGTCGCCCAAGACCGTGACCGACTCCGTCTTCACCGTCCCGGTCTTCGGCAACCACCCTGGCGAGCCCTGCTATCAGGCGGCCTACGCGAATTCCTCCTGCACCCAGGCCTGGCGCTGGAACCTCGACTACGTCGAGGACATCCACGGCAACGCCATGATCATCGACTGGGCGAAGGAAGAGAACCGCTACGCCAAGAACGAGAAGGTCAACGAGAAGGACCGCGCCAAGGTCGGATACATCCGCGGCGGATACCCGACCCGCATCCTCTACGGACTCCGCGCCGACAACCTCGCCGGTGCCCCTGCGGGCCGAGTCGAGTTCGGCGTGGCGCAGCGGTGCTTCGAGGAGAAGAACGTCTCCTGCGCCGAGTCCCTGTTCGGTTCCAAGAACGGAATCGGATGGTATGACACCCCCGCCTCGCTGAACTGCAAGATGGACGCGGCGGCGTGCGAAACCTTCTCTCCCACGTTCTGGTCGCGCATGCGCCTGGACCGTGTCACCACCTACGGCCAGCGGACCGAGGGCTCCACGGCGCTCACCAAGGTCGACCAGTGGGCCCTCAAGCAGTCGCTGCCCAAGCACCGCACGGACACGAGCCCTCCGCTGTGGCTGGAGTCCATCACCCGGACCGCCTACGGCGCCAAGAACGACACCCTCGGTGTCTCGCTGCCCCCGGTCTCCTTCAAGGCCAACGTAGTGGACATGCCCAACCGTGTCCTGAAGGCGGACACGAACGGGAAGCCCGACGCTGCACCGGACTTCGACAGGCTCCGGGTGGGGACCATCCTCACCGAGACCGGTGGCGAGATCGAGGTCAAGTACTCGGCCCCGTGCGCGAAGGGGGCGACCGTCCCTGACCTGGCGAAGAACACCACGCGCTGCTTCCCCGTGCACTGGTCCGCGGACACGGGGCTGGACCCGGACAAGGTCCCGCCGATCGAGCTGTTCAACAAGTACGTCGTGGACAGCGTGATCGAGAAGGACCGGGTGGCACAGCGCCCGGACGCCAAGACCAGCTACACGTACGAGGACGCCGCCTGGGCCAAGGAGGACGACGAGTTCAGCAAGCCCGATCGGCGTACCTACAGTCAGTGGCGCGGCTACGCCAGCGTCCTTACCACGACGGGTGCGACCGAGAACGCGGGCAAGGCCAACGCGACCGAGCAGAGCCAGACCCGCACCCGGTACTTCCGCGGTCTGTCCACCGATACCGCCAAGGTCACCGTCAAGGATTCCTCGGGAACGGAAGACCTGGGCGAGGATCTGCGCCAGTACCAGGGGCAGGTTGCAGAGACCATCACCTACAGCAAGGCCGGCGGCAGCGTCGAGAGTCGCGAGCTGACGTGGCCGCGGAGCATGGAGACGGCGAGGCGCAAGAGGACCGATACCAGCGACCTGGTTGCGTACCAGACGGGAACAACCCGGACCGATGACATCGAGTCCATCAGTGGTGGCAAGTTCCGTATGCAGCGAACCCTCAACACTTATGAGGGGAAGGAGGCGTACGGTCTCCTCAAGATGACGCAAACGGATGTCCTGGAGAACAAGGGCACCGGTTGGACCACCGTCAAGCAGTCCTGCACCAAGCCCAAGTACGTCCACAACCCCGCCAGCAACCTGATCGGTCTGCAGTCCGAGGTCATCGAGACGACAGGTGACTGCGCCGGCGGCGGCGTCGAGGCCGGCACGCGCCTCAGTGCCACCCGCACCTCCTACGACGCGGTGAACGCTTTTGGCGCAGCGCCCACCAGGGGGCTCCCGTACCAGGTCGACACCACTGACGCGGCAGGCACCGGCTGGACGACGTCCGGCCGCACCGAGTACGACGCGCTCGGCCGCGCGGTCAAGACCTACGACGCCGCGGGCAACCCGTCGAGCGTGGCCTTCAGCCCCGCGACGGGACCGGCGTTCTCCACCACGGTGACCAATGCCCTCGGGCACACCGTGACCGCCAAGGTGGACCCGGGCCGCGGCAGCGTCCTTGAATCGACCGACGCGAACGGCCGCAAGGTCAGCACGGTGTACGACGAGCTCGGCCGGAGCACCGAAGTCCGGACTCCTTCGCAGAAGTCCACCGATCCGGCGGCCTACACGTTCGAATACCAGATCGCCGAACTCAAGACGCCGGCCGTCATCTCCCGCGCCCTCAAGGACAACGGAACCTACAGCACTTCCATCGCGATCTACGACGGACTGCTGCGTCCCCGCCAGAGCCAGACCGAGGGTCCGGGCGGCGCACGGCTGATCACGGACACCCTGCACAGTGCGAACGGAACCGTCAGCCAGACCAACAGCGGCTACCTCGCCGAAGGTAAGCTGAGCACGGAGCTCTACGTCCCCAAGTCGGTCACCGAGGTCCCCAACTCCACCCAGACCGCCTACGACGGCCTCGGCCGCGCCGTGCGCGTCACGACCCTGGAGAAGGGCGAAGCCCGGCAGTCCGCCCTCACCCAGTACGGCGGCGACTGGACCCTGACGCGCACTGCCATGTCGCCCACCGGAACGGCCCCGCTGCCGGGTAGCCGCGCCGCCAAGACGTGGACCGATGCGCTGGGCCGCACCTCCGAGATCGAGCACTACACCGCCACCGACCTCAGCACAGCGACCAAGACCAGCTACACCTACGACATTCGCGGAAAGCTCGCCAAGGTCACCGACACGGCCGGCAACAACTGGACCCATACCTATGACGCCCGCGGGCGGATGACTGCGTCGGAGGACCCCGACACCGGCAAGTCGACGTTCACGTACAACAATCTCGACCAGCAGGTCTCGACGACCAACGTCTACAACGTCACCCAGTACGCCTCCTACGACGTACTCGGCCGCAAGACCGCGCTGCGCGACGACTCCGAAACCGCCGACCCCATCGCCACCTGGACCTACGACACCCTCCCGGGCGGGAAGGGCCAGCCCGTCGCCTCCACTCGCAAGTGGGGCGCCGGCTCGTACAAGACCGAGGTCACCAGCTACGACAGCGAGTACCGGCCGACCGGATCGCGGATCACCGTCCCGGACGTGCCTGCCACGAAGGGGCTGGCCGGCAGCTACGCCTACAGCACCACGTACACCCCCACGGGCAAGGTCCAGTCGACGACCCTCCCGGCCACGATCGGCGGCCTCGCCGCCGAGAAGCTGATCACCCGCTACAACGCCGACGGCATGGTGCAGACCATGTCCGGCCTGTCCTGGTACACCGCGGACACGGTCTACAGTCCCTACGGCGAGATCCTGCGCACCGCCTCCGGCAACGCACCAAACCGCGTGTGGACCACGAACACCTACGACCCCCACACTGGTCGGGTCGCCTCGGCGACCAGCCACAAGGAGACGCGCGACTCCGCGCCCGGCTCGAATCTCCTCTCCTCGCTCAGCTACACGTACGACGCGGTCGGCAACCCGACCGCCATCACGGACACGTACCCCGGTACCACCGCTCAGTCCCCGGCCCTCGTCGACCGTCAGTGCTACAGCTACGACGCCATGGGCCAGCTCGTACGCGCCTGGACGGGCAAGACGGAAGGCTGCCCCACAGGTCCCACGGGCCCGGACCGGACGGAGGTGGGATCGGGTACGCCGGGTGATGCCTACTGGCAGGACTATCAGTTCGACGCCATAGGTAACCGCACCAAGCTGACCGATCGCGACCCCACCAACAGCGCCCTCGACGATGAGACGACGTACACCTACGGCGTCGAGATCACGGGCGGTGCCCTGCCGAACCCGAAGAAGCAGCCCCATGCCCTGACCAAGGTCAACAAGAGCACCAGGACGCCGGGCTCCACGGTCGACTCCCTGTCCACCTACACCTACAGCGCGGCGGGCAGCACCAAGACCCGCACCATCGACGGTGACACCCAGACCCTGAACTGGGACCGCCGCAGCAAGCTCCTCTCGGCGACCAGCCCCGGCATCGGTTCCGTCGCGGTCACGGGCCTCTCTGGCAAGTGCCTCGACGTCCAGGACGGCGACACCGCGGACGGCACTCCCGTCCAGCTGCTGTCCTGCAACGAGTCCAAGCCCCAGCAGTGGCGCATCACCGGCGACACCGTCCAGGCCCTCGGCAAGTGCCTCACCGCCGAAAACGGCAAGGCCGTCCTGAAGGCCTGCACGCCGGGCGCGCGGAGCCAGAAGTTCACCTACCGCGAGACGGACAAGGCCCTCGTCACCGGCACCAACCAGTGCCTCACCGTCCCCAACGACAATGACGCCGATGGCAACGACCTGCACACTCTCACGTGCGCCAGTCCTGCCCCGACGGCGGCCCAGCAGTGGAGCTTCGGCAACCTCACCAGCTACCTCTACGACGCGTCCGGCAACCGGGTCATCCAGGAAACCGGAAGCGCCCGAACCCTCTACCTCGGTGAAACCGAGATCACCGTCGACAAGGCCGGCAAGGCCATGGACGCCGTTCGTTACTACGGCAGCCCCGGCGCCCCGACCACGGTCCGCCGCACCAATGGCAAGACCACCGGCCACACCCTGTCGCATCTGCTCACCGACCACCACAACACCGCGACGATCAGCGTCGAGCAGAAGGCCGGCCAGCCGGTCACCCGGCGCAAGTCCGACCCGTACGGCAACCCGCGGGGTGGCCAGCCCTCCAGCTGGCCCGGCGACCGCACTTTCCTAGGCACCGGCAAGGACGACAACACCACGGGCCTGACCCACATCGGCGCCCGTGAATACGAAGCCAGCACCGGCCGCTTCATCACCGTCGACCCGGTCATCGACATCACCGACCCGCTCCAGATGAACGGGTACACGTACGCCAACGGCAACCCGATCACCAATCTGGACCCGGACGGCCTGAAGTACTTCGAGGGTGACAGCGACGGCGGCTTCCAGGCCGAGGCCAGCAAGGTGGTGGAGGTCGCGCAGCGGCGCATCACGCAGCGTGCGGCCCGGGAATCCAACTATCGACTCTGCTCACGCGATCCCGAATGCCGGGGGAGCAGTGGCAGGGGTGGTGTGACCACGCTGACGGCGAAGAAGAAGCCCTCGACCTGGACCAACATCTGGACGGGTGCGGTCCGAGGCTACGCCGGCATGCTGGACATGGCCGTGATGGGACCGCTGGCCCCGATTACTACGTATTTCGGTGTCTCTGTGCGCGACCAGGCCAACCGGATGTTCAAGCAGTTCGGTGTTGAATCCGACGAAAATGCCATTGAGTCCGTACTCGCAGAGATTTTTGCTCCCTTGCCGCCGGTGGCAGCGGGGGCCAATGCGGGGCGAGCGGCGGCGCGAGCGGTGGGGACCGCGGTGGCGCGAAGGGCGGAAGGATTCCTTGCGAGGCTGTTCGCCAAGAGCTGTACCAGAAACAGCTTTGTGGCGGGCACGAAGGTGCAACTCGCAGACGGAACCAGCAAGCCGATCGAGCAGCTAGCCACCGGCGACGAGGTGCGAGCTACCAACCCTGAAACCGGCGAAACGGGGGCAAGGCCTGTCACTGCCACCATCTTCACCGAGGACGACAAGAAGTATATTGACCTCAGTATCCAGACCAGCGATGGTGTCAAGACCATCACTACAACGGGCCATCACCCGTTCTGGTCTGAATCCGACCATGTCTGGAAGAACGCCGGAGACCTCAAGCCGGGCGAGAACCTCCGTACCGACGATGGCGAATCCGTTGCTGTAAGCGCGATCCGCACATACGAGACGTTCAACGAGACATACAACCTCACTGTCGCCGACCTCCACACGTACTATGTGCTCGCCGGCACAACGCCGGTGCTGGTGCACAACGACAACAATGTTCCTCGGTGGGCTGCAGACGAGGTTGCCAGGATTCAGGCCGGGCAGGGGACCCCACGCACGGAAAGCGTCACGGATCCTACTCAAAGGATTTATCGAGGGGAAGAATCGTCGAGGCACCTGGCCAAGTGGGGTCCTCACGCGCAGTCGGGTTTCCCGGGCTCGCGCGAATGGGAGGTTCGCGGGAAGGGCAATACGTACAGGATCGTCGGTCCGAACCGCTTTGGGGAGTATGGCTACACGGACCCGGTAGTTAAGTACGCGAAGATCACCGTTATCACTCCCTGTTGATTCGACGTGTTCTCGGTGGAAGGCGGGTGACCGTTGTTGGTGAAATATTCTGTCCGGTTCGAGGAAAGTGACGCATTCGTATTCGCTTGCGATCTGGAAGGGTTTTTTGTCGGGCGCTACAGCGACGACGACTTCGGCGCGTTCCTTGAAGCCGAGAACGCCCGAGTCGCCTTCCGGCTTGTGCGGCCGACCCTAGACGCGCCGATCGAGACGCTTAGGGGTGACATCGAGGTACTTGTCCTCGACGCCGAAGGTCGGCCCATGGGGCGCTACCCGATGTGGGGCGCCAAGCTAGTAGTCGGAGATACGCCGGAATATCTAGTCGTCACGGCACAAACGGGGTTGCCTCCGCATGCCGAGGCCCGCAGGTTGTGGGACAGGTTTCGCGTTTCCCAACCGCGGCGTGGTGAATGGTGCACGCTTCAGGTCGGATCCCGTGAAGCCTGGCTAGAAGTAGCCGGGCTCAGGTACGCCGAATCTGCTTCTAAGGAGGAGTATTCGGTTCCCCCTCGAGAGATCGTTATGGGGGGTGATGAAATCAAGGATGTCGCGAGTTTCTTCTGCGCGATTGGCGAGGTTTTCCGTGGCCCAGGAGGGTATATCGGGCAGAGTTTTACCGAATTGGGAGAGTCTCTCGAGGATCATCTCCAAGGTGCCCCGGTTCGGCTGATTTGGCGGAACATTTCCGTCGCACGTTCTTCCTTGTCTGCGGTAATGGATATTGCCCGCGGGCCAATTTCCAAATTCGATTTGCTTCTTGAGATTCTGTCGCAGAATAATGTTGACGTCATTCCTGGATAGTGCACGTGCCTCCTGGCGGCATTCGCCGGACTTTGTCTGGCGCGTTGCCTTGGAAACTCACGTCAAGATCGGAACGGGTCGAAGGGTGAGCGCACAAAGTCCCAGCTCGCAACCCTGATGGCCACAAGGAGCCCCACCGAATTTCTTTCTCGGTGGGGCTCCTTGCGTGCCTTGACGGCAGTAGTTGACGGCAACGTCAGCTGACGGGTGCTGCACAAAGCGGCGGGTCGTCGCCGTCGTCGGGGTCGGTGGCGGTCCCGGAGGCCCCACCGAGGGTGCGGCCGAGGAAGTCGATGGCGTGGCGCTGGAGGCGGAGGCGGAGGCGGACGTGTGCGTAGACGGTGGCGGTGACGCCGTTGTGGGTGTGGCCGAGGAGTTCGTTGATGACGACGAGTTCGACACCCTGTTCCAGGAGCAGGGCGGCGGTCGAGTGCCGGAGGTCGTGAAAGCGGATGCGCCGGAGTCCGGCCCGGTCGAGGGCGCTGCGGAAGCGGTGGTGTTCGGCTGATCGGGCGGTCGGTTGCGTGGCGTGCCGATGAGTTCTCGGGTGGACGGGAGTCTGAACCCGTAGAGGCCATCGATCGAGGAGCGCAGAGCCATGGGGAAGCTGACACTGACCACCTTTGTCACATTGGACGGCGTGACGCAGGCGCCCGGGGGGCCCGACGAGGATCGCAGCGGCGGGTTCGAGTACGGGGGGTGGGTCGCGCCGTTCGCCGACGAGGGGATGGGGGAGTTCATCACCGAGGTGTTCGGGCGGGCCGAGGCGTTCCTGCTCGGGCGGAAGACGTACGAGATCTTCGCCTCGTACTGGCCGGAGCACGACGACCCCGCCGACCCCGTCGCGGGCAAGCTGAACCGGCTGCCCAAGTACGTGGCCTCGACCACCCTCGAGGAGCCGGCCTGGGGACCGGTCACCGTGCTCGACGGGGAGCACCTGCAGAGCGAGATCGTCCGGGTCAAGGACACGCTGGACGGTGAGCTCCAGCTGCACGGCAGCGGGCAGCTCGCGCAGTGGCTGCTCGCCCGGGACCTCGTGGAAGAGATCAACCTGCTGGTGTTCCCCGTGGTTCTCGGCGGGGGGCAGAGGCTGTTCCCCACCGGCGGGCTGCCGACCGCCTATGAGCTGACGGCCTCCCGTACGACATCGTCCGGGACGGCCATTCACACCTACCGGCCGACGGGCCGGGCGTCGTTCGGCACCGTCGGCGCCTGACCCGGCGCTGCGGATCCGTTCCTCATCTGCCCGGATGCCACCGGAACCAGTAGTCGGGTCCGTCGGCCCGGTAGCGGTCGCCGGCGTCGAACGCCAGCTCGCCGACCAGCCGCCGCGCACCCTCCGCCGACTGCCGGTGCGGGGCGAGCAGCCGGTTCAGCTCGTCGTAGCGGGCGTCGACGCGACCGAGGCCCGGATGACTCTCCGGACCGGCCTCCCCGGCTTCGCTGCGCTGGTTCCACCTGACGAAGATCGCCCACTGCTCGCGCTCCAGCACCACCGCGGCCTCGCTCGCCGGCCACACGAGGTACTCGTCGGACTCGTCGGCATGGTCGTAGTCACAGCCCTGGAAGTAGTGCGGCCTGCCGTCGACGTCGGCGAGGCCCGCGCGCGGTCCGTCGTACCACTCGAATTCGGCGTACGCGCGCCGGAATCCGCCCGCGATCAGCCGCTGCTCGTCCCAGGTCTCAGCCATGCCGGGCAGGCTACAGCGGCATCCCCTACCGCCGGTCCAGCGCCAGCTGGACCACGCGGCCCTCGCGCAGGACCAGCAGGTCCGGGGCCTCGTGTTCGTAGAAGCGGAGCCGGCCGACCGGGCCCGGCGGGCGGATGTGGGGGGCCAGGAGCAGGAGGAGGTCCTCCACCTCCGGGAGCTGTTCCTCGTGGACCTCCTGGCGGGCGGTCAGGGCCCAGCCGTCGCGCTCGCCCGGCCCGAACTCGCCGACGAGCATGCCGCCGACGCGCCACGCCGGGCCCCGGGTCGAGAGCAGTCCGTCCCCCGTCAGCTGGCGCCGCACCTCCGCGAGCACGTCGTCGGGCGTGGTGTCGAGCAGGTCGAACGCCAGGTCCAGGGCGTAGAGATCAGCCATGGGCCCGATGCTACGGGGCCGGGGTCGCAGGCCCGGAAAGGGGTCGCCCGGCATGGTCGGCTCCGGTACGGTGTGCCCGCACCCGTGCGAGCCGCCGACGTCTCCACCCCCGATGAGCCGTTGGAGACCTCCGTTGACCGTGATCTCGCCCGCCCTCGAAGCACCCCGCCGGGCCTGGCTCGCCGATCTGCCCGTGCTGGCCGTCGCCGTCGT
Organism: Streptomyces sp. NPDC001549; assembly: GCF_042894025.1. Classification (NCBI taxonomy): domain Bacteria; kingdom Bacillati; phylum Actinomycetota; class Actinomycetes; order Kitasatosporales; family Streptomycetaceae; genus Streptomyces; species Streptomyces sp. NPDC001549. The sequence continues at coordinate 168,490 of NZ_JBIAVJ010000016.1, forward strand.
CTGGGGCGGGAGCTACCTCGCGGCCAAGGGCATCACCACCACCCACACCGTCATCGCCGTGCTCGTGCTCCGGTTCGCGCTCGTGCTGCCCGTGCTCGTCGTCGCCGGGTGGGCGCGGCTGCGCGCCCTGAGCCCCGCCCAGCTGCGCGGCGCCGGGCTGCTGGGCCTGGTACTCGGCGGGATCTTCCTCCTGGAGACCTACGGGGTCGTCCACACCTCCGCCACCAACGCCGGGCTGATCATCAGCCTGACGATGATCTTCACCCCGCTCGCCGAGGCCGCCGTCCGCAAGCGGGCGCCCTCCACCGGGTTCCTCGGGGCCGCGGCCGTCTCCGTCGCCGGCGTCGTGCTGCTGACCCAGGGCGCCGGCTTCACCGCGCCCAGCCCCGGTGACCTGCTCATCCTCGGTGCCGCCCTCGCCCGGACCCTGCACGTCCTGCTCATGGCCCGCATCGAGGCCGTCCAGGACGCCGACTCGCTGTCCCTGACCACCGTGCAGCTCGGCGCCGCGGTCCTCGTCTTCGCGATGCTGGCCGCCGTACCCGGCACCGGCGCGACCCCCTGGGCCGCCGCGGCGGACTTCGGGCCCGCCCAGTGGGCCGGGCTCGCCTTCCTCTCCGTCTTCTGCACGCTCTTCGCCTTCTTCGTGCAGATGTGGGCCGTACGCCGCACCTCGCCCTCCCGGGTCAGCCTGCTGCTGGGCACCGAGCCCCTGTGGGCCGCCGTCGCCGGCATCGCCATCGGCGGGGAGGAGCTGGGGCTCCCCGGCTATGCCGGAGCCCTCCTGGTCCTCGCCGGCACCGCCTGGGGACGGCGCGCCGTCAGCACCGCCTGAGCGTGTCCGGAAAGCGCCGCAGCCACAGGTGATCACCCGCCGTACTGTGGCCCCGTGCCCCCCTTACAGAGCCGGCAGGTCCGGGAGCTCCTCCAGCCGCACCCGGCGCCGCTCGCGGCGCGAGAGTTCGCAGGCCTCCGCGATCCGGAACGCCGCCAGCGCCTCCCGGCCGTCGCACGGGTTGGCGCCCTCACCCCGTACGAACTGGACGAAGGCCGCCAGCTCGGCCTCGTAGGCCGGGGCGAACCGTTCCAGGAAGCCCGTCCACGGCTTGCTCGCCGGGGGCGGGCCGTGCGGTTCGGTGGAGGCGATCGGCGTCCGGTCGTCCAGCCCGACGGAGACCTGGTCCAGCTCCCCGGCCAGCTCCATCCGCACGTCGTACCCGGCGCCGTTGCACCGGGTACCGGTCGCCGTGACCAGGGTCCCGTCGTCCAGCGTCAGCACGGCGGCCGCCGTGTCGATGTCGCCCGTCTCCCGGAAGAGCGCCGGACCCGCGTCCGACCCGGCCGCGTACACCTCGACCACCTCGTGCCCGGTCACCCAGCGGACCATGTCGAAGTCGTGCACCAGGCAGTCCCGGTACAGTCCGCCCGAGGTCGCCAGGTACGCGGCCGCCGGCGGCGCCGGGTCGGCCGTCATCGTCCGGACGGTGTGCAGCCGCCCCAGGGTGCCCGAACGGACCAGCTCCCGCGCCGTGCCGTAGCCCGCGTCGAAGCGGCGCATGAAGCCCACCTGGAGCAGTCCGCCCGAGGACGTGACCTCGCGCAGGGCCGCGAGGGTCCGGTTCAGGTCCGGGGCCAGCGGCTTCTCGCAGAACACCGGCAGCCCGCCGCGGACCGCCCGTACGACGAGGTCCGCGTGCGCCTCGGTCGCCGACGCCACCACCACCGCGTCCACGCCCCAGGTGAAGACCTGCTCCACGGAGGGCGCGGCGGTGGCCCCGAGCCGGTCGGCGAGGCGCGCCGCCCGCGCGGGATCGGCGTCCGCGAGCAGGAGCGAGCCCGCCTCTGGGTGGCGGGCCAGTACCGCCGCGTGGAAGGACCCGATCCGGCCCGTTCCGATCAACCCGATGCGCATGCACTCAACCTGACCCTGTCGGCGGAACCTGTCAATCCGCCCGCGCATGTCAACCTGACCGTGCGTGCCCCGATGACCCTTCATGGTCGACTGTGGCGGATACTGAGCGGCTGGACCGGAATGGAGCCGGAATGACCGGATTGGTGACCGGCTCGACGACGGACCGAATCGATGACGAGGGAAGGGCGCGGCGACGTGGCTAGGGTTCGGACAGGGGTACGCGTCGTGGGCGCCGTGCTCGCGGCGGTACTGGGGGCCTCGCTCGCGGGCTGCAGCAGTACGGGCGGCAAGCGCGCCGAGGAGCGCGCGAGGGCCGCCGAGGCGGGCCGGCCGGCCGTCTCCACGCCGCGCTGGACCTTCGCGATGGTCACGCACGCGGGCGACGGCGACACCTTCTGGGACATCGTCCAGAAGGGCGCCAAGGAGGCCGCGGCGAAGGACAACATCAACTTCGTCTACGCCCACGACGACCAGGCCCAGCAGCAGGCACAGTTCGTGCAGAACGCCATCGACCAGAAGGTCGACGGGATCGTCGTCAGCCTGGCCAAGCCCGAGGCCCTCAAGGACGTCCTCGCCAAGGCCGCCAAGGCCGGCATCCCGGTGATCACGGTCAACTCCGGCTCGGCCCAGTCCGCCGAGTACGGGGCCCTGACCCACATCGGCCAGGACGAGGTGATCGCGGGCGAGGCCGTCGGCACCGAGCTGAACAAGCGCGGGAGGAAGCGGGCCGTCTGCGTCCTGCACGAGCAGGGCAACGTCGGCCACGAGCAGCGCTGTGCCGGGGCGAAGAAGACCTTCTCCGGGACCATGGAGAACCTGTACGTCGAGGGCACCAACATGCCCTCCGTCCAGGCGTCCCTCCAGGCCAAGCTCCAGGCGGACCCCTCGATCGACGCGATCGTGACCCTCGGTGCGCCCTTCGCGCCCACCGCCGTCAAGGCGAAGGACGAGGCGGGCAGCAAGGCGGAGGTCGACACCTTCGACCTCAACGCCTCGGTCGCCCGCGACCTGAAGTCCGGCGCCCTCGGCTTCGCCGTCGACCAGCAGCCCTACCTGCAGGGCTACGAGGCCATCGACCTGCTCTGGCTCTACCGCTACAACGCGAACGTGCTCGGCGGCGGCCGCCCGGTGCTCACCGGACCGCAGATCGTCACCGCCGCCGAGGCGGCCGAGCTGGAGGAGTACATCAAGCGGGGCAGCCGATGAGCGCGGCCGCACCCGCCGACGGGCGCGACGAACGGCTCGCCCCCACCTCCACCCTGCGCAAGCTGCTCGCCCGCCCCGAGCTGGGCTCGGTGGTCGGCGCCGTCGCCGTCTTCGTCTTCTTCTCCATCGTCGCGCCGACCTTCCTGCAGGCCTCCAGCCTCAGCACGATCCTCTACTCGGCCTCCACCATCGGGATCATGGCCGCCCCGGTGGCCCTGCTGATGATCGGCGGCGAGTTCGACCTCTCCGCGGGCGTCATGGTCACGACCTCGGCACTGGTGAGCTCGATGTTCAGCTACCAGATGACCGCCAACGTCTGGGTCGGCGTCGGCGTGTCCCTGCTGGTCACCCTGGCCATCGGGTTCTTCAACGGGTTCATGCTGACCCGCACGAAGCTGCCGAGCTTCATCATCACGCTCGGCACCTTCCTGATGCTGACCGGCCTGAACCTCGGCTTCACCAAGCTGATCACCGGCACGGTCTCCACCAAGACCATCGCCGACATGGAGGGCTTCTCCTCCGCCCGCGCCCTCTTCGCCTCGCAGTGGAACATCGGCTCGGTCACCCTCAAGGTCACCATCCTGTGGTGGTTCGCCATCGTCGCCGTCGCCACCTGGATCCTGCTGCGCACCCGCGCCGGGAACTGGATCTTCGCCGTGGGCGGCGGGGCCGACGCGGCCCGCGCCACCGGCGTGCCCGTCGTGAAGACCCGCATCGGGCTCTACATGGGCGTCGCCCTGTGCGCCTGGATCTCGGGACAGCACATCCTCTTCTCGTTCGACGTGGTCCAGTCGGGCGAGGGCGTGGGCAACGAGTTCCTCTACATCATCGCGGCCGTCATCGGCGGCTGTCTGATGACCGGCGGCTACGGCTCTGCCATCGGCTCGGCGGTCGGCGCCTTCATCTTCGGCATGACCAGCAACGGCATCGTGTACGCCCAGTGGAATCCGGACTGGTTCAAGTTCTTCCTCGGCGCGATGCTCCTGCTGGCCACGCTGCTCAACGCATGGGTCCGCAAGCGGGCGGAGGCAACCAAGTGACCGCGACCGAGAAGACCGCGACCGGGCCCGGAGCGGGCACCGCCCTGGTGAAGCTGACCGACGTCAGCAAGTTCTACGGGAACATCCGCGCCCTCCAAGGGGTCTCCTTGGAGGTCTCGGCGGGCGAGATCACCTGTGTCCTCGGCGACAACGGCGCCGGCAAGTCCACCCTCATCAAGATCATCGCGGGGCTGCACCGGCACGACGCCGGCACCTTCGAGATCGAGGGGGAGGAGACCGTGCTCGCCAACCCCCGCGCGGCCCTCGACCACGGCATCGCCACCGTCTACCAGGACCTCGCCGTCGTCCCGCTCATGCCCGTCTGGCGGAACTTCTTCCTCGGCTCGGAGCCCACCAGGGGCCGCGGCCCCTTCCGCCGCCTCGACGTGGACCTCATGCGCGAGACCACCCGCACCGAGCTGCTGCGCATGGGCATCGACCTGCGGGACGTGGACCAGCCCATCGGCACGCTGTCCGGCGGTGAGCGGCAGTGCGTGGCCATCGCCCGCGCCGTGTACTTCGGGGCGAAGGTCCTCGTGCTCGACGAGCCCACCGCGGCCCTCGGCGTCAAGCAGTCCGGAGTGGTCCTCAAGTACGTCGCCGCCGCCCGGGACGCGGGCCTCGGCGTGGTCCTGATCACCCACAACCCGCACCACGCGTACCTGGTCGGGGACCGTTTCGTCCTCCTCAAACGCGGCACCATGGCGGGCAGCCACACCCGCGACTCGATCACGCTCGACGAGCTCACCCGGCAGATGGCGGGCGGCTCCGAGCTGGACGAACTGAGCCACGAACTGGAGCGAGTGGCAGAATCAGGGGCAGGCACCCCAGACGCCACGGCCGCGACGGACCGCGCAGCCGGCCGGAGCGGCCCGGCCGGCGAGGCCGGCCGGACCCCCCGAACCACCGCACCCAAGAGGGACGACACGACTCGATGAGCACGTACCGGGACTTCACGCTCACCCACCGGGGGTCGGCGCGAGGCACCGTCCTGCGGACCATCGGGACCCGGGAGCGCCGGTCGCACCTGACGGCCCCGCGCGTCCCCACGGTCGGCATCGACATCGGCGGCACCAAGGTGATGGCCGGCGTCGTCGACGCCGACGGGATCATCCTGGAGAAGATCCGCACGGAGACCCCGGACAAGTCCAAGAGCCCCAAGGTCGTCGAGGACACCATCGTCGAGCTGGTGCTGGACCTCTCCGACCGGCACGACGTGCACGCGGTCGGCATCGGGGCGGCCGGCTGGGTCGACGCCGACCGCTCCCGCGTGCTGTTCGCACCCCACCTGGCCTGGCGCGACGAGCCCCTGCGCGACGCGCTCCAGTCCCGGCTCGCGGTCCCGGTCATGGTCGACAACGATGCCAACACCGCCGCCTGGGCGGAATGGCGCTTCGGCGCCGGACGCGGCGAGGACCACCTCGTCATGATCACGCTCGGCACCGGCATCGGCGGGGCCATCCTCGAAGGCGGCCAGGTCAAGCGCGGACGGTACGGGGTCGCGGGCGAATTCGGCCATATGCAGGTCGTCCCCGGCGGCCACCGCTGCCCCTGCGGCAACCGCGGCTGCTGGGAGCAGTACAGCTCCGGGAACGCCCTGGTCCGCGAGGCCCGCGAGCTGGCCGCCGCCGACTCGCCGGTCGCGTACAACATCATCGCCCGGGTCGGCGGCAACGTCTCCGAGATCACCGGACCGCTGATCACCGAGCTGGCCCGCGAGGGCGACGCCATGTGCGTCGAGCTGCTCCAGGACATCGGCCAGTGGCTGGGCGTCGGCATCGCCAACCTCGCCGCCGCCCTCGACCCGTCCTGCTTCGTCATCGGCGGCGGCGTCAGCGCCGCCGACGACCTGCTGATCGGCCCGGCCCGGGACGCCTTCCGCCGCCACCTCACCGGCCGCGGCTACCGCCCCGAAGCCCGTATCGCCAAGGCCCAGCTCGGACCCGAGGCGGGCATGGTCGGCGCCGCCGACCTCGCCCGGCTCGTCGCCCGCCGCTTCCGCCGCGCCACCCGCCGCCGGGTCGAGCGCTACGAGCGGTACGAGCGCTACGCGCAGCAGCTGGGGCGGCGCGACCCCGCCGCCCCCAAGGACCAGGACGAACAGTGAACCCGCCCACCCTGCCCCACCAGGCCTCCGCCCCCGACTCCGAAAGCACCCCGGCGCCCACCGCCGAGGACCGCAGGCACGTCGTCAAGCGCCGCTGGATCACCGCGATCATCATCCTGCTGCTGGTCGGCGTACCCGCGGGCTACCTGGCGATCTCCACCCAGCAGAGCCGCGAGAGCGGCCGCGACAAGGCCGCCAAGGTCGGCGCGTCCAAGGTGCGCCCCGGCTGGCCCTCCAAGGTGCAGCGCAGCATCTACGAGGTTCCGGTCCCGGACAAGGCCTGGCGCGTCGGGTTCCTGGAGACCAACAACTGGCGCACCAGCCGGCTGTACGTCCAGTTCGCGGTCACCCCGCCGGAGCTGGACGGCTTCCTGTCCTCGCTCGGCATCAGCCGGGAGGACCTGACCCCCGGGGTCTCGGTCTCCGCGCACGACACCTCGATCGCCGGCTGGCACTGGAAGCCGCAGACCCCGTGGCTGGGCACCACCCTCGAACAGGACGACCCGCGGCCCACCCGGGACATCACCGTCGACCTCACCGACCCCAAGGTCTCCAAGGTCTACGTCGTCTCCTCCACCACCCCCTGACCACCCCCGGTCACCGCTAGCCTTGGGATCATGAAGCTCACCAAGCGGCTGCATTCCTGCGTCCAGTTGGAGAAGGACGGGCGCACGCTCGTCATCGACCCGGGCGCCTTCAGCGAACCGGACGCGGGACTGGGGGCGGACGCCCTGCTGGTCACGCACGAACACCCCGACCACTTCGAGGAGGGCCGGCTGCGGGCCGCCCTCGACGCCGATCCGGCGGTCGAGCTGTGGACCCTGCGCAGCGTCGCCGAGAAGCTCGCCCCCGCCTATCCGGGCCGGGTGCACACCGTCGGCCACGGCGACGCCTTCACGGCGGCCGGGTTCGAGGTCCAGGTCCACGGGGAGCTGCACGCGGTGGTCCACCCGGACATCCCGCGCGTCACGAACGTCGGCTACCTCGTGGAAGGTTCCCTTTTCCACCCCGGGGACGCGCTGACCGTGCCCGGAGTGCCCGTCGAGACCCTGATGCTCCCGGTACACGCCCCCTGGAACAAGGTCTCCGAGGTGATCGACTACCTCCGTGAGGTCAAGCCGCGCCGGGCCCTGGACATCCACGACGCCTACCTCTCCGACATCGCCCGGCCGGTCTACGACTACGCCCTGGACACCCTCGGCGGCACCGACCACGGGCGACTCACCGCGGGGGACTCCGCCGAACTGTGACTGTCGGTGCCGGGCGGTAGGTTGGCAGGTATGCGTATCGCCACCTTCAACGTCAACTCCATCACCGCCCGGCTGCCGCGCCTGCTGGCCTGGCTGGAGAGCTCCGGTACGGATGTCCTGTGCATCCAGGAGACCAAGTGCTCGGCGGAGCAGTTCCCGCACGACGCGTTGCGCGAGCTGGGCTACGAATCGGCGGTCAACGCCACCGGCCGCTGGAACGGCGTGGCCCTGCTCTCCAAGGTCGGCCTGGAGGACGTGGTCCCCGGACTGCCCGGCGGGCCCGACTACGAGGGCGTACAGGAACCCCGCGCGATCTCCGCCACCTGCGGCGGGGTCCGGGTCTGGTCGGTGTACGTGCCCAACGGGCGCGAGGTCGAGCACGACCACTACGGCTACAAGCTGGACTGGTTCCGCGCCCTGACCACGGCCATCGCCGAGGAGGCGGCCGGTCCGCGGCCGTTCGCGGTGCTCGGCGACTTCAACGTGGCCCCGACCGACGAGGACGTCTACGACCCGGCCGTCTTCGCGGGCCTCACCCACGTCACCCCCGCCGAGCGGGCCGCCCTGGAGGCGCTGCGCGCCGCCGGCCTCTCGGACGTGTTCCCGCGCCCGCTGAAGTACGACCGTCCCTACACCTTCTGGGACTACCGGATGCTCGCCTTCCCCAAGAACAAGGGCATGCGCATCGACCTGGTCTACGGGAACGAGCCCTTCACCAAGGCCGTGACCGATTCCTACGTCGACCGCGAGGAGCGCAAGGGCAAGGGCGCTTCCGACCACGCGCCCGTCGTCGTGGACCTGGACCTCGGCCGGTAGCCCGTAGCCCGTAGCCGGTGCCGTGCCATCCGGGCCGGTGGATCCAGGCGCGCCCTGTGGTCAGCGCCGGATCCTGGTGCGACGCTGGGTGGTATGAACATCCCTTTCCTGGACAACTGGCTGAACCGACGCCAAACGGAACAGGGTGCGGGACTCGCCGCCGCCCTCGCGGACGACCCCGAGGGCGTCGCCGAGCTGTTCTCGGAGTGCGAGATGCTGCGCGTCCAGGCACGGGCGGCCGGGCTCGAACTGGACGAGAGCCAGGCCTCGTTGGAGGCCCTGGACCAGCTGATGCCGCGCTGGCGGCGGGACCCCGAGGCGGTGCCCTGGCTCGGCAACGACGCCGGCTTCTACCTCGGGACCGTGATCATCCGGACCGTTCCGGGGGCCGCCTGGCGGGTGTGGCCCAACGGCCAGCCGGTGATCCGGCTGGCTTCGGGCCGGGAGCTGAACGTGATCGAGTCGGGCCTGTCCTGGGCGATGACCGGATCACCCGAGCTCAGCCAGGCGTACGCTGAGGCCTCCGAGGGCTGACGTCCCGGCGTGTCGTGGTACCCCTCCCGTGCGAAGTGCCCTTCCGGGGCTGGATAGTTTGCGCTGACTCAGCACACGGGGACCGGGACCGGTACCGGGTCCGGCACTCGGGCCGTCACCGAGACCGACTCCGACAAGTGGGCAGGACAGCACATGGCCGTCGAACCGTTGATCGAGCTGCGGGACGTCAACAAGCACTTCGGTGCGCTGCACGTACTGCGGGACATCAACCTCACCGTCGGCCGCGGTGAAGTGGTGGTGGTCATCGGCCCCTCCGGTTCCGGGAAGTCCACCCTGTGCCGGGCGATCAACCGGCTGGAGTCCGTCGAGTCGGGCACGATCCTGATCGACGGGGAGGCACTGCCCGCCGAGGGCAAGGAGCTGGCCCGGCTGCGCGCCGAGGTGGGGATGGTCTTCCAGTCCTTCAACCTGTTCGCGCACAAGACCGTCCTCGCCAACGTCTCGCTCGCCCAGGTCAAGGTCCGCGGCCGCAAGCGGGGCGAGGCGGACCGGCGCTCCCGGGAGCTCCTGGAGCGGGTCGGCCTGGCCGACCAGGCCGAGAAGTTCCCGGCCCAGCTCTCCGGCGGTCAGCAGCAGCGCGTGGCGATCGCCCGCGCCCTCGCCATGAACCCCAAGGCCCTGCTCTTCGACGAGCCCACCTCCGCGCTCGACCCGGAGATGATCAACGAGGTGCTGGAGGTCATGCGGCAGCTCGCCCGCGAGGGCATGACCATGGTCGTGGTCACCCACGAGATGGGCTTCGCCCGCTCCGCCGCCAACCGCGTGGTCTTCATGGCCGACGGGCAGATCATCGAGGACCGCACCCCGGAGCAGTTCTTCACCGCCCCCGAGAGCGACCGGGCCAAGGACTTCCTCTCGAAGATCCTCAAGCACTGACGGCGCCAGGCGCCAGGCACCAGCCGGGCCCCGGGCGGGTGCCGGGCGCCGGGCGGCTGCTGCCGGGCGGCCCTGCCCCGGCAGCAGCCGCGGCTCACTGCTCGCGCAGCGGCACCGACACATAGCTGGGATCGGTGCGCGGCGAGGAGAAGGTCAGCTGCGCGCCCATGGGGTTGTGCTCGATGTAGAGCGGGTCGACCGTGTCGATGACGAGAGCGAGCCGGTGGCCCGCGGGGACGTCGTAGGCGGTGGAGAACAGCTCCAGGTCCACGCCGAAGGCCTGGCCGGGAGCCTTCCCGTGGAAGGTGTACGGGGCGTTGCTGACGAGCTTGCCGATGCCGAGCGGGCCGACGTCGTAGAGGTACGCGACGAAGGTGCCGTCGCCCTTGGTGGGGGTGACGGTGGTGTGCAGCTTCGCGGTGCCGCGGATCCGGCGCGCCTCGTCGTAGCGCTCCGACTGCCAGACGGCCGCGAAGGCCCGGGGGAGCAGCGGGATGGAGGCGATCGGCGGCGCCTTCACGAACTGGTCGAGGGCGCTGGAGAGGAGGAGGATGCCGCCGTTGGCGCCGGAGTCGACGTTGGCGAAGAGGTGCTCGCTGTCGGAGAGCGCCAGCTTCTCGGTGCCTCCGGAGCCGACCGACTTCCAGTCGGCGTAGCCCTCGTACCCGTCGTTGCTACGGGACTTGATCTGCACGGGCGCCTCGGTGTCGACGCCGTTGCGCTCGCCCTTGAGGTAGCGGTCGAACCAGCGGTGCGCGTTGGTCCAGGTGTCGTTGGGCAGCCCCAGCAGGCCGGTGCCCTCGGCGGTGGCGTGGTCCCCGGGCCGGAACTCCAGGCGCTTGGGGCCGGTCAGCCGCTCGTAGAACTTCGCGTACTGGTTGGGCGGGAAGATGGTGTCGCCCCAGGCGTTGCCGAGCATGATCGCGGCGCCGTTGGCGTTGATCCGGTCCACCTGCTCGGAGGCCGAGCGCTTCCTGCCCCACTCGATCATCTGCTGCTCCTGGTCCAGCCGGGAGCCGAGGAAGTTGCCGAGGAGCGTCTTGAGTTCGGGTCCGGGGCGGCCGGTGAGGTATCCGGCGGCGCCGAGCATTCCGGCGGCCTGGAGGTGCTGGGTGCGGCCGGAGTAGATGGATTCGATGAGGTCGGCCCAGCCGCTCATCGCGACCACGGCCTTGACGCGCGGGTCGTGGGCGGAGGCCAGCAGGGTGATGCCGGCGGCGTACGAGACCCCGCCGAGGCCGATGCGGTCGGCGTCGGCGGGGGAGTTGGCGAGGGCCCAGTCGATGACGGCGCTGACGTCGGCGATGTCCGGCGGGCCGGCCACCTCGATGTTGCCGCCGGAGAGCCAGAAGCCGCGGGAGGTGTAACTGACCACGACGTAACCGGAGTCGGCGAGCTTCTTGGCCTGGGCGATGTATTCGATCTGCGGCAGGCCCCAGCTGGTGGGCAGCACGATCAGCGGGTACTTCCGGCCGCTCTCGGCCCCGGCCGGGGTGAAGACGTTGCCCTTGAGAGTGATGCCGCCGGAGCCCGGGATGTCGTGGAAGCGCAGCTGCGAGGTGGCGTCTGCGGCGGCTGCCGCGGTGGTGGCGGGAGCCGCCTGGGCCTGATGGGGGGCCAGGCCCAGGACGGCTGCCGCCAGCAGGGTCGCCACGGCCGCGGCGGTGGTGGTGCGTTGCATCTGTCGCTCCTCGCGCGTGCGCCGGGATTGTCAAAGTGACCCGACGGTAACGGGAGCGTGTTACCGAAAGTAACCCATGGGTAAGTTACGCACTGGTAACGATTGGGCGATGGCGGTGGACCGGCCGCGGGCCGGCGGTCAGCCGTTCTGCGGGGTGCCGGACAGGGCGCTCTTGGCCTTCCACTGGTCCCACGACAGGTTCCACTCGCCGTAGCCGTTGCCGATCTCCGCCTGGCCCTTCGAGCCCTCGCCGACCACCTCGAAGAGGTCGCCGACCTGGGACTGTCCGAAGAGCTCCTTGGCGTCGGCGTCGCTCATCCCCACGCAGCCGGAACTGCTGTTGGTGCGGCCGAAGTTGCCGGAGTTCCACGGGGCGGCGTGCGCGTACATGCCGGACCAGGTCAGCCGCATCGAGTAATCGACCATCTTGTCGTAGGCGTTGTCCAGGCCCACCGTCTGGGAGTCCATCCGGATGGTGCCCTCCTTGGTCATGATCACCATCTTCCCGGACCAGGAGGCCTTCTTGCCGCCGGGAGTGCCGGCCGAGATCGGGATCGTCCTGAGCGCCTGGCCGTCCTGGGTGACCGACATCTTCTTCGTGTCGAGGCTGACCTGGATCCGGCGGTCCTTGCCGATCTTGAACTCGGTGTTGTAGTCGCGGGCGAACAGCCCGCCGCCCTTGCCGGAGTCCACGCCGTTCAGGTGCATGTCGACCTTCACGTCCGTGCCGGACTTCCAGTAGTCCTTGGGCCGCCAGTCGACGCGGTCCTTGCCGTCGTGGTCCTTCATCCAGCCCCAGGAACCCTCGGAGTTGTCCGAGGTGGTGACCTTGAGCTGCTTCTCCACGTCGGCCTTGTTCGTCACCGGGTTGTCGAACACAAGGGACACCGGCATCGCCACGCCCACCGAGCTGCCCTTGGAGATGTTGATCGAGACCTTGTTCACCTTGTCGGCGGGTCCGGTCTTGAACTGCGTGGTGGCGCTCTGGCTCTCGGTGTTCTGCGCCTCCACCTTGTACTCCGCACCGGGCGGGGCGTTGCGCTCCGAGGTCCAGGTCTTCCCGTCGTCGGCTATCTTCCCCGGCAGCTCCGCGCCCTTGGCGTCGGTCACCTTCACCTGGGCCAGCTTGCCCTCGGCCACGGTCACCGTCACCGGCTGGCCCGCCTTGACCTGATCGCCCGCGAGGTTGACCGCGACCGCCATGGGCGCCTTCGGCTTCAGCTCGGTCTTGCCCTTGTCGTCACCGCCACCGTCGCTCCCGCCCGAACAGGCGGTCAGCGAGGCGGCCAGAAGTGCGGTGCCCGCCATGGCGGTGCGGCGTATACGGCTCAACGAAGGGCCCTTTCCAGGAGCGGGGGAGGTGAACGTCCGCAAAAGAGGATGCGAACGACTCGACTTTAGGTTCCGCAATCGGGGGAAAAAGTCGTCTTTTCTCTTGTGACGTCGACCGCAGCGAAACGGTCATCATCCGGTCACAATCGCCGCGCACTTCGGTCACGGGCGGCTGTGAGAGTCCTGTGAGAGACCGTCAGGACGACAGAAAGGCCGTCTGCCGTGTGTGCACTGCTCGTGACCCCCGCCCAGCAGAACCATGACCAGGACCGGGAGCTCCGGGTGCGTGCCCTGTCCGTCTCCGAATACCAGGCGTTCCTTTCCCGCCACGGCGGGGCGAGCTTTCTCCAGTACCCGTCCTGGGCCCGCGTAAAGGACCTCTGGCGCTCGGAAAGGGTCGGATGGCACTATCCGGACGGTCAGATTCAGGGCGCCGGTCTCGTTCTCTACCGGCAATTTCCCGGCACCCGCAAATACTTCGCCTACCTCCCCGAGGGGCCCGTCGCCGACTGGTCCGATCCGCACATCGACCGCTGGCTGACCCCGCTCATGCGCCACCTGCGCTCCTCCGGCGCCTTCGCCGTCCGCATCGGTCCCACCCCCGCCTACCGGCGCTGGGACGCGGCCACCGCCAAGTCCGCCTCCGGGCCGGGCCGGCAGATATCCGACGTGCTCGCCACCGAGGTCGACCCGGTGGGCGCGGCCCTCGCCGACCGGCTGCGCACGCGCGGCTGGACGCGGTGCGGCGGCGAGGACGACGGCGACGCCCAGCCCCGTCACGTCTTCCGCGTGCCGCTGGCCGGCCGCACCCTCGACGACGTGTGGGCGGGCCTCAACCAGGAATGGCGGCGCAACGTGCGCAAGGCCACGAAGTCCGGCGTGGAGACGGTCATCGGCACCTTCGCGGACCTGCCCGAGTTCTACCGGCTGCTGCGCATCACCGAGGAGCGCGACGGCTTCCGGCTCGGCCGCTCCCTCGCGTACTACGAGCAGCAGTACCGGGTCCTCAACGAGGAGGCGCCCGGCCGTATGCGGCTCTACCTGGGCGTCCACCAGGGGGAGATCCTCGCCGCCCACACGATGATCACCGCCGGGAAGCGGGTCTGGTACCAGACGGGCGCCTCCGCCGACCACCGCCGCGACGTACGGCCCAGCAACGCCCTGCAGTGGCGCATGATGTGCGACGCCCACGCCCTCGGAGCGGAGGAGTACGACATGCGGGGGGTACCCTCCACCCTTGACCCCGACGAACGTTCCTTCGGGCTGCTGCGCTGGAAGCTCGGCACCGGCGGACAGGTCGTCGAGACGCTCGGAGAGTGGGAGATACCGATGGACGGAGTCGCCAACACGGCGCTCTACAAGGCGTTCCAGGCATACCTGGCCCGCCGGTGACGGCCACCGACACCGATAGCGCCACCGACACGGGCACCGACACCGGCACCAGGGCGGCCGCCGCCCCCGGCGCCGCCGGCGCGTCCCCCGGGAAGACCTCGGTGCTGCGCAGCGGCGCGCTCATGGCGGCCGGTTCGATCGTCTCCCGCGCCACCGGCTTCATCCGCTCCGCCGTCGTCGTCGCGGCGCTGGGCACCGGACTCCTCGGCGACGGCTACGCCGTCGCCAACACGGTCCCGAACATCATCTACATGCTGCTCATCGGAGGCGCGCTCAACGCCGTCTTCGTACCCGAGCTCGTCCGGGCCGCCAAGGAGCACGCGGACGGCGGATCCGCCTACACCGACCGGCTGCTCACCGCCTGCACCGCCGCCCTCGTTGCGCTCACCACCGTCGCGGTCCTCGCCGCCCCGCTGATCGTCTCGCTGTACACCGACTACGACGGGGCACAGGCGAGCACCACCGTCGCCCTGGCCCGGTACTGCCTGCCGCAGATCCTCTTCTACGGGCTCTTCACCCTGCTCGGGCAGGTGCTGAACGCCCGCGGCCGGTTCGGCGCCATGATGTGGACCCCGGTCCTCAACAACCTCGTCATCATCGGCGTCTTCGGGCTCTTCCTCTACCTCTCCCACGACGCGGCGGCCGGCCTCACCGCCGCCGACACCCGGCTCCTGGGCCTCGGCACCACCCTCGGCATCGTCATCCAGGCGCTCGCCCTCGTCCCCTCGCTGCGCGCCGCCCGCTTCCGCTGGCGCCCCCGCTTCGACTGGCGCGGCAGCGGCCTCGGGCGCCCGCTGCGCAACGCGGGCTGGCTGGTCATGCTCGTCCTCACCAACCAGATCGCCTACTGGGTCGTCACCCGGCTCTCCACCACCACCGGACAGCACGCCGTGGACGCCGGACTCGCGGGCGGCGCCGGCTACACCGCCTACAGCAACGCCTACCAGCTGTGGATCGTCCCGCAGGGCATCATCACCGTCTCCCTCGTGACCGCCCTGATGCCGCGGATGAGCGCGGCCGCCACCGAGGGCGACCTCGGCGCCGTGCGCCGCGACATCTCCTACGCCCTGCGCTCCAGCGCCGCCCTCGTCGTGCCCGCCGCCGCGCTCTTCGCCGCCCTCGCCCCCTGGGTGATGGGCAGCGTCTTCGAGTACGGCCGCACCGGCGCCGCCGACATCGAGGTCATGGCGGGCATCCTCATCGCCTTCGCGCCCGGCCTGATCGCCTACTCCGCGCAGTACGTCCTCTCGCGCGGCTTCTACGCCCTCTCCGACACCCGGACCCCGTTCTTCCTCAACCTGGTCATCGCCGCGCTCACCGCCGGGCTGTCCGCCGCCGCCTACTTCCTGCTGTCCCCGCGCTGGGCGGTCACCGGCATGGCCGCGGCCTCCTCCATCGCCTTCCTCGCGGGCGCCGCCGTCACCGCCTACACCCTCACCCGCCGGCTCGGCCCGCGCGCCGGCACCCGTACCGAACGGCGCGCGACCGCCGTACGGACCCACCTGCGGCTGCTGGCCGCCTGCGCACCGGCGGCCGCCGCCGGGTACGCGGCCGCCCGCGCCGCCGACCCGTTCGGCAACTTCGCCGCGGTCGGGGCGGGAACCGCCGCACTGGCCCTCGTCGTCGTCATCCTCGCCGGGCCGCTGCGCCTGACGGAGATCAACGACATGCTGAACTCCCTGCGGCGCAGGACCGGCCGCTGACGGGAGGCGAGGCCCCGCAACACCTTTGGGATACTGACCGGATGCCGCGCGTACTGCTGATCGAGGACGACCCTTCCATCCGCGAGGGGGTCGGCCTCGGCCTGCGCCGCCGTGGCCACGACGTGAGTTCCGCCGAGACCGGCGAGGAAGGACTGGCCCTGATGGGCGGCTTCCGCCCCGAGCTCGTCCTGCTCGACCTGATGCTGCCCGGGATCAACGGGGTCCAGGTCTGCCGCCGCATCCGCGAGACCAGCCAGGTGCCGATCATCATGCTCACCGCCCGCGGCGACGACTTCGACATAGTCGTCGGCCTGGAGGCCGGCGCCGACGACTACATCGTCAAACCCGCCCGCACCGAGGTCATCGAGGCCCGCATCAAAGCCGTACTGCGCCGGCTCAGCGACCCCGTGGGCGCCCGCCCCGGGGTCGAGCACCACGGCGAGCTGACCATCGACCGCGCCGGGCTGAGCGTCGCCAAGAACGGCGAGCGCGTGCCCCTCGCCCCCAGCGAGATCAAGCTGCTGCTGCACCTGTCGGCCTCGCCCGAGCAGGTCTTCTCCCGCCAGCAACTCCTCGAATACGTCTGGGACCACAGCTACCACGCCGACGCCCGGCTCGTGGACGCCTGTGTGCGCCGGCTGCGCACCAAGGTCGAGGACCCCGACGCGAGCCCCCGCTACATACAGACCGTGCGCGGCTTCGGCTACCGCTTCGGTCCGCTGTAGGCGACCGTGAGACGCATCGCGCCGCTGGGCCTGCGCACCCGACTGATCGCGGCCTTCCTGCTGGTCGCCGCGATCAGCGCGGTGACCACCGCCGCCCTCACCTACCAGCAGGCGCGCAACGCGATCCTCAAGCAGACCCAGGACACCGCCATCAGCACCCTGCGGGACCAGGTCGAACAGCAGGAGTTCCGTCTTCCGCTGGACCAGCAGGAGCTCCAGCGCATCGTCATCGATCTCGGCAAGCGCGGCAAACCGCACCCGTGGATCATCTTCGGCGAGTACGGCAGCGTACGGGTCTCCACCAACCCCGGCACGCCGACCTCCAGCGTGATCACCGACAACCTGCGCGAGAAGGTCCGCCGCAACGACTACACCGCCTTCCAGCGGGTCGAGGACGCGCGCGGCAACCCCTGGCTCACCATCGGCGTCCCCGCCCTCTTCGAGCACAACGGCTTCACCGAATCCACCGGAGCCGTCTTCTACGCCAGCGTCCCGCTCTCCACCGAGAAGCAGACCGTGGAAGCCATGGTCGACGCCGCCCAGCAGGGCGCCGTCCCGGGACTGGCCATCGCCATCGTGCCCGCGCTGCTGGCCGCCCGCAGCGTGCTGCGGCCCGTCCGCGACATGCGCCGGGCCGCCCAGCACCTCGGCCGCGGGCGCCTCGACACCCGGATCGAGGTCCGGGGCGCCGACGAGCTCGCCGGACTCGCCCGCACCTTCAACGAGACCGCCCGCGCCCTGGAGCAGTCCGTGCGCGAGCTGCAGGACGCGGAGGTCCGCGCCCGCCGCTTCGCCTCCGACGTCTCCCACGAACTGCGCACCCCCCTCGCCGGGATGCTGGCCGTCACCGAGGTCCTCGACGAGGACGCCGAACGCCTCGACGCCGACACCGCCAAGGCCCTGCGCCTGGTCAGCACAGAGACGGGCAAGCTCGCCGTCCTCGTCGAGGACCTGATGGAGATCTCCCGCTTCGACGCCCGGGCCGCCGAGCTCAACCTCGACGACGTGGACATCGCCGAAGCCGTGCGCAAGACCCTGGAGCGCCGCCACTGGGTCGACGACCGCATCGTCGCCGAGCTGCCGGAACAGGTGCGCGCCCGGCTCGACCCGCGCCGCTTCGACGTGGTCCTCGCCAACCTCGTCGGCAATGCCCTGCGGCACGGCGGCGCCCCCGTACGCATCACCGTACGGACCGCACCGGGCGAGGACGGCGAACGGCTGCTGATCGACGTCGCCGACAGCGGACCCGGCATCGCCCCCGAGGTGCTGCCGCACATCTTCGACCGCTTCTTCAAGGCCGACGCGGCCAGGACCCGCTCCGCCGGCAGCGGTCTCGGCCTCGCCATCACCCTGGAGAACGTCCGCCTGCACGGCGGAACCCTCCTCGCGGCCAACGGGCCCGCCGGGGGAGCGGTCTTCACCCTCGACATGCCGCTGGAGGCCCGCGTATGACAGGGCGCAGGAAGAGGTCCCGGGCGGCTGCGCCGGCGAGGTCCGCGGCGGTGCTGGTGAGCTGCGCCCTGCTGCTCACCGGATGCGGGATCAAACGCAGCGGGGTGATCGACAGCGGCCACGCCGCCACCGTCAAGGTCACCGATGGCAAGAACAGCACCTATCTCTACTTCCTCTCCAAGGAGGGCGACCGGCTCGTCCCGGCCCCGTTCAGCCTGCTGCAGGACTACGACCTCAATCGCGTGGTGCTGCTGCGCCTGCTGCTGGAAGGCCCCCGCGGCCGGGCCGGCGAGGTCGGGCTCACCACGGGGCTGCCCCAGCTGCCCCCCGGTCAGGGGACGGAGAAGCTCGCGGTGAGCCCTTACTCGCACGAGGGGATCACGGTCCGGGTGCCGTTCGCCGTGGGCAACCTGTCGGCACTGGCCCGCATGCAGCTCGTGTGCACCATCGGCATCTCCGCCGTGAAGGACACCCTCAGCCCCGTCACCCTGCAGGGCAGCGACACCACCCTCGCCCCCGCCGAATGCGACCTGAAGCGCTGACGGACCCGTAGGTACCCGGCCGCGGCCGCGGCCTTGCGGTCAGGGCCGCGCACCCGTCACGGTGACCCCATGGATCACGCCGCGGACGTCCCCGACGTCTTCGACCCCCGCATCTACGCCGCCGGCATCCCGCACGAGCGCTACCGGCTGCTGCGCGAGCGGCACCCCGTGGCCTGGCAGGCGGAGCCGGAGATCCAGGGCTGGCCCGCCGGCCCCGGCTTCTGGGCCGTCACCCGGCACGCCGATGTCGTACGGGTCCTGCGCGACCACCGGACGTACTCCTCCTGGCTGGGCGCCACCCAGATCCGCGACCCCGACCCGGCCGACCTGCCCTTCCTGCGCCGCACCATGCTCAACCAGGACCCGCCCGGACACGGCCGGCTGCGGCGGCTGGTGTCCCGCGCCTTCACCCCCGCCCGCGTCGACGCCTTCGCCGGGCGGGTACGGGAGCGCGCCCGCGCCCTGCTCGCCGCCGCCCGCGAGGACGCCGAGGACGGCACCGCCGACCTCGTACGCGCCGTCACCGACGAGTACGCGCTGCTGAACCTCACCGACCTGCTGGGTGTCCCGGCCGCCGACCGGGCCCTGCTACTGGAGTGGACCGTACGGATCATCGGGTACCAGGACCCCGACGACGCCCCGGCGCCGCTCCTCGGCCCGGACGGCACGCCGCTCAACCCGCGCTCCCCGGCCCTGCTCGGCGAGATGTTCGCGTACGCCCGCGAACTGGCCGAACACAAGCGCACCCACCCCGGCGACGACGTGATGACCGCCCTCGCCGAGGCCGGACTCGGCCCGGCCGAACTGGAGATGCTCTTCTTCCTGCTCACCGTCGCGGGCAACGACACCGTACGCAGCGCCGCCCCCGGCGGCCTGCTCGCACTGGCCGGGGCCCCGGACTCCTACCGCCGGCTCGCGGACGGAACCGTCCCGCTCGACCGGGCCGTCGACGAACTCCTGCGCGTCCACCCGCCGGTGCTCAGCTTCCGCCGCACCGCCGCCGCCGACACCGAACTGGCCGGGCGCACCATCCGCGCCGGGGACAAGGTGGTGGTCTTCCACGCCTCCGCCAACCACGACGAGCGCGCCTTCACCGACCCCGGCCGCCTCGACCTGGCGCGGACGCCCAACCCGCACGTCTCCTTCGGGGACGGCCCGCACGTCTGCCTCGGCGCCCACTTCGCCCGGCTCCAGCTGCGCATCCTCTACGAGGAGTGGTGCGCGGCCATGCCAACGCCGGAACTGGCGGGACCGCCGCGCCGACTGGTCTCCAACTTCATCAACGGGATCACACGGCTGCCGGTTCGGGTGTCAGGGCGGCCTGGGTGACATCGGCCGCGAGCTCGGTCACATCGGGGCCGTAGGCATCGGAGTTGACCACCTTCAGCACCAGGCAGAAAGGATCCTTCCCGTACGTGCGGGCCAGCCGCTCGTGGTTGCGGGCCAGGTAGCGTGCGGCGGCCTGGTTGCTGACCGCCGTCTGCCCGGAGAGCAGGAAGACGGGGCGGCCGCCCTGTGCGCCCGTCAGCCTGGCCAGCAGCACGTACTCCACCCGCCCCTTGGCCCACCGGTAGCTCTCGCCGCCCACCTGGATCGCGCCCCGGTCCTCGTGCTCCTGGGTGTCGACGTTCACCCGTACCCCCGGCAGCATCGAGGCCAGGTGCGCCACCGTACGGGCGTTGGACGTCGGGCCGCCGACACAGAACTCGGCGCGGTCGCCGAAGCCCTGACGCGCCTCGTCGTGCGTGACGATCTGGACGTTGGCCCCGCAGTCCTTGATCAGCGCGGAGATCTCCAGCAGCGCGAACGCGTCGTTGCGGTGCACCGACGACTCCTTGCCGCCCATCTGCCGGTTCACCACGAACAGGCACTCGCCGCCGGCCGGCAGTCCGAAGAACCCCTGCTTGCGGCGCAGCGTACGGCGCCACAGATAGGTCCGGGCGAACCAGCCGAACCCGCCGCTGACGGCGGTGGCTATCACCCCGAGCACGATGTTGCGCACGTCGTCGTTCATGCGGCGGATGGTAGCGGCCGGGCCGCCGTCCTGACGCGGGGGGTGAGGTGAAGTTACGCTGCGCGAACCAGACCTGACCGGCCGTCGACCGGAGGAACCGCATGCGTGCTCCCGCCGCACGTCAGCTAGCGCTCGTCGCCCTCGCCGGGGCACTCGTCTCCACCGGGGCCGCGGCCCCGCCCACCACGACCGCCCCGCCGGCCAAGGTGCCGGTCGCCGCCGGCTACGGCGGGGCCGTCGCCAGCGTCGACACCGACGCCACCGCCGCGGGCATCGCCGTCCTGCGCTCCGGCGGCAACGCCGTGGACGCGGCGATCGCCACCGCCGCCGCCCTCGGGGTGACCGAGCCCTACTCGGCGGGCATCGGCGGAGGCGGCTACTTCGTCTACTACGACGCCCGCTCGCACCGGATGCACACCATCGACGGCCGCGAGACCGCCCCCGCCACGGCCACCGAGACGCTGTTCCAGGAGAACGGCCTCCCCATCCCCTTCGCGGAGGGCCAGACCAGCGGTCTCGGTGTCGGCGTGCCCGGCACCCCCGCCACCTGGAAGAGCGCCCTCGACGCCTGGGGCACCCGCCCGCTGGACAAACTGCTGCGGCCCGCCGAGAAGCTGGCCCGCGACGGCTTCACGGTGGACGCCACCTTCCGGGCCCAGACCGAGCTCAACCAGGACCGCTTCAAGGACTTCCCGGACACCTCGAAGCTCTTCCTGCCGGGCGGCGCCCTGCCCGTGGTCGGCTCCACCTTCAAGAACCCCGACCTGGCCGCCACCTACGCCGAACTCGGCCGCAAGGGGACCGGCGCCCTCTACCGCGGGCCCCTCGCCGAGGACATCGTCCGGACCGTCCGCACACCCCCGGTGAGCCCGGCGGCCACCCGCAAGGTCCGCCCCGGCGACCTGACCACCGCCGACCTGCGCGCGTACGCGACCAAACGGCAGGACCCGACCCGGGTGAGCTACCGGGGCCTGGACGTCTACAGCATGGCGCCCTCCTCCTCCGGCGGCACCACCGTCGGCGAGGCGCTGAACATCCTGGAGCGGACCGACCTCTCGAAGCTGTCCGAGACGCAGTACCTGCACCGCTTCATCGAGGCCTCGCGGATCTCCTTCGCCGACCGGGGCCGCTGGGTCGGTGACCCGGCGGCGGTGGACGTGCCCACGCGTGAGCTGCTCTCGCAGCGGTTCGCCGACTCGCGCGGCTGCCTGATCACGCCGGACCGTACGCTGACCAGCCCGCTGGCCCCCGGTGACCCGCGCCACCCGGCGGCCTGCGGCGGCTCCGGCCAGGCCGCCCCGACCACGTACGAGGGGGAGAACACCACGCACCTGACGGCCGCCGACCGCTGGGGCAACGTGGTCTCCTACACCCTGACCATCGAGTCCACCGGCGGTAGCGCGATCACCGTTCCCGGACGCGGCTTCCTGCTCAACAACGAGCTGACCGACTTCTCCTTCGCCCCGGCCGTGCCCGGGGTCCCGGACCCGAACCTGCCCGGCCCCGGCAAGCGGCCGCGCTCCTCCATGTCCCCGACGATCGTGCTGGAGGACGGCCGCCCGGTGCTCGCGGTGGGCTCCCCGGGCGGTGCCACCATCATCACCACCGTGCTGCAGACCCTGACCGGCCACCTGGACCGGGGTCTGCCGCTGGTCGACGCGATCGCCGCGCCGCGGGCCAGCCAGCGCAACCAGACCACCACCGAGCTGGAGCCGGGCCTGTGGAACAGCCCGCTGCGGGCGGAGCTGGAGGCGATCGGCCACAGCTTCCGGCAGAACCCGGAGATCGGCGCCGCCACCGGCGTGCAGCGGCTGCCGGACGGCCGCTGGCTGGCGGCGGCCGAGACCAGCCGCCGGGGCGGCGGCTCGGCGATGGTGGTCCGCCCGCACGGGAAGCCGTAGGGACCGGAGGGCGGTCCGGAGGCGGTCCGGATGCGGTGAGGGAGGGCGGATCAGAGGGCGGTGAGGATCCGTGGACCGTCGGCGGTGATCGCGACCGTGTGCTCCGAGTGGGCGGCGCGGCTGCCGTCGACGGTGCGCAGGGTCCAGCCGTCCGCGTCGCAGGTGTAGTCGTCCGTGCCGCCCGCGATCAGCATCGGCTCGATGGCGAGGACCAGGCCGGGGCGCAGCTTCATGCCGCGTCCCGGCGGGCCCTCGTTGGGCACGCCCGGGTCCTCGTGCATGGTGCGGCCGATGCCGTGGCCGCCGAAGCCGTCCGGCACCCCGTACCCGGCGGCTCGGCAGGTGGCACCGATCGCGTGGGCGATGTCGCCGATCCGGTTGCCGGGCACGGCGGCGGCGATCCCGGCGGCGAGGGCCGCCTCGGAGGTCTCGATCAGCCGGAGGTCGTCGGGCCGGGCCGGGCCCACGGTGAAGCTGACCGCCGCGTCCCCGACCCAGCCGCCGAGCTTCGCCCCGCAGTCGACGCTGACCAGGTCACCGCCGCGCAGCCGGTAGTCGCCGGGGATGCCGTGCACGATCGCGTCGTTCACCGAGACGCACACCACGGCGGGGAAGGGCACGGGCGCGAACGGCGGCCGGTAGCCCAGGAAGGGCGAGGTGGCACCGGCCTCGCGGAGCACCTCGCGGGCCACCCCGTCCAGCTCCCGCAGGGACACCCCCACGTCGGCGGCCTCCCGTACGGCGGCCAGGGCGCGGGCGACCACCCGGCCCGCGGCCCGCATCTCGTCGATCTCTCGGTCAGTCTTCAGTTTCACCATGCCAATAACTATACCGGTATAAGAATAACGGGATAGTTATTGGTGTGCGGGGTAGGATGAGCGCATGGTCCGTACCCCCCTCACCCCCGAAGAGCGCGAGCGCGGCGAGCGGCTCGGCGTCCTGCTTCGCGAGGCCCGCGGCGGCCGGAGCATGGTCGAGGTCGCGGCCGGCGCCGGGCTCTCCGCCGAGACCCTGCGCAAGATCGAGACCGGCCGGGCACCCACCCCCGCCTTCTTCACGGTCGCCGCCCTCGCCGCGGCGCTCGGCCTCTCCCTGGACGACCTGCTGCGCCGCTGCGCCGTCGTCCCCGCCTAGTTTCCGCCCGGGGCGCGTCCGGGCCTGCCGTCCGGGCCTGCCGTTCGGGCGGGCCCGGCGGCCAGACGGCCCAATCGGCGGTGGGAGGTCCGGAGCGCGGGGCAAGCGTGAAGGCGTGTCAGCCATGAACGCATCCAAGCGAGTCGGTTTCGCAGTCGTCGGCGCCCTCCTCGCGGGCGGCCTGCTGCTCGCGGCGTGTGCCGCCCCCGAAGGCCGCCCCCGCGCGGGCGACGTGGTCTTCCGCCACCCCGGCGTCGTCGTCAGCCACGGCCAGCTCCGGCAGGCGAAGCAGATGGTCGCGGCCGGCAAGGAACCCTGGCTCTCCGCGTACCGGGCACTCCTGGGCAGCCGCTACGCCTCCCTCGACTACACCCCGCACCCGGCCGACGTGGTGCCCTGCCCCTTCGACAGCGGACCCCGGTCCTGTCTCGACGAACGGCAGGACGCGATCGCCGCCTACACCCACGCCCTGCTGTGGTCGGTGAACGGCAGGACCGCCCACGCGCGCAAGGCCGTACAGATCATGGACGCCTGGTCGGCCGTGATGAAGAAGCACCGCGAGGACAACGCCGGACTCCAGGCCGCCTGGTCCGGATCCAGCTGGGCGCGGGCCGCCGAGATCGTGCACGCCGACTACCCGAACTGGGAGGAGCCCCGGGTCACCCGGTTCAAGGAGATGCTGCGCAAGGCCTACCTGCCGGCCGTCCGCGCCCAGGTGCCCGCCTACAACGGCAACTGGGAACTGGCCATGACCGACGCCGCCGTCTCCATCGCCGTCTTCCTGGAGGACCAGGTGATCTTCCGGGAGTCCCTGGAGCGGTTCCGGGCGCGCGTGCCGGCGTACTTCTACCTCCGGATGGACGGCCCGCGCCCGATGGCCCCGCCGTACACCGCCATCGAGACGGCCGACCAGGTCAAGGCGTACTGGTTCGACCAGGGCACCTACGTCGACGGCATCGCCCAGGAGACCTGCCGCAACCTGATGCACGTCGGCTACGCGCTCGCCGCGTCCGCACACATCGCCGAGACCGCCTGGCACCAGGGCGTCGACCTGTACGGCGAGCAGTCCGCCCGGCTGCGCACCGCGCTGGAGTTCCACGCGAAGTACCAGCTCGGGGCCGAGGCACCGCCGTGGCTGTGCGGGGGCAAGGTGGAGCGGACCATGGGGCCCGACCTGGAGGTGGCCCTGCACCACTACGAGACGCGGACCGGCGCGAAGCTCCCGTACACCCGCGCCCTGGTCGAGAAGACGCGGCCGGCCGGGACGGACGAGCTGTTCGTGGCCTGGGAAACGGTTAGCCACGGAGAGACCCCGCCCGCCTGACAGCCCTTAGGGTGCGGTCATGGATCTCGAAGGGCTCGGCAGGGCGCGGTACGTCAGTCTCACCACCTTCCGCAAGGACGGCACGCCCGTGGCGACACCGGTGTGGGCGGTCGCCGACGGGGGTGAGCTGTACGTGTGGACGCGCAGCGATTCGTGGAAGGTCAAGCGGATCCGCAACAACGGGCGGGTCACCGTCACCGCCTGCGACATGCGCGGGCGCGTCGAGGAAGGGGCGCAGGCGCGGGAGGGTGAGGCCCGGCTGCTCGACGAGGCGGGGCTGCGGCGGGTGCGGAAGCTGATGTCGCGCAAGTACGGCTGGCAGTTCTGGTTGGTGGACGTGCCCGCCGCCCTGGCGCGCCGGGGCAAGCGTCCGCACACCGCGATCGCCGTCAAGCTTTGAGACTCCCGTAGCCCGCCCGTAACACAGGTGGGATCCAATGCGGTCATGGAGACCGCGACTTCGCTGGCGATCAGTCAACTCTCGGGGTACTTGCGGGGATTGACGCAGAGGCTGGATCCCGGGGCAGGCTGGTACGGGGAGTTCCTGCGCCGGGATCCGGAGGGGATGAAGGCCTGTCTCGACGGGGCGGCGATGCCCCCGTGGGATGTGGTGGAATCGCTGCTGCGGGACCTGGCCGGGGCGCGGGGGGCGGAGTTCGCGGCGCGGGAGACCGTATACGCGGCCCAGCTGCGGGCGGCGGCCGTCGCCGTGTGGGACCGGCTGCCGGGCGGCGAGGGGGAGCTGCGGACCCTGATCGCGGCGGCGGTGGCGCAGCGGGCCGATGCGCAGACGGCCCTGCGGAGCCTGACGGTACGGCTCGGCAGGGCCGCCGACCGGGCCGAGACGGACGCCCTCACCCGGGAACTCTCCTGGGCCCAGGACGACGTGGCCCGCGCGATGGCCCGCCATGAAGATCTGGCTGCCCGCCTGCGGGCCCTGCGGGCGGGCCCCGACGGGCTGTGGCCGGCGCGGCCCGAGGCTGCGGAGTGGCTGCCCGGGGTGCCCCGGCAGCGGGAGGCGCGCATCGAACCGGGCGCCGGGCCGGGCATCGAACCGGGCATCGAACCGCGCGCCGAACCGGGCGCCGCGCCGCAAGCGGCCGACGCCGAGGAGCCCCCCGCGCGGGCCGAGGCGCCGGTCGGCCGGGCCGAGGGGCGGTGGCTGCGCGGTGCGCGGCGGGCCGGCGGCGCCCGGTACGCGGGCTCGGCGGCCCCCGCGGCCCCGGCCTTCACCCCGCCGCCGGGACACCCCGGCGGGGACGGTACGCCGGGGTCCGGTCCCGGCCCCGTGCTCCCCGCACCGCGCGGAGCGCGCTTCGGCATCCCGGACGCCCCCGCACCCGAGGCCCCTGGCGGCGCCGAGGCCGCGCCACGCCCCGCACCGCATCCCGAGCACCGGGCAGGGCCTTCGGCGGGCGTCCCCGGAGCCGTCGCCGCCGCCCTCCTCGCCCTGCGCGCCCAGGGCCGCAGTGGTGAGGCGCACGTCCTGCTGTGCGAGGCCGCGGCCCGGCCCGCCGAGCAGCTGCCCGCACTCGCCGCCGAGCTGACCCGGGCCGGGCTGGCGGCCGACTGGGCCACCCTGCTGTGGGAGGCGGCCTCGCTCCCTCCCGAGCGGCTCGCGGCGGCCGCCGCCGCCCTCGGCGCCGCCGGCCGGGAGGGCGATTCCGATGCCCTGCTGCGCCAGGGCGCCGCCCGCCCCGCCGCCGAGGTCGCGGACGCGGCGCTCGCCCTCGGCGGGGCCGGCCGGATCCGTGAGGCCGACGCACTGCTCGGCGCCTTCGTCCGGGTGCGCACCGCCGAGGAGGCGGCGGGCCTGGCCCGGCACGACCCGCAGTGGTTCGCCCCGCGACTGCTCCGGGCGGCCCGGGCGCTGCCCGGGCCCCAGCACCGCGACCTGGTCCACGCCCTGCGGGTGGCGGGCATCGCAGGCGCGTAGGGGGGTCTTGGGGCGCTTAACCCGCCCGTCTCGTGACCGTATTCGACCGCGGGGCGACGTAACGTGATCGACTACTCCAACCGCGCACGGCGGTCTTGCCCCACGCTGTGACGAGGCCTACGTTCTACTCCTTACGCACACCGTCTACGTGCGTAGAACTCGGCGTTCCCGTCGCGAGGAGCAGCTCATGGCCCAAGTCGTCCGCGCCGCGCTGGTCCAGGCCACCTGGACCGGAGACACCGAGTCGATGATCGCCAAACACGAGGAGCACGCCCGCCGGGCAGCCGCCCAGGGCGCGCAGATCATCGGCTTCCAAGAAGTCTTCAACGCCCCCTACTTCTGTCAGGTCCAGGAGCCCGAGCACTACGGCTGGGCCGAGGCCGTCCCCGACGGCCCGACCGTACGCCGGATGCAGGACCTCGCCCGCGAGACCGGCATGGTGATCGTCGTACCGGTCTTCGAGCTGGAGAGCGAGGGCTTCTACTACAACACCGCCGCCGTCATCGACGCCGACGGCAGCTACCTGGGCAAGTACCGCAAGCACCACATCCCCCAGGTCAAAGGCTTCTGGGAGAAGTACTACTTCCGTCCGGGCAACCTCGGCTGGCCCGTCTTCGACACCGCCGTCGGCCGGATCGGCGTCTACATCTGCTACGACCGCCACTTCCCCGAGGGATGGCGCCAACTGGGCCTGGCCGGAGCCCAGCTGGTCTACAACCCCTCCGCCACCTCCCGAGGCCTCTCCGCGTACCTGTGGCAGCTGGAGCAGCCCGCCTCCGCCGTCGCCAACGAGTACTTCGTCGCCGCCATCAACCGCGTCGGCCAGGAGGAGTACGGCGACAACGACTTCTACGGCACCAGCTACTTCGTCGACCCGCGCGGTCAGTTCGTCGGGGAGGTCGCCAGCGACAAGGACGAGGAACTCGTCGTCCGCGACCTCGACTTCGACCTGATCAAGGAGGTCCGCGACCAGTGGGCCTTCTACCGCGACCGCCGTCCCGACGCCTACGGAGGGCTCGTACAGCCGTGACCAACCCGACCCCGCTCTTCAGCCGCCACCGCACCGTCCTGCCCGACTGGCTCGCGCTCTACTACAAGCACCCCATCGAGCTCACCCACGGCGAGGGCCGCCACGTCTGGGACGCCGACGGCAACCGCTACCTCGACTTCTTCGGCGGCATCCTCACCACGATGACCGCCCACGCCCTGCCCGAGGTCACCAAGGCCGTGTCCGAGCAGGCCGGACGGATCATCCACTCCTCCACCCTGTACCTCAACCGGCCGATGATCGAGCTGGCCGAGCGGGTCGCCGCCCTCTCCGGCATCCCCGACGCCCGGGTCTTCTTCACCACCTCCGGCACCGAGGCCAACGACACCGCCCTGCTGCTCGCCACGACGTACCGCCGCTCCAACCAGATCCTGGCGATGCGCAACAGCTACCACGGCCGGTCCTTCTCCACCGTCTCGATCACCGGCAACCGCGGCTGGTCCCCGACCAGCCTCTCGCCGCTGCAGACGTACTACGTCCAGGGCGCGGTCCGCACCCGCGGCCCCCTCGCCCACCTGGACGACGCCGCCTTCACGGCCGCCGCCGTCGAGGACCTGGAGGACGTACTCGGCCAGGCCCGCGGGGGAGTGGCCGCCCTCATCGCCGAACCCATCCAGGGCGTCGGCGGCTTCACCTCCCCGCCCGACGGCCTGTACGGCGCCTTCCGCGAGGTCCTGGACCGCCACGGCATCCTGTGGATCAGCGACGAGGTGCAGACCGGCTGGGGCCGCACCGGCGACAACTTCTGGGGCTGGCAGGCACACGCCCAGAACGGCCCGCCGGACATCCTCACCTTCGCCAAGGGCATCGGCAACGGCATGTCCATCGGCGGGGTCGTGGCCCGCGCCGAGGTGATGAACTGCCTGGACTCCAACTCCATCTCCACCTTCGGCGGCTCCCCGGTCACCATGGCGGCCGGCGTCGCCAACCTCGCGTACCTGCTGGAGCACGACCTCCAGGGCAACGCCCGCCGCGTCGGCGGCCTGCTCCTGGAGCGGCTGCGCGGCATCGCCGCCACCGTGCCCGCCGTACGGGAGATCCGGGGCCGGGGCCTGATGGCCGGCCTCGAACTCACGAAGCCGGGCACCGACGAGGCCGACCCGGACGCGGCCGCCGCCGTCCTGGAGGCGGCCCGCGAAGGCGGCCTGCTGCTCGGCAAGGGCGGCGGGTACAACACCAGCGTGCTGCGCATCGCGCCGCCGCTCTCCCTCACCGTCGCCGAGGCGGAAGAGGGCGCCGAGATCCTCGAACAGGCATTGCGCAGCATCCAGTAGGGGGATCACATGAGCATCCGCACCCTGATCCGCGGCGGCCTCGTCGTCACCGCCTCCGACGAAGTGCACGCGGACGTCCTGATCGAGGACGGCCGCGTGGCGGCGCTGGCCGCACACGGCTCGGCGGCCGCCGGGGCCTGGACGGCCGACCGCACGATCGACGCGACCGGGAAGTACGTGATCCCCGGCGGGGTCGACGCGCACACCCACATGGAACTTCCCTTCGGAGGCACCTCGGCCTCCGACACCTTTGAGACCGGGACCAGAGCCGCCGCCTGGGGCGGCACCACCACCATCGTCGACTTCGCCGTGCAGAGCGTGGGCCACTCCCTGCGCGAGGGACTCGACAGGTGGTACGCCAAGGCCGACGGCAACTGCGCCGTCGACTACGCCTTCCACATGATCCTCTCGGACGTCAACGAGAGAACGCTCAAGGAGATGGACCACCTAGTCGGCGAGGGGGTCACCTCCTTCAAGCTGTTCATGGCCTACCCCGGCGTCTTCTACAGCGACGACGGGCAGATCCTGCGCGCCATGCAGCGCGGCGCCGCCAACGGCGGGCTGATCATGATGCACGCCGAGAACGGCATCGCGATCGACGTCCTCGTCGAACAGGCCCTCGCGCGCGGCGAGACCGACCCCCGTCACCACGGTGAGGTCCGCAAGGTGCTGCTCGAAGCCGAGGCCACGCACCGCGCGATTCAGCTGGCGCGCGTCGCGGGCGCCCCGCTGTACGTGGTCCACGTCTCGGCGGAGGAAGCGGTGGCAGAGCTCGCCGCCGCCCGCGACAAGGGCCTCCCGGTCTTCGGGGAGACCTGTCCGCAGTACCTCTTCCTGTCCACCGACAACCTGGAGGAGCCCGACTTCCAGGGCGCCAAATACGTCTGCTCCACACCGCTGCGGCCGAAGGAACACCAGGCGGCACTGTGGCGGGGCCTGCGGACCAACGACCTCCAGGTGGTCTCCACCGACCACTGCCCCTTCTGCTTCCGCGGCCAGAAAGAACTGGGCCGCGGGGACTTCTCGAAGATCCCCAACGGGCTGCCGGGCGTGGAGAACCGTATGGACCTCCTCCACCAGGCCGTCCTGGACGGCCACATCAGCCGCCGCCGCTGGATCGAGATCGCCTGCGCGAGCCCGGCCCGGATGTTCGGCCTCTACCCGCAGAAGGGCACCATCGCGCCGGGCTCCGACGCCGACATCGTGCTCTACGATCCGCACGCCGAGCAGGTCATCTCCGCCGAGACCCACCACATGAACGTGGACTACTCGGCGTACGAGGGCAGGCGGATCACCGGACGCGTCGACACCGTGCTCTCGCGCGGCGAACTCGTCATCGACCAGCGCGAATTCACCGGCCGGGCCGGCCACGGGGCCTTCGTCCCCCGCTCCACCTGCCAGTACCTGTAAAGCGTCAAGGAGCCGCCCCATGGACTTCGGCCTCGTCCTGCAGACCGACCCGCCCGCCTCCCAGGTCATCAGCCTCATGAAGCGCGCCGAGCGCAACGGCTTCCGCTACGGCTGGACCTTCGACTCCGCCGTGCTGTGGCAGGAGCCGTTCGTCATCTACAGCCAGATCCTGGAACACACCCGCAAGCTGCACATCGGCCCCATGGTCACCAACCCCGGCACCCGTACCTGGGAGGTGACCGCCTCCACCTTCGCCACCCTCAACGACATGTTCGGCAACCGCACCGTCTGCGGGATCGGGCGCGGGGACTCGGCGATGCGCGTCGCCGGGCGCAAGCCCAACACCCTGGCCCGCCTGGGCGAGGCCATCGACGTCATCCGGGACCTGGCCGAGGGCCGTGAGGCCCTGGTGGACGGCAACCCGGTCCGCCTGCCGTGGGTCCGCGACGGGAAACTCCCCGTCTGGATGGCGGCGTACGGGCCCAAGGCCCTGGCCCTGGCGGGGGAGAAGGCCGACGGCTTCATCCTCCAGCTCGCCGACCTCTACCTCACCGAGTGGATGGTCAAGTCGGTCCGCGAGGCCGCCGTCGCGGCCGGCCGCGACCCGGCGGACATCACCATCTGCGTGGCGGCGCCCGCGTACGTGAGCGACGACCTCGCGCACGCCCGCGACCAGTGCCGCTGGTTCGGGGGCATGGTCGGCAACCACGTCGCGGACCTCGTCGGCCGCTACGGCGAGCACTCCTCGATGGTCCCCGACGAGCTCACCGAGTACATCAAGGCCCGCCAGGGCTACGACTACAGCCACCACGGCCGGGCCGGGAACCCGTCCACCGACTTCGTCCCCGACGAGATCGTCGACCGCTTCTGCCTGCTGGGCCCGGCCGAGGCACACATCGAGAAGCTGCGGGCCCTGCGCGACCTGGGCGTCGACCAGTTCGCCGTCTACGACATGCACGACGCGCGGGAGGCCACGATCGACGCCTACGGGCAGCACATCATCCCGGTGCTGCGCGACTGACCCACCTCGCCCGCCCGGCGGGCCGCCTCCGCGAGGGAGGCGGCCCGCATCAGGTCCGTGAGGTCCTTCGGTGGGACAGGCCGTTCAGGAGGTCACGTTCAGCCGAGTTGAACTGAGGGCTGTCCAGCTGAGGACGCAAGGGGCCGATCAGGGCGGCCAGCAGCACACCGGGTCTGACGAGGGACGTGGGCGGGGCCTGGAGAGCCAGGACATCGGTCAGTGCCGTGGCGGCACGGAACGATCCGGTTGCTGTGCGGGACAGGCGGCTGACGTAGCGACGCAGGAGCCGATCGGCGAGCTTCGGGCGCTTGCCCTGGGTGGTGGTGAAGTGGATGTCCTGACCGGTGGAAAGGGCCCAGGCAGCGTTGACGGGCCGGGCGATGGCGCGCTGCGCGCGGTGGGCCAGGTCGCCGGTCGAGCCGGTCGCGAGCAGGTCGCGCAGGGCGAGGGCGCCCAGCGCTGCCACCGACATCCCCTGCGCATAGACAGGGTTGAAGGTGGCAACGGAATCCCCTAGTGCCACCAGGCCATCGGGCCGCGCGCCGAGCCGTTCGTAGTAGTAGCGCCGGTTCGCGGTGCTGTGGGTGACGCTGACGTCGCTGAGCGGTTCGGCGTGCTTCAGCAGGTCGGCCATGATGGGATGGCGCAGCGTACGGGCAAAGGACTCGAAGTCCTCTGCGGCACGAGTGGGCTCTCCACCAGGGGCTCCCATCAGGCTGACGTGCCAGCGGTCGCCGTCGATCGGCAGAATGCCGCCGGCCTTGGCAGGCCGGCGCAGACGCGGGTCGGCCTGCACTCCGACGACCGGCCAGCCGCGCGTGGGGACGGGGGCCCGGTAGAGGCGGCTCGCATAGACCATGCCGGAGTCGAGACGCTCCTCGGCGAGGCCGGTGAGTCCGAGCTGGGCAAGCCACCGGGGCAGGCGGGAGGCCCGGCCGGAGGCGTCGATGACCAGGTCGGCGCGCAGGTCCGATTCCATGCCGTCGGCATCACGCAGTCGTACGCCCCTGACGGCATGGCGGTCGCCGAGCAGTCCGACGGCCCTGGTGCGCGTACGCACTGTGACCCGCGGGTCTTTGAGGACCTCTTTCCGGACCACGAGGTCCGTCAAGTCCCGGCTCGCGGTGATCACGTAGTGGGTGGCGCGCTGCCAGCGGCGGTACCACCCCTCGGGAGAGTAGATCACCATGTCGGTCGTCACCGGTATGCGGTGAGCGCCCGCGGCCATCAACAGGTCGATGCTGCCCGGTAGCAGGGCGTTGATCGCCTCTGCGCCGCCGACTTGCAGCCAGTGGATGTGGGCGGCTTGGGGAACTCCGGTGCGCGGTCCGGGCCCTGCGGGTAGATCGTGGGCCTCGAGGATCTCAACGGAATCGACGTGGTCCTTGACCGCTGCTGCCGCGAGCATGCCGGCAAGGCTCCCCCCGACGATGACGACACGTTGGGGGCCACGGCTCGTGGCTTCACTCATGACGGGCTGCCTTCTACGGGGGCGCGGTCGTACTCATGGACGTTTGGACTACGGGCGAAGCGAGCGCCAGGAACAGGGGAACCAGGTTTCGGGCGCGCAACTCGGGTAGGGACGTGGCCTCTTGCCGGCGCCCGGGGTCCGTCCGCCGCCGTTCGCTGGCGACCAGGATCATGGTCGCATCCGACGCGACCGCGGGGGAGGGTTCGTCGCCACCGGTGCGGAGCACCGAGCGGTACGCCGTCCCGCGGACGACGGGGGCGAAGTACGGCGGTGAGGAGCACGGTCGGCGATCGTACCGATTCGGCCTCGGTCCGAGCGCGGACGCCGACCAGCCCCACGGGCAGATCTGCCGGAGCCCGGCGGCCCGCAGCGGACCGGGGCGACGCCGAACCCTCGTCGGCGCCGCCCCGGCCCATTGCCAAGCACCACGTGTGTCTTCACGGTCGCCGCTGACCGGGGCGGCGGCCACCGCCCCGGTCAGCCGGCCCGCCCCGGCCCGTGGCTCCCGGAGCGGTGACCGGTGTTCGGTCAGGGAAGGAGCGGGAAGAGGACGAGTGTCAGCGGCGCCGTCACGGAGGAAGCGGCGTAGCAACTCGTCCCCGCGAAGGACGCGGTGTAGCTCGTCGCCGTGATCACCGTGCTGGGAACCGGCAGCATCGGCGGGGCCAGTGTCGCCACCCCGCTGGCGTTGGTGAGCGCGGTCCCGAGGACGATGGGTCCGAGCGTCGTGTTCGCCCTGAAGGTGACCAGTTGTCCCGGGAGCGGAGCGGCGCTGGAGGTGACCTTGAGCGTGGCGCTCATCGACGGGATGACGAACGTGCCGTTCGTCCGCAGGCGGATCTGCGCCGGGGCCGCCGTCAGCGTCGTGGGAGCCGGGTTCACGGTCAGGTTGGCCGCCATTGCGGAGGGACTGTGGCAGGTGCCGCCGTTGTAGACGGCGGTCACCGTGCCGCTGGCGCCCGCGGTGGTGGTGACGCAGGCCGTGCCGCCGGCGTTGAGCGCCACGGTCTGGCTGAAGCCGCCGGGGCCGGTGAAGGTGACCGTCCCGGTGGGCGTGCCGCTGCCCGGCGCGACGGTCGTGACCGTGGCGCAGAACGTCACCGGGCGGCCGCAGATCACGGGGTTGGGGGTGATGGTGAGCGCGGTCGTGGTCTGGGCGTTGTTCACGGTCACGCCCGTCGTGCCGTTCGACGGCTTGAAGCACCCGTCGCCGTTGTAGGTGGCCGTGACCGTGCCGCTGGTGAGGCTGCTGGTGGTGACGCATGCCGTGCCGCCTGCGTTCAGGGGTACGGTCGTGTTCAGTCCGCCGGGGCCGGTGAAGGTGACGGTTCCGGTGGGGGTGCCGCTGCCGGGTGCGACTGCGGTGACGGTGGCGCAGACCGTCACGGACTGGCCGCATACCGACGGGTTGGGGGTCACCGATGCGGTGGTGGTGCTGGCCGCCTGGTTGACGGTCACCGGTGCGGTGCCGGTCGATGAGGAGAAGCATCCGTCCCCGTTGTAGACGGCCGTGACCG
>NZ_JBIAVJ010000016.1:203224-204824 GCF_042894025.1 Streptomyces sp. NPDC001549
ACCGTGCCGCTGGTGAGGCTGCTGGTGGTGACGCAGGCCGTGCCGCCTGCGTTCAGGGGTACGGTCTCGTTCAGTCCGCCGGGGCCGGTGAAGGTGACGGTTCCGGTGGGGGTGCCGCTGCCGGGTGCCACTGCGGTGACGGTGGCGCAGACCGTCACGGACTGGCCGCATACCGACGGGTTGGGGGTCACCGACACGGTGGTGGTGCTGGCCGCCTGGTTGACGGTCACCGGTGCGGTGCCGGTCGATGAGGAGAAGCATCCGTCCCCGTTGTAGACGGCCGTGACCGTGCCGCTGGTGAGGCTGCTGGTGGTGACGCAGGCCGTGCCGCCTGCGTTCAGGGGTACGGTCTCGTTCAGTCCGCCGGGGCCGGTGAAGGTGACCGTTCCGGTGGGGGTGCCGCTGGCCGCTCCCGTGACCGTGGCGCACACCGTCACGGTCTCGCCGCATACCGACGGGTTGGGGGTCACCGACACGGTGGTGGTGCTGGCGGCCTGGTTGACCGTCACGTCGAAGAGACCGTCGGAGCCGGCGAAGCAGGAGTCGCCGTTGTAGGTGGCCGAGTACGTGCCGGTGGTGAGGCTGCTGGTGGTCAGGCAGGCCGTGCCGCCGGCGTCCAAGGCCAGTGTCACGTTCAGTCCGCCGGGGCCGGTGAAGGTGACGGTTCCGGTGGGGGTCCCGCTGCCGGGTGCGACTGCGGTGACGGTGGCGCACACCGTCACGGACTCGCCGCATACCGAGGGGTTGGGTTCCACCGTCACCGATACCGTGCTGGAGGCCTGGTTGACGGTCACCGGTGCAGTGCCGGTCGATGAGGAGAAGCATCCGTCACCGTTGTAGACGGCCGTGACCGTGCCGGTCTCCAGTGTGGTCGTGGTCAGGCAGGCCGTGCCGCCCGCGTCGAGGGTCACGGTCTCGTTCAGTCCGCCGGGGCCGGTGAAGGTGACGGTTCCGGTGGGGGTGCCGCTGCCGGGTGCGACTGCGGTGACGGTGGCGCACACCGTTACGGACTCGCCGCATACCGAGGGGTTGGGTTCCACCGTCACCGATACCGTGCTGGAGGCCTGGTTGACGGTCACCGGTGCGGTGCCGGTCGATGAGGAGAAGCATCCGTCACCGTTGTAGACGGCCGTGACCGTGCCGGTCTCCAGTGTGGTCGTGGTCAGGCAGGCCGTGCCGCCTGCGTTCAGGGGTACGGTCGTGTTCAGCCCGGCCCCGGTGAAGGTGACCGTTCCGGTGGGGGTGCCGCTGCCCGGCGCGACTGCGGTGACCGTGGCGCACACCGTTACGGTCTCGCCGCATACCGAGGGGTTGGGTTCCACGGTCACCGACACCGCACTCGATGCCTGGTTGACCGTCACGTCGAAGGTGTCGGTCGATGAGGAGAAGCATCCGTCGCCGTTGTAGGTGGCCGTGACCGTGCCGCTGGTGAGGCTGCTGGTGGTGACGCAGGCCGTGCCGCCTGCGTTCAGGGGTACGGTCGTGTTCAGTCCGCCGGGGCCGGTGAAGGTGACGGTTCCGGTGGGGGTGCCGCTGCCGGGTGCGACTGCGGTGACGGTGGCGCACACGGTCACGGTCTCGCCGCATACCGACGGGTTGG
>NZ_JBIAVJ010000017.1:0-203840 GCF_042894025.1 Streptomyces sp. NPDC001549
TCCGCTGCCGCCCGCACCATGATCACTACCGGTAGGGTGATACGGAAAATCCCTTATGCCTGACGGCGGTTCACCGCACCCCACGCACGCCCCCTTCCCCCCCCCCCCCCCGGGGGGGGGGGGGGGGGGGGCCCCCCCCCCCCCCCCCCCCCCCCCCCCCGCGCTGGCGGCTCCCGAACCGACCGGGTCCTCGCGGACGTCGGTCGGGGCGGTGGCGTTGCGATGGTGGTGCGGTCAAGCGGGTGGAACGGGCGATCGGGTGGAACGGGGGTGGAACAAGGTGGATCGGGGTGGAACGGGGTGAAACGGGGTGGATCAGTGCGCGGCCGCGCGGGCCATCGCGCCCGTCCGGCGCGGCTGCAGCGGAACGCTGCTCGCCGTGGCCCGGACCGGCGGTGCGGGTGCGCGGTCACGGCGTGGCTGTGCGGCCACACCGTTCTGGACGTCCATCACGGCATGCGCCACGAGTCCGCCCATCGGGTCGTGCCGGATCAGGTCCCGCAGTCGGGACCTGGACGACCGCCCCTCGTTGCCGGGGTACAGGTGCTTGCCGAGTCCGACCGCGTGGGCCAGTGCGGCGAGCGCCGCGGTCCGCGGGTCCGGCGGTACGCCGGTGCGGATCGCACTGTCGAGCCGGGCTCGGATCTCCCGGCTGATCTCCGTGTCCGTCGCCTGGTAGCGAGTCGTCGGAAGCACTCCGCACATCTGTCCCGCGACGGCATGCACCATGCCGCAGCGCTCCAGATGAGCGAGGTAAATCTGACGGAGCCCCAGTCGGGGTCCGCCGATCCAGTGGACGGCCCGTACCGGGCTGCCGCGCCTGCGCAGCAGTTCCAGTGCGGAGTCCAGAGTCGGATCTCCTGTCGGCCGTGGCATCACCACGGCGATACGATCCCCATCAGGGGCTATCCGTCCTGCCAGAGCCAGCTCCACTAGCTGTGCCCCGGCCAGGCCGAGGTCGAGCGACTGCGGCTGCGCCGTGGTACCCGTGGCCGGGTCCAAGGCGAGCAGCAGAAGCTCCTCCGGAATTGTTCTGCGGCTCCTGCCCATCCATGCCTCCCCGCGTGGATGAGTGACAGGGTGACGCCTCTCACATTCATCTGTCGAGAGCGCGTGGCCGCTTTGTGGGGGAACCCGCAGCTATGTCGTTCTCGTCTAGCACGGGGGCGATGCTCCCGAGACGGGACACTGTTAGACATTCGGACAGCCGGACGTGGCGGCGATGGAGGAGGAACGGTGGCGGGCGAGTCCCCCGACAAGTCGGTAGATGAAGGAGCGCCGGGGGCGGCGGAGTCGTCCGCGGAACGTGATCCGAGGCTGTCGGTGTTCCGGCCGCGGGATCCCGAGAGCGGCGGGGCCGCGGCTGCCGGTGCCGGTGCCGGTGCCGGTGCTGGCGCCGGGGTCGACGTCCAGGCCGATGCCGATGTTGACGTCGACGTCCATGCCGACGTCGATGTCCAGGCCGATGCCGATGCCGGGTCCGAAGCCGGGGTCGAGTCCGGAGCCGAGTCCGAGTCCGGAGCCGGCGCGCGGGACCCG
Source organism: Streptomyces sp. NPDC001549 (assembly GCF_042894025.1). Lineage (NCBI taxonomy): Bacteria > Bacillati > Actinomycetota > Actinomycetes > Kitasatosporales > Streptomycetaceae > Streptomyces > Streptomyces sp. NPDC001549. The sequence goes on from NZ_JBIAVJ010000017.1 coordinate 1,540, forward strand.
CTGCGGGACCCGCTGCGGGACCCGCTGCGGGATGCGGTGGCGGCATGGGTCGCCTCCGCCGACGACGATGCCGACGACGACGCCGACGACGCCGACGATGCCGACGACGACGCCGACGATGCCGGCGACGAGGCCGCTGCGGGCGAATCCGAGGATTCCGCTTCGGTGGACGACGAGGCGAGCGCGGACGAGCCCGACGCCGTCGGGTCCGGCGTGCCGGATGTCCGTACCGAGGCGCCGGAGTCCGATTCCGACTCCAGCTCTGATTCCGTTTCCGCTGCCCCCGCCCCGGTCGTCGAGGCGAAGCCCGCGGCCGAGAAGCCGAAGGCCGAGGAGTCGGCGGACAGCGAGCGCACCGCCGTCTTCCGGGCCTTCAAGCCCGCCGAGGCGAAGCCCGCGGCCGAGAAGCCGAAGACCGAAGAGCCCGCGGACAGCGAGCGCACCGCCGTGTTCCGCGCCTTCAAGACCGATTCCGTTTCGGCTCCCGCGGCGGAGCGGCCGAAACCCGCGACCGAGAAGCCGAAGGCCGAAGAGCCCGCGGACAGCGAGCGCACCGCGGTGTTCCGCGCCGTGAAGCCCGCTTCCGCTTCGGCTCCCGCCGCCGAGGCGAAGCCGGCCGCGGCGGCCGAGAAGCCCGCGGACAGCGAGCGCACCGCCGTCTTCCGTGTCCCGAAGACGGACGCGGTCGAGGCGGAGGCCCCGAAGCCGGCCCCCGCAAAGCCCGCCGCCGCCAGGCCGAACCTGGCCAAGCCGGCCGAGGCCAGGTTCGCTGCCAAGCCCGCCGAGGCCAGGCCCGCGGCCGAGCCGCCCAAGGGCAGCACCTTCGTGCCGCTGCGTCCGGAGGGCATCGCTCCCGCGCCCGCGCCGACGCCCGCGCCCGCGCCGACGCCCGCGCCCGCGCCGACGCCCGCGCCCGCGCCGACGCCCGCGCCCGCGCCGACGCCCGCGGCCGGGCAGCGGCCGAAGGTTCCGGTTCCGCCCGCCGCCGCGCGCCTCGACCACTCCGAGCGGACCACGCAGCAGCCGCTGCCGCCCAAGCCGCCGCTCGACATGCTGGCGGACCTCACGAACAACCCGCCCCCGCCGCCGAGCCCGATGCGCACCGCCGTCCGGCGGTTCAAGATCTACGCGCCGCTCGTCGCGCTCCTGGTGGTCATCCTGGCCGTCGTGCAGCTGGTGCGCCCGCTGCCCGAGCCGACGCTCGTGATGACCGCGAAGTCCTCGTACACCTTCGAGGGCGCCAAGCCGCAGCTGCCGTGGCCCACCGAGGGGCAGGCGTACATGGCGGCCGCCGGCCTCGGCACGCTCGGGCAGTCCGGCGAGCAGAAGCCGGTGCCGATCGCGAGCGTCACCAAGTCGATGACGGCGTACATCATCCTGCGCGACCACCCCATCAAGAAGGGTGAACAGGGCGCGATGATCGACGTCGACAAGACGGCCGAGACCGAGGGCAAGAAGAACAACTCGACCGACAACGAGTCCACCCTCGACACGGTCACGGAGGGCGACAAGATCTCGGAGTACGACGCGATCGCCGCCCTCATGATCCCGTCGGCCAACAACATCGCGCGGCTGCTCGCGCGCTGGGACTCCGGTTCCCAGGAGGCGTTCGTCAAGAAGATGAACGACACCGCCAAGGAACTCGGCATGACCAACACCACGTACACGGACCCCTCGGGCCTGGACGCGACCACGGTCAGCACCGCCGAGGACCAGGTCAAGCTGGGTCTGAAGCTCGTCGAGATCGAGACGCTGCTCGACATCACCAAGAAGCCCAACTGGGTCGACCCGTACGGCAAGAGCTGGCGGAACTGGAACGGACTGACCGGACCCTCCGGCGCGCTCGGCATCAAGACCGGTACGACGACCAAGGCGGGCGGAAACCTCCTCTTCGCCGCGCAGAAGAAGGTCGGCAACACCAACCAGCTGATCGTCGGAGCCGTTCTCGGCCAGCACAAGCCGTCGATCATCGACACCGTGCTCGCCGCGAGCAAGCAGCTGATGGTCGCCACGCAGAAGGCCCTCGACGGCGCCACCGTCGTGAAGAAGGGCGATGTCGTGGGCTACGTCGACGACGGGCTCGGCGGCCGCACGCCGGTCGTGGCCACCGCCGACGTGCAGGCGGTCGGCTGGTCCGGGCTGACCGTCCAGGTCAAGCTCGCGGACGGCGGCGGCAAGCTGCCGCAGACCGCGACGGCCGGCACAGAGGTCGGCCTGCTGACCGTCGGCGAGGGCGCCAGCCAGGTCAAGGTGCCGGTGGCCCTGAAGACCGACCTGGCCGCGCCGGGTATCGGCAGCAAGCTGACGCGCGTCGGCTGACTTCCGGTGAGAACGTGGATCCGGCGCCCCGGGCAACCCCGGGGCGCCGGGCCGCGTCTAGGCCCCCGGGAAGTTCGTGTACTCATGGGTTGGGGAGTGCGGCAGTGACCACCGCTGAGCAGCAGGGTCGGCGCCAGGAGGCCATCCCGTCGGCCGACGGCGGTGCTTCCGGGGTGTCCGCGCCCGCCGCGCCCGGCGTGGTGGCCGGGTCCGCCGGGTCCGCGGCGCCCGCCGCGTCTGCCGCGACCGCCGCCTCCGCGGCACCTTCCGCGCCCGGAGGCATACGGCCGCCCCGCGGCCCGCTCGGTGCCGTTCTCGACGGGGCCCGGCGCCACCCGGTGGTCGTCGCCACCGTCCTCGCCGGGCTGCTGCACGTCGTCTGGTTCTTCAGCTTCGCCAACAGCGGCGGCGACCTGGCCGCGCAGGACGCCTGGGCCGAGTTCGTCGGCCGCCATCCGGACTCGGCGTACAACCTCGCCTGGTACGGCGGCATGCACCCCGTCTCGTACAGCGTGGTCTCGCCGTACCTCATGCACATGCTCGGCGTCCGGACCACGATGATGATCGCCGGCACCGTCTCGGCGGGGCTTCTCGCGCTGATCCTGACCCGCTGCCGCGGGGCCGTGCGCGAGCCCCTGTGGCCCGCCCTGGCCGGGGTTTACGGGCTCCTCTGCAACGCCCTCTCGGGCCGTGTCACCTTCGGCCTCGGCGTGATGTTCGCGCTCGGCGCCGTCGCCGCCGTCTTCTGCTGGCCCCGCAAGTGGGCGGAGCGGCGCTGGGCCAAGGCCGCGGTGGCGGCCCCGCTGGCCGGCCTCGCGACCGCCGCCAGCCCCGTCGCCGGGCTCTTCCTGGGGGTGATCGCGGCCGCGCTGTTCCTGAGCGGGCGGCGCCCGGGCGCGTACGCGCTGGGGCTGGCCCCGGTGGCCGTGGTGGGGCTGTCGGCGTGGCTGTTCCCGTTCTCCGGGACGCAGCCGATGAAGATCGGCTCGGCGGGGCTGCCGTTCGTGTTCGGGCTGCTGATCCTGTTCCTCGTACCGAGGCGGTGGAAGACCGTCCGGATCGCCTCGGCCGTCTACGCCCTCGGGGTCTTCCTCACCTGGGTGATCGACTCCCAGGTCGGCTCGAACGTCACCCGCCTGGTGATGCTGTTCGGCGGGGTCGCGCTGCTCGCGGCCCTCCCGTACGAGCTTCCGCGCTCGCGGCGCTGGTACGCGGTACTGCTGGCCTTCGTCGGGCTCAACGCCTGGATCACCACCAACAGCGTCACCGACATCGTCCGCACCACCCCGCTGGCCGCCTGGAGCCGGGAGCTGGCCCCGCTCGTCGACCGGCTGCAGAAGGCGGGCGCCGACCGCGGCCGGGTCGAGGTAGTCCCGGCCAGCAGCCACCGTGAGTCCTCCGCCTTCCCCTCGTACGTGAACCTCGCGCGCGGCTGGAACCGGCAGGCCGACCTGGAGCGCAACCCGCTCTTCTACGACGACACCCTCACCGCCGACAGCTACCGGGCCTGGCTGGAGCGCTGGGCCGTGCACTACGTGGTGCTGCCCGCCGACAAACCCGACTCGGGCGGGGAGGACGAGGCGAAGCTGGTGCGCGGGGGGCTCCCGTACCTCCAGCAGGTGTGGGGCGACGCGAACTGGCAGCTCTTCAAGGTCCAGGAGCCCACCGACCTGGTGGCCGGACCGGCGACCGTCGTGCGGGCGAGCGCCGACCAGCTGGTCGTCGACGTGAAGCAGCCCGGACGGGTGCTGGTGCGGATCCCGCACTCGCCGTGGCTGGGGCTGGTGGACGCGGCGGGCAAGCCCGTACCGCCGCCGCAGGAGACCTTCGCCTCGAAGGCGCGCGGCGGGAGCGGGGAGGGCGGTGCGCTGCGGAAGCAGTACGCGAACACGGCGGGATGCCTCTTCAAGGCCGCTCCGGACGAGACCGGGGACGTGTGGACGGAGCTGCTGGCGCCGGCGCCGGGGGAGTACCGGGTGGCGGCGAAGTACCAGCTGCCGCGGGGGACGCCCTGCCCGGAGGACCTGGTGCACCAGACGCTGGGCCAGCCGAAGCGTCCGGCTCCGCCGCGTCCTTGATCAAGGCTCTTGATCGGAATTCTTTACACATCGGTCCGGGTGCGTTGGTCCGTATATGTGCATACGATCCCAGTAGTCCGATTGGGTGCTTCCCGAAGGAGTTGACGACGGGATGAACAAAGAGCAGAAGCGGGATGTCCGGGCGGCCATCGCGAAGGCGCAGGAGCAGGCACAACCGCCGCGCGCTCCGGGACACGGCTTCAGTGGTCCGGTACGGAGCAAGGTCAAGGGCGGACCGCACACGAAGGCCGCGCTCAAGCGGGCCGGCACTCCGCAGGGCGACCGTATCGGCGAACGCAGCAGTGGCCTGAGCTGACCGTGATGGCACAGCCCTTCCGGCCTGGGCCGGGAGGGCTTCGTGCGCCTTCATGCCGCTGTGGGCCGCGATCCGGCCCGAGCCGATGCGATCCGGCCTGAACCGGTGCGATCCGGCCGGATCCCGCCGCTCACCCGCCGGGGCTCGCGCATTACCGTGACGTGACCATGAACGACACGCAGCGCGACGAGCGGCTGCGGCCGCGCCCGCGGCTGCCGGCCTGGACCTCTACCCTGACCTGGAAGGCCACGGTCTTCATCACCCTCATGTGCTGCGGACTCGCGGCACTGCTGGGCTGCCTCGTGCACGGCGCCATGACCCGCCAGACCGTGGGCACGGCCCGCGAGAAGGCGCTGACCCGGCTGGAGCGGACCATCGAGGCCTACGAGACCGGCGCGCGCATGCCGCGCGGCGAGGGCATCGACCCGTCGGGCCTGCCCCCGGAGCTGCGCGCCCTGGCCGTCGGCGGCCGGCGCGGCACGGCCGTCGGCACCTACCGGGGCCGGCCCGTGATGTGGGCCGCCGGGCCCGCCGCCCACGGCGGCGCGATAGCCGTCTCCGTGGACTTCCGCGCGAGCGAGCGGACCATCGCAGAGCTGGACCGGGCCATCCTCGGCTCCTCCGGGCTCGCCATCGCAGGCACCCTCCTCATCGGCGCGTTCGTCGTCACCCGGATCACCCGGCGGCTGCACCTGACCGCACAGGTGGCCCGCCGGATCAGCGCCGGCGACCTCGACGCGCGCGTCGACGACAGCACGCGCAGCAAGGACGAGGTGGCGGCGGTCTCCCGGGCCCTGGACACCATGGCCTCGTCGCTGCAGTGCAAGCTCGAAGCGGAACAGCGGTTCACGGCGGACGTCGCCCACGAGCTCCGCACCCCGCTGACCGGCCTGAACGCGGCCGCCGAGCTCCTGCCACCGGGCCGCCCGGCCGAGCTCGTACGGGACCGGGTGCGGGCCATGCGCTCGCTGACCGAGGACCTCCTGGAGATCTCCCGGCTGGAGACGCGCAGCGAACGCCTGGAACTGGACTCGCACGACCTGGCCGACCTGGCGGCACGCGCGATCCGCGCCTCGGGCACCGACACGGCCCTGGAGGTGCGCGGCCCGCGCGGACCCCTGCGGGTGGAGACGGACCGGCGGCGCCTGGAGCGGATCCTGGGCAACCTCGTGGCCAACGCGCACCGTCACGGGGCGGCCCCGGTCACGCTCACGGTCGACGGCCGGACCCTGACCGTGACGGACTCGGGCCCCGGCTATCCCGAGTACTTGCTGACCACGGGCCCGCAGCGGTTCCGTACGGAGGGCACGAACAAGGGCCACGGGCTGGGCCTGACCATCGCCGTCGGCCAGGCCCGGGTCCTCGGCGCCACCCTCACCTTCCGCAACCGGGAGGCGGGCGGCGCCGAGGCCCGCGTCACGCTTCCAGGGCCCGCAGCACCGGGAGCAACTGCGCTTCCTCGCCGTCGAGGTGAGCTTCCAGCTCCCGGCTCATCCGGTCCACCCGCTCGCTGAACCCGGCGCCGGGCGCGTCCAGGGCCCGTACCAACTCCTCTTGGAGCCGAGCGATGATGCGATGCTCGGCGCCGATCCGGCGGAAGAACTCCCGCATGTGCGGATGCTGTTGCTCCAGGTACGGGAAGAGACCGGCGTCCTCGCTCCGGTGGTGGAACTCCAGCGAATGGCAGAACGCGAGGCAGTGCTGGCGCAGTTGCAGCCCGAGCGAGGCCGCCCCGGCACCCTGCGGCTCCTCGCGCGCGAGGTCCCGTACGAGGGCCAGCTGCGCCCGCAGCCAGCCGTGCACGTCGAGCAGCTTCCCGGCGATCCCGCCCTCCTGGGCCGGGACCTCGTGCGTGCGCTGGAGTGCGATGACGGGGATCACCCGCCGGGTGCGCGCCTGGTACTCCCCGTATCCGGGCTCCGCGCGGACGATCCGCGCGAACAGCTCGTCGCGCCGCGCCCCTTGGGCGGGAACGGCGACGGCCTCGTACGTCTCCGTCCCGGTCTCGACTTCCACGAGGGGCCGCGCGAGCAGATTGTGATACCAGGCGGGATGCCGGTCGGCCCCGGCGGCGGACCCGACGACGAGCAGCTCCCCGTCGCCGTCCTCGCGGGCGAACCCGAGCGGAACGGTGTGCGGCTTCCCGGACCTGGCGCCGGTGGTGGTGAGCAGAATCAGCTCGGAACCTTCGAAGGGCCCGCCGACCTGGCCGGCGTTCGCCCTGAACTCTTCGATGACGGTGTGATTGAACGATGACACGGAGTGTGGAATTCCTCACGGTGTGTGCGTGCGTGCGACGGCAGCGAAACAACCGAGGGAGATCACCCGTAGCCGGTGGCGTACATGCCCATGGGCCCGGTCCTTCAACAACAGGTGCCTGCCCAACCACCGCCCGGCCCACATCTCAGTAGGCGGCGTCACGCGACACATGCGCCATGTAACCACAACGCGAAGAGGCCCCGCGATCGACATCGACCGCGGGGCCTCGCCCGTGCCCTCGGCAGGATTCGAACCTGCGACACCGGCTTTAGGAGAGCCGTGCTCTATCCCCTGAGCTACGAAGGCGGGGGCTTGTCGGAAACCTTGCCGGAAACCCCGGAGGGATCGCGCGACCAGTCTCGACAAACATGCTGGTCAGATGGCGTGCGCACATTCGGGTCGAGTTGCCCTCGCGGACACTTTCCCGGGCACGCGCCTGGTAGCCGTCTGACCGCTGACAGCCTAGCGGATCGTGCTGGGAGTGGTCGCATGGATTGCCGTGGGAGCGGGGCTGAGGCGAAAGTGTGGTCGTGACCTGGGGGTTCTGCAGGTCCGGGGTGGCGGGCGCGGAGGCTGGGTGCGTGGTGGGGCGCTCCTCGAGGTACCTCGGGGTCTTGGTGCCGGGCAGCGCCATCACCCTGGGGCCCTGGGCCAGCACCCGGGCGATGGCCAGCTGGGGCACGGTGATCCCCAGGCGGGCCGCGATCCTGCCGGTGGTCTCGGTGATCGCCTGGTTGGCGGCGATGGCGTCCGGCTGGAACCGGGGATCCCGCGGCGGGCGTCGACGCGCGGCAGGTCCTCGTTCGTGAACGGGCCGTACTGGTCGGCGGTGTCGAAGAAGCGGACTCCCATGCCGATGGCCTGGTGGATGACCCGCACCGACGTCGCGTCGTCTCATCCCTCCTGGTCATAGCCCCAGGGCATGCCCATGCAGCCCAGTCCCACCCGACCCACGGAAGGCCCTTCGGTTCCCAAGTCGATGGTGTGCACAGGGGCCTCCAAGGGGCTTGTCGCCAGTGGTGGATGCTGATTCACAGCGGATCGAAAGTTATCTCAGATGTCTGACACTAGTGTGAGTTCTACCACGCGTCGTATGCGATGTGACCTGTGGCGATGCCCTCAGTCGATCAACAAGGCGTGTCGTTCACGTGGTTGATCAAGTCCCTTGACGGTGCGGTCCGTGGGGCATAGCGTCCTGCCTTGTGTCAGAGTTCTGACACTCAATCGAGGTCGAAGATTCATCTGCTCGGCCTCGTCCCTCGCATCATCGTTCTCCCACCGGAGGTGGCCATGCGCGCCGCACGTTTCGCCGAATTCGGCGACCACAACGTCCTGACCGTCGTCCACGACGCTCCCGAGCCCGAGGCGGCGCCCGGCCGCGTGGTCATCCAGGTCAGCCACGCGGGTGTGAACTTCGCCGAAGTGATGTTCCGCCGCGGCCAGTTCCCCGTCGGCCTGCCGCACGTGCCCGGCCTGGAGGCCGTCGGCACCGTCCGCTCCGTGGGCGAGGGCGTGACCGGCCTGCGTGCCGGCCAGCGGGTCGCCGCGCTGACCCTCGACGGCGGCGGCAACGCCGAGTTCGTCTCGGCACGCGCCGACCTGACCGTACCGCTGGAGGACGAGCTCGCCGGGCTGCCGTCCGCCCTGGCGGCGGCCGCCCTGTGCAACGGCGCGACCGCCTGGGGCGTGGTGCACGCCGCGGGCCGCGTCGAGCAGGGCGACACCGTACTCGTCCTGGCCGCGGCCGGCGGCGTGGGCACCGCGGCGGCCCAGCTCGCCCGGGCCGCCGGTGCCGCCCGCGTCATCGGCGCCACCAGCACGCCGGAGAAGGCCGCGCAGGCCCGGGAGTTCGGCTACGACGCGGTCGTCACGTACGACCGGCTGGAGGAGGAGGTCCGGCGGCTGACCGACGGCGCCGGGGTCGACGTCGTCCTCGACTCCATCGGCGGCGACACCCGCGGCACGGCCAACGGGCTGCTCGCGACGCTCGGCCGGCACGTCGTCTTCGGCGACGCGGCCGCCCAGGACACCTCCTACCAGGCCAACCACGTCTGGTTCACCGGCACCGCCCTGGTGGGCTACAACCTCGGCGGCCTGGCCGGCAGCCGCCCCGGGGTCCTCGGTGACCACCTGCGCAGCGCCCTGCGCGCGGTGGCCGACGGCTCGGTCCGCATCGAGGTCACCGAGCTGCCGCTGGCGGACGTGGCCAAGGCCCACGAGCTGCTGGAGTCCCGTTCCTCCGTCGGCAAGTACGTGGTAGCCGTCGACGGCCGGTGACGTGACGTGCTCGTCCTCGGGTTTCCGGCAGGCTCCTTCGGTACGAACTGCTACGTGCTGGCGGCGGGCCCCGACGGCCCGTGCGTCGTCGTGGACCCGGGGCAGGACGCGACCGCCTCGGTCCGCGCCGCCCTGGGACAGCGCGGCCTCCGCCTGGAGGCGGTCCTGCTGACCCGCGGGCACGTGGACCACACCTGGTCCGTGGCGCCGCTGTGCGAGGAGTTCGGCGTGCCCGTGTACATCCACCCCCTGGACCGGGAGATGCCGGTCCGCCCCGAGGCGGGGCTGCCCGCGGACTTCCCGGCGGCGGTGCTACGGGGCTTCCCGCGCTCGGAGCCCGAGCTGGTGCGCCCGCTGCCCGACGAGGGCCCGCTCGGCCTCGCGGGCCTGCACATCGGGGTGCACCACGCCCCGGGCCACACCCCGGGGTCGGTGGCGTATTCGCTGCGGGCCGGCGAGGACGCGCTGCTGCTGACCGGGGACAGTCTGCTCGCGTACGGTCCCGGCCGGGCGTTCCCGCCGGTGGGGGACCCGGACGCACTGGCCGGCTCGATGTCCGGGGTCTGCGGCCCGCGGCGGGACCGGACCGCGGTGCTGCCCGGTCACGGGGGCACCACCACGGTGGGCGCGGTACGCAGGTTCCTCCAGGCCCTGTCGTCAAAGTGCCTCCCCCGGCTACCGCTGGGAGGTGCCCCCAGGCCCGCGACGCCCGGCACCGTACCTCGCCGCGTTGTCGGGTTACGGGGTTTCCTCTTCCGTCAGAGCGGTGATGCACCGTTCCAGAAGGTCCCGCAACTGCTTCTGCTCATCGGCCGACAAGGCGTTTGAAAGTTTCGCTTCCACCTTGCGGGCGACGGTGTCGGCTTTCTTGACAAGAGCGCGTCCGGCCGGCGTCAACTTGGTGACGAGCACCTTTTGGTGAAGGTCGGAAGTCTGTCGCTCGATCAAGCGCTTCGATTCGAGATTGGCCAGCACCGTGGCCATGCTCTGAGGCGTTACGAGGCAGACGCGCGCCAGTTGTGCACCGGACATGCCCGGCGAATAGGAGAGCGCCATCAGCGCCGCATACTGCGGAACTGTCAGGCCGAGATCGCGGAGTGCTCTGCTCTTCTCGCCGATCAAAGCCTGTTCGGCACGCTTGATGACGTGTCCTACTCGAGCAGCCACTTCCTGTTCGAATTCGGCCACTCTGGACGACCGGCTCATGCCGCTCCCTTGATGTACAGATACGGGTTGTCCCCCGCTGAGGCGTATATAAATATGCCGAGCCAATCCTCATGGCAACGCTACCATGCATCTCATAGAAGGCAATATCCTGTTCAGTGACAGGGTTCTGTTAAATGCGGGGTGAGAGCCCTCATTCGCACAAGGGCCCCGTAGGATGCCGCAATGACCTCCATGCCCGTCGAGGAGCGCATCGGCTCCCACCTCAAGCGCGCCGAACAGGCGCTCCTCGCGGCCAAGAACGCCGCCGTGAAGTCGGCCGCAGTAACGGTTCCGCAGTACGCCGTGCTGCTCTGGCTCTCCGAGAAGCCCGGCATCTCCGCGGCCGGGCTCGCCCGCCTGTGCGGGGTGACGCCGCCGACCATGAACACCGTGCTGAAGAACCTCCAGGAGCGCGGGCTCATCGAACGGACCCCGCACGAGCTGCACGGCAACGTGCTGGAGACCCGGCTCACGGACGAGGGACGCGCCGTGATGGAGGTCGCGGACGCGGGGGCGGTGGCGGTGGAGCGGTCGCTCGCACAGGAGTTCACGGGGGAGGAACGGGAGCAGCTCATCCAGCTGCTGGGCCGGTGCGCGCAGCGGCTCGACGCACGGACGTGAGCCCGGAGCTCCTCCCCCGAATCGTCAATGGGCATGGAAAAGGGGACGAATGGCCGTGACGGGGATGAGGGTCGGTGGGGTCGGCGCCGTGCTGGCGCTGCTGCTGATGATGACGCCCGCGGCGAGTGCCTTCGCGGCGCAGGCCGCGGATCCGCCCGCCGAGCTGTCCGAGGGGGACCAACTGTCCGCGCGTCCCGGTGAGCGCCTCACGTTCACGTCACCCCGGTATCTGCCGGGGTGGATCGGGGACTGGGTGATCTCCAAGATCTTCGTCCAGCACGGGACGCTGAGGATGCACGATCCGGCCATCACCGCCGTGGCCATCGTGGCGTGTGACACCCCACCAGGCGTCTACCCGGTCGGGAGGAAGATGCCCGGCGGGCCCGCCGACGGCAGCGACGGCGCCTCCTGGGTGACCGTCAAGGTCGTGGACATCGACGAGGCCGAGCGCGCGGCCTGCCCCGGGAAGGTTGCGGCCCTTCCCCCGGAGGAAGTGGAGGAACAGTGGCCCGCTGGTGACTCCTGGCCGCAATCGCCCTGGGACGTAAGGACGTTCCAGCCCGGTGCCAAGGTGACGCCGACGGCCACGGTGATGGGGTACGACCAGCCCCTGACCTCGCGGGGCTTCACCGGCCGGCCCGTCATGCGCGGGACCAAGGCGGTCGTGACGGCGACGGCGACGATCCGCTGCGACGCCGAACCGGGTCTGTACGAGGTCCGCTGGGTGGGCGAGGACGAGGTCTGGGCCCGCTACCGGGTGGCCCGGATCGACGACGCGACCCGCGCCTCCTGTCGGGACGGGGCGTCGGATCTGGCCACGGGGCGGACTCCCTGGCTGGTCGGCGGCGCGGCCGCGGCCGCCGGACTGGCCGCTGTGGGGGCGTACGCGCTGGCCCGGCGTCGTCGCGGCCCGGCTCGCTGATAGCGGGTCGTCACAGGGACGAGTCCGATACGCCTCGGCGTCCGCGCCCCGAACCGCAGGGAACCGAAACGGCCGTTGGATAGGATTTCCGGATGACCACACCCGCCGGCCTCAGCTCCGCCGCGCTGCGGCTCGACCAGCCGGTCGGGGAGCATCGGCTGCCCGCTCGCGGCGCGGCGCTGGTGCGGTTCGTGGACGCCGCGACGCAGGCCCCCTTCGCGGAACGCCTCGCCCCCGACGTGCTCGACGCGGCCGAGCGCCGGCGAGCCGACCGGTTCGTGCGCCCCCAGGACCGCGGCTCCTATCTGGTCGCGCACGTGGCGCTGAGGCTGCTGCTGGGCGCGCTGCTCGACACCGCGCCGCGCGATCTGGTGATGACCCGCGACGCCTGCCCCGAGTGCGGCGGCCCGGACGGGCGGCCGGTCCTCGTGGGCGGCCGCGCCCATTTCTCCGTGTCGCACAGCCGCGATGCGGTCTTCGTGGCCTGCGCGTCCACGCAGGTCGGGGTGGACGTGGAGGCCCTGCCGGCGCCGCGGGTGGTGGCGCAGAGCGAGGACTTCTTCCACCCCGACGAGAGCGCCGAACTCGCCGCGCTCCCCGAGGCCGGCCGCCCTGCGGCGTTCGCCCGCCTGTGGACGCGTAAGGAGGCCCATCTCAAGGGGACCGGAGCGGGGCTGGGGCACGGCGGTCACCGGACCTACCTGGGGACGGGCCCGGCCGCCGATTCCGCCCGCCCGCACTGGTCCCTCGCCGACCTGCCGGCCCCCGAGGGCTACGCCGCCGCGCTCGCGCTGCGCGCCCCCTCGGCGCATTGGCGCTGAGGCTCGGAACCAGAACTCATGTACTGAGTGTCCGTCACCACCCTCTCTCTGATAGTTGTTTCAGCGGGGTACGGGCGCAGGCCCGTAGCGGTGCCTCTGCGGCGCCGCAGGGAGGACGCACATGAGCACCACCACTCGGGGCGAGGACCTCGCCGTCGAGCAGCGGGCCGTCGACCACGCGTACGACTGCTACACCGCGCGACTGGCCGAGATGAGCGGAACGTCGGCGGCCACGGCCTCCGCGAGCGGCAAGGACGGGATCGCCAACCGGATCGACGCGGAGGCACGCGCCGCCTCGTACGGGGGACTCGGCGACGAGGCCCTGGTGTTCGCCCGGGTCGACGCGCCGGAGGAGCCCGGCACGCCACCCCGCCCCTGGTACGTCGGACGGCGGGTCGTGTGGGACGCCTCGAACGAGCCGGTGGTCCTGCAGTGGACCAGCCCCCTCGCGAGGAAGTGGCTGGACGCCCGGCCCGAGAGCCCCGGTGAGGTGACGCTGCGGCGCCAACTGCGCTGCGTCCAGCGGATCGTGGAGGGCTATTTCGACGACATCGCCCCGCCGGCCGCCGCCGCTCAGGCACCGGAACCCGAGACCGCTCCCGTAGCCGCGACCGCTCCCGTACCCGTACCCGAGACCGCTCCCGTACCCACGACCGTTCCGGAGCCCCGGCCTTCGTCCCCGGCCACCCCGGGCGACATCGTCCGCCGGCAGCGCCGCAAGACGCTCCAGCCGGACGACTTCCTGCTGCGCGAGCTCCAGCGGTCGCGCAGCGGCCGCATGCGCGACATCGTCGAGACCATCCGCCGCGACCAGATGGAGCTGGTCACCGGTTCCCCCTCCGACATCCTCGTCGTGCAGGGCGGCCCGGGCACCGGCAAGTCCGCGGTCGGTCTCCACCGCGTGACCTGGCTCGTCAACAACGACCACTTCAAGGCCCAGGACATCCTGGTGATCGGCCCCCACCAGCGGTTCCTCGAGTACGTCGGCCAGGTCCTGCCCACGCTCGGCACCCGGGACGTCAACGCCGTCCAGCTGAACCGCCTGTGGGACGGCGAGATACTCGGCGCCGACTCCCCGCAGGCGCGACGCGTGAAGTCCGACGAGCGCATGGCGGCCGTCCTGCGCCGCCGCGTGGAGAACGACTACCGCCCCGAAGCACTCGACGACCTCGTCGTCGCGCCCTCCTTCGAAGGCGACGAGCCCGCGATCGTCGTCCCCGCCGGCAGTACGACCCTGCGCGTACCCCGGTCCGAGGTCCTGGCCCTCCTCGACCAGGCCCACGAGGGCGACAGCCCCTACCGGGAGCGCCGCGACCGCTTCCGCGGCCTGCTCGTCGACCGTCTCCTGCAAGAGCTCTCCGACATCGCACCACGGCGCGGGCAGGCCGGTACGATCCGCCGCGACCTGGAGCGCAACCGCCGGGTCGAGCGCCTCATCGAACGCGTCTGGCCGTCCCCGGGCGCCAGGGAGGCCCTGCGCACCCTCTACGACTCGCCCGACCTCCTGCACGCCTGCGCCGACGGGATTCTCGACGAAGGGGAGCAGGCGGCCCTGCTGAGGCCCCGTGCCGCAAGCGCCGACGCCGACCCCTGGACCCTCGACGACCACGTCTGCCTCGAAGAGCTCCGGGTCCTCATCAGCGGGGAGACCCCGAGCCGCTACGGGCACATCGTCGCCGACGAGGCACAGGACCTCACGCCCATGCAGGCCCGTGCCCTGCGGCGGCGCTGCGCCGTGGGTGGCTCCATGACCGTCCTGGGCGACCTCGCGCAGGCGACGGGGCCCCACATCCCGGCGAGCTGGGACCGCCTCGGTACGGTCCTCTCCGACCACGGCGACTGGCGGGTGGCCGAGCTCAACACCAGCTATCGCGTGCCCGCCGAGATCATGGAGTTCGTGGCCCCCCTCGCCCGGGAGATCGCACCGGCCCTGCCCTACCCGCAGGCCGTGCGCGAGGCGGGCGAGGACGCCGTACGGACGGTGGCGACCGAGCCGTGGAAGCTCCTCGACGACACCGTCAGCCACGTGACGCGCCTCGTGGGCACCAGCGACGGGAGCACCCTCCGCTCCGTGGCCGTCATCGTCCCCGACGACTCGGACTGGCTCGACGCGATCAGCCGCAGGATCGACGGGGGCGGGGACATCGGCGACCGGCACCGCGCCGCCGTGTCCGTCCTGGCCGCCGCCCAGGCCAAGGGCATGGAGTACGACCACGTCCTGGTCATCGAGCCCGCCACCATCGCCGACCGCGGTCCCGCGGGCCTGCGGCAGCTGTACGTGGCCCTGACCCGCAGCACCCAGAGCCTGACCGTCCTGCACACCGCCCCGCTGCCGGGCGTACTCACGAACCCCGCGGACGGCTCCGGAGCGCCGGCCCCCGAGGCCACGGCCGAGGCGGAGGCGGAGGTAGAGGCGGAGGTAGAGGCGGAGGTAGAGGCGGAGGTGGAGACGGAGGTGGCGGTGGCCCCGAGCGGGCTTCCCCGGATCGGGGCCGACGTACGGGTCGAGGTCGTGGACCAGGCCCCCGGCGGCCGCTACAAGGTCAAGGCCCTCACCCCCGGCTTCGACCGTCCCCTGGTGCTCACCGTCCGGCACGGATCCGTGCCCCCGCGACGTGGCGACAAGCTGGACTGCTGGGTGTTCGCCAACGAGACGAGCCAGACGGTCCTCACCTCCGACCAGCGGGGCCGCTCGTCCGTCTCGCCGAGGATGGCGGGCCGCTACCTCGCGGCACTGGACGTGCTCCGCGAGCTGACCGAGAACGACGGCGACGTTCCCGACGCCCGCGGCAGGCTCTCCGAGCTGCAGGGGATGGCCAACCGCGTCCTTCGCAGGGACCAGGCCGACTGGGTCGACGTGCTGCACCTGTTCGGCGCTCCCGACAGGGACAGGCTGGGCGTTCTGCGCGACCTCGCCGCGAGCGCCAACCGCGCGCTCAAGGAAGGCACCTTGGACACCGGCCGGCTCCGGGTACACCTGACGGCGTCAGGCTGGACGGACACCCTGGCCGAGGCGCGCCGGGCGCTCCAGGACCGCTTCACCGCAGACCCGGACGCAGACCCGGACGCGGACGCGGACGCGGACGCGGACGCGGACCCGGCACCGGACCTGGAATCGGCCCCGGCACCCGCACCGGACCCGGCACCGGCCCCCGACGACGAGACCACCGAAGCCGCCGCCTCCCCCGCCCCACCGCAGCCCGAGCAGAAGGACGTAGAGCAGATGATCCTCGCGGAAGACACGGCCGCGCCGGCTTCGGCCACGAAGGAAGGCTTCCTGCGCGCGCTGGAAGCGTCGGCCGAAGCCGACCGGACGTGCAAGAAGCACGAGTCGGTCCGCCACGCCCTGAAGTCGTCCCTCCTCTGGGCCGACCTCCAGCCGACCGACTCGCCCGTCGTCGACGTCAGCTGCGTCACCGGCCGAGGACTCTTCCTCTACGAGGCGTTGGGCTCCGGCCGCTCCGCGTACGCGGACCTCCGCTCGGGCGCCACCCGCCTGCTGGAGATCAACCACACCCTGACCGTGCGGGCCGACGGCCTCTACCTGGTCCTCTCCGAACCCCCGGCCGAGGACTGGTCCGCGGAAACCGTCCGCGATGTCTTCGGTGTCCACGTCATCTGGTGGAGCCCCGAAGGATGGGGCGGCAAGGACACGGACATCGCGTTGGGACAGCGCCCGCAGAACTGACGAGGAGCCGACCGCACCGTGCCCACCGGCTACAACCTGCTCACCGTCGACGCCCTCGGCCCCGAGACCATGGCCGCCGCACTGGCCCGGTGTTTCGGGGTGGAGGCCGGCGACGTCGGCGTGGCCGGGGCCGACGCCGACCCCGAACTGCGGAACTGGGCCGCCCCCGTCCTGTGCACGTTCGAAGCGGTCTCAGGCGACCTGGCCCGGTCGCTGGACCTCTACGCCCAGGACCAGGTGACCGATCGGCCACCGGAGTCCGAGGTCGCCGCACGGCTCGCGCGGGCCGCCGGGACGACCGTCCTGTTCCCCGCCGAGGAGGCGTCTCCGAGCGCCTACTGGGCGGCGACCCCGCAGGGCCTCGTCACGCGGGTCCGGCTCGAACTGTCCGACGACGAGCCTCCCCTGTACACGGTCGGCAGCGCGGAGGCGCCGGTCCCGCAGCTGCCCCGCGCGGTCGTCGAGAGGTTCGCCGAGATCGTCCGGGAGCAGCGGCCGCCGTCCCCGGTGGCCGAGGCCTTCATGGCGTCGGCGGCACCGCTGTGGCCCGACGAGGGGCCCCACCCCTCCCTGGAGGGGAATCTGACCGTGTGGGAGCGGGTCGTCCTGCAGCTGGAATCCGGCTGGGCGCCCTCGGGGTGGTATCCGGCCGGCCTCTACCGGGAACGCCTCGAAGCCCGCGACGAGCTCGCCCGCATCGGTGCCCAACTGCCGCCCGCGGTCCGCCGGCTGCTCGACAAGACGGTGGCGGGGCTGGACGTACGGTTCGTCCGGGCGACGGAGGAGGACCCGTCGGGGCGTCTCGTCGAGGAGCTGACGGGCGGCCGGTCCCCGGGACGGGGCGCCCTCGGCCGGTGGTGGTACCGCCGTCCGGATCCCGTGCCCTGGGAACAGGCCTGACCAGGCCTGACCAAGCCTGACCCCTACAGCTCGGCGACGGCCTCCAGGGGGCTCAGGGCCGACGCGTGGCGGGCCGGGAGGGCGGCCGCCACCGCGCCCGTGGCGAGGGAGACCAGGCAGATGAGCAGCAGCGTGTCCCAGGGGAGGGCCAGGGAGTAGTCCTTCAGCGCGCCGTTGGTCAGGGCACCGACCGTCCAGGCCCCGAACAGGCCTGCCGCCAGGCCCAGCAGGGTGCCGAAGGCGGACACGGCCAGGGATTCGAGGCGGATCATCCGGCGGATGCCGGCGCGGTCCATGCCGATGGCGCGCAGGACGCCGATCTCCCGGGTGCGGTCCGAGACCGACATGGCCAGGGTGTTCATGATGCCGAGGGCGGCGATCACACCGCCGATGGCGAGCAGGCCGTACGTCAGGGTCAGCAGGGTGCTCAGGGAACCGGCGGCCTCCTGGACGAGTTCCTGCCGGTCCTGGATCTGGAGCAGCGGGTTGTTGCCCGTGGCGGAACGCAGGCGGTCCTTCGCGGCGCCGTCCCCGTCGCCGTCGCCGTCATCGGCGCCGCTGTCCGCGCGGACGAGGACGCGCTGGACGGAGCCGGGGTCGAGGCTCTTCTGCTGGACCTCGGCGCGGGCGCCCAGGGCGTCCTGGGCGGTGGGGTTGTCCTCGTAGACGCCGACGACCGTGTACGGGGTGAGGTCCTGGCCGGAGCCGCCGATCCGGGCGTCGATCCGGTCGCCGGTGCGCACGCCGTTCGCGCGGGCGAGGGTGCTGGAGAGGACGATGCGGCCCGGTCCGAGGTCCTTCAGGGAGCCGTTGACGAAGTCCAGCTTCATGACGGACGGGGCGGCGGCCGGGTCGACCCCGGAGATCTGGCGGACGCCACCGCCGATGAAGAGGGTGGAGTCGGTGACAGCGGTCGCCGTCCGTACACCGGGGGTGGCGGTCACCCGCTGTACGGCGGCCGGGTCGATGCCGGCCGACGAGGTGTGGGTGCTGATCACGTAGTCGGCGGCGAGGCCGGCCGCGGCCTGGCGGTCGAGGGCCTGCCCGGTGGAGTGGCCGATGACGGCGAGCCCGGCGACCAAGGCCGTGCTGACCATCAGGGCGGAGGCGGTGGCGGCGGTTCGCCGCGGGTCGCGCAGCGCGTTGCGGTGGGCGAGGTGGCCGGCGATTCCGAGGCGGCCGGTCAGCCGTCCGCTCAGCCGGAGCACGGGGACGGCGAGCAGCGGCGCCAGCACGATCACGGCGACGACGAGGAGGGCGCAGCCGGACATCGCGCTCCGCAGGTTCTCCTCGGAGGCGTCCTTCGCCCCGGCGAGCGACAGCAGCAGTCCGGCGCCGAGGGCGAGCAGGAGGGTACCGGCCGCGCCGCGGACCCGGGACGCGGTGGCGGTGGGCGGCTGTTCGGCCGCGCGCATGGCCTCGACCGGTGCGATCCGCGCGGCCTTGCGGGACGGCAGCCATGCGGCGAGCACGGTGACGCCCACCCCGACGGCGAGCGCGGCCGCCACGGGGAGCGGGCCGATCACCAGGGGGCCGCGGGGCAGCGGCTCCCCGGTGGTGCTCAGGATCTCCGGCAGTACGGAGGCGATCCCGAGGCCCAGCAGGAAACCGAGGGCCGAGGCGGCGAGGCCGAGGAGGACGGCCTCCCAGAGGAGGGAGCGCACGACCTGGCGGCGCGTGGCACCGATCGCGCGCAGCAGGGCGATCTCACGGGTGCGCCGGGCGACGAGCATGGCGAAGGTGTTGACGATCAGGAACGACCCGATGAAGAGGGCGACTCCGGCGAAGACCAGCGACAGCTTCTCGTTGCCGCGGGTGAGTGTGTCGACGAGGACGGCCTGCTGGGCGGCCTGGGCGGTGCCGGTGGTGGCCTCGGCCCGGTCGGCGGGGAGCAGGGCGGCGACCCGGCGGGCGAGTTCGGCATCGTCGGTGCCGGGTACGGCGGACAGGTCGATCGAGGTGTAGCGGCCCGGGGAGGCGAACAGCTGCTGTGCGGTGGCCTTGTCGAACAGGACGAGGGTGCCGCCGGCCGTCACCCGGGTGTCCCGGGTGGTGACGATGCCGACGAGCCGCTTCGTCATGACCGGGCCGTCCGTGGCCAGGGTGATCTCCTCGCCGATACGGAACCGGCCGGCGGCGGCCGTGCCGCTGTCCACGGCGATCTCCTCGCCGTCGCGGGGGGCGCGGCCCTCGGTCAGCGGGTGGCGGCTGTCCTTGCCGTCGGCGCCGGGGACGTGGGCGGCCGCCCGGTGCGCCCAGATCCTGCCGGTGCGCAGGGGGGTGCCGTTCGAGGAGTTCAGCGTGGCCAGGCCGTCCGCGGACGGCCGTACGGCGGCGACGCCGGCCAGCCCGGCCAGCTTGCGGACGAGGGCGTCGTCGAGCACGGTGGCGTGCTCGTCCCCGGTGGACCCGGCGGACCCGGCGTCCCCGGCGGATCCGGCCGCGCCAGGTGCGCCGGGTGCGCCGGGTCCGCCGGGTGCGCCGGGCGGGGGGTCCTTCGGGGTCACGGTGACCGCGATGTCGGCGTAGTCCTTCGACACGGCGGCCCGGTGGGCCGCGGTGGAGGAGTCCGCGAAGACGAGGGTGCCGGAGACGAAGGCGACGCCGAGGGTGACGGCGAGCACCGTCATCAGCAGCCGGGCCTTGTGCGCCAGGACGTTGCGCAGGGCTGTTTTCAGCATGGGTGAGTGGCTTCCGGGGCGGGGACGGGGGAGGGGCGCGCGAGGGCGAGGGTCAGCTCGTGTGCGCGCGGGTGTCGAACTGCTTCATCCGGTCCAGCACCCGGTCCGGCGTGGGGTGCACCATCTCGTCGACCAGCCGCCCGTCGGAGAGGAAGACGACGCGGTCGGCGAAGCCGGCGGCGACCGGGTCGTGGGTCACCATCACCACGGTCTGGCCCAGTTCGCGCACGGAGTCGCGCAGGAAGCCGAGGACCTCGGCCCCGGCGCGGGAGTCGAGGTTGCCGGTGGGCTCGTCGCCGAAGACGATCGCGGGCCGGGTGACCAGGGCCCGGGCCACCGCGACGCGCTGCTGCTGCCCGCCGGAGAGCTGCCCGGGCCGGTGGTCCAGCCGCTGGGCGAGGCCGACCATGGACACCACGCGGTCCAGCCACTGCCGGTCGGGACGGCGTCCGGCGATGGACAGCGGCAGGGTGATGTTCTCCAGCGCGGTCAAGGTGGGCAGCAGGTTGAACGCCTGGAAGATGAAGCCGATCCGGTCCCGGCGCAGCTCGGTGAGCTGCCGGTCACCCAGCGTCCCCAGTTCGGTGGTGCCGATGCGGACGGAGCCGGAGCTGACGGAGTCGAGGCCCGCGGCGCAGTGCATGAGGGTGGATTTGCCGCAGCCGGAGGGACCCATGATCGCGGTGAACTCGGCCTCCCGGAAGGAGACGCTCACGCGCTCCAGGGCCACCACGCGGGTGTCGCCGCTGCCGTAGACCTTCGACAGGTCGGTGGTGGAAGCCGCGATACCGGGCGTCGGGCAGGGGGTGAACGGGTCGGCGGTCACGGGGACTCCACTTCGGGTGCGGTGCGAAAGGGCTGCACGCCGAAGGGTGTCGGGGGGACGTATCAGGGCCGGGGCCGCCGTGTATCGGCTTCCGCGCCGTTGCGCGGCAGTCGTGCGGCGGCGGCCGGGGTGCCGGGGTGCCGGGGTGCCGGGGTGGCCGGTCGGTCAGCGCGGGAGCCGCAGGGTGGCGACCGCGCCGCCGTCCGGGGCGTTGTCCAGGCGCAGTTCGGCGCCGAGCACCCGGGCCTGGCCCAGGGCGATGGTCAGGCCGAGGCCGTGCCCCGCGCCCCGCTCGGTGGCGCCCGTACGGAACCGGCGCGGGCCGTCGAGCAGCAGGTCGGCGGGGAAGCCGGGGCCGTGGTCGCGGACGACGACGGTCCGGCCCTCGACGGTGACGCGGACCGGGGTCCGTCCGTGCCGGTGCGCGTTGATGACGAGGTTGCCGACGATCCGCTCCAGGCGGCGCGGATCGGTCTCCACGGTGTCCACGGTGTCCACGGTCTTCGCGGTCTCCAGGGCTTCCACGGCCGGTGCGTGCGCTGCGTGCGGCGCGTGCGCCGCGTCGGGCGCCTCGGTGACGCCGACCTCCGTGTCGAGACCGGTACGGGCCACCGCCTCGGCGACCACCGCGGCGAGCGGGACCCGGGCGCGTACCGGCGCCTCCGCGCCAGCGTCCAGCCGGGAGATCTCCAGCAGGTCCTCGACCAGGCCGCGCAGGTCCCGTACGCGGGACCGGAGCAGGTCCTCCGTCTCGCCGGCCGGCAGCAGGTCGGTGGCGGCCAGCAGGCCGCCGACGGGGGTGCGCAGCTCGTGGGCCACGTCCGCCGTGAACTGCCGCTCGATGCGCAGCCGTCGGCCGAGGCTGTCGGCCATGAGGTCGACGGTGGCGGCGATGGCGGTCACCTCGTCGCGGCCCCGGGCGTGGCCCAGGGCGGGGCCGGTGCGGGCGTCGAGGTCCCCGGCGGAGATCCGGGCCGCGGTCTCGGCGACCCGGCGCAGTCGGCGGGCGACCAGCCCGGCCCCGTAGACCGCCAGGGGCAGCGCGGCGGCGAGCGAGAGCAGCGAGGCCACCGCCATGCTCGCGTCGAGGCGGCGCAGGTCGTGGAGTTGCGGGCTCATGTTGATCCGCACGGCCAGCACCGGGCTGCCCGCGCCGCCGACCCGCTGGGCACCCCAGACGCTCGGCCCGAGGTTCCCCTCGACGCGCCCGTCGTAGGCCACCCGCCGGTCACCGTCGGCCGGGTGGCGCAGGGCGGTGGGCAGTTCGGCCGGATCGAGCTCGGCGCCACCCGCCAGCGTTCCGGTGCGCCGGTAGACGTCCATGGCGGAGTACACCGTGTTGGTGGCTTCCATTTCGGCCCGGCTGCGGATGTCCATCGCGGTCCACACGTGGACGAGGAGGCCCACCGCCAGGGCGACCAGGCAGGCCGTGGCCGCCGCCAGCGCGGCGATCTTCCAGCGCAGGGGCACGCGGGCCGGCCACCACGGCCGGCGCGGGGGGTGCACCGGCCTCAGCGCCTGAGCTTGTAGCCGAAGCCGCGGACCGTCTCGATCCGCTCCCGGCCCAGCTTCTTGCGCAGCCGCTGCACGGCCAGGTCCACGACGCGGCTGTCGCCGTCCCAGCCGTACTCCCAGACGTTGCGCAGCAGGGTGTGCCGTTCCAGCACGGTGCCCGGGTGGGCGGCGAACTCCAGCAGGAGCTTCAGCTCGGTGGGGGTGAGCGCCACGGGGCTTCCGGAGAGGCACACCTCCATCCCGCCGGTGTCGATGGTCAGGTCCCCGAAGGTCAGTACGCCGTCCTCCCGGCCCGCGGCGGGCTCGCCGCCCGGGGCGGGCGCGTAGGCCGCCCTGCGCAGCAGCGAGCGGATGCGGGCCACGAGGACGTACGTGTCCACGGGCTTGACCACGTAGTCGTCGGCCCCGGCCTCCAGACCGGCCACGACATCGAGGCCGTCGCCGCGGGCGGACATCATCAGCACCGGCACCAGGCTGGTCTCGCGGACCCGGCGGCACAGCCCGATCCCGTCGAGGCCGGGCAGCATCACGTCCAGGATCAGCAGGTCGAAGCCGTCGTCGTCGCGGAAGAACTCCAGCCCGGTCAGTCCGTCGGCCGCGGCCGTGACCCGGTAGCCGTAGCGTTCGAGGGCGACGGTGAAGGACCGGCGCATCAGCTCGTCGTCCTCGACCAGCAGCACTCGGACCGGAGGCAGAGATTCCGGCGCCGGGGCGGGTGAGGACACGGGCGGGACTCCTGTTCGTACGGGCCGGGCGAAGCGCCGTCCCGGCGTGACACCACACGCCGCCGGCGACCCGGAAGGAACGATACGGGAGGCACCGGGCGCGGCGGTCGCCGTCGGGGCCGGGTGCGTGATCCGATCGGCGGCCGAGCGCTCACCGATACACGGCAGATACAAAAGGCCGGGGCCAAAAGGCCGGGGCGGACACCGGATGGGAAGGGCGCGGTTCCGGCGTCTGTCCGAATCACGGGCGCCACTGGCGGAAAACGGCCTATTCGAAGGGATGGGCCCGGCCGGGCGCTGCATAGTCTGATCATCGGTCGATCAGGATCCGCATCGGGGTCCACGGAGCGAGGAGAAACACTGATGGTCGGGTCGCGGGTCCTTTCCTTCGGGCACTATCAGCCGCCAAAAGTCTTGACCAATGCCGATCTTGAGCAAATGGTCGACACCGACGACGAGTGGATCCAGAGCCGGGTCGGGATCAGAACGCGCCGGGTGGCGGCCGCGGACGAGTCCGTTTCGGACATGGCCGCGAAGGCCGCCGAGCACGCACTGGCCAACGCCGGACTCACCGGTGCGGACATCGACTTCGTCATCGTGGCCACCTGCACGGCGCTCGACCGCTCGCCCAACATGGCGGCCCGGGTGGCCGCCGCGGTCGGGGCACAGGCTCCCGCGGCCATCGACGTGAACACGGCCTGCTCCGGATTCCCGCACGCCATGGCACTGGCCGACCAGGGCATACGGACGGGTTCCGCCACCAAGGCCCTGGTCATAGGCGTGGAGAAGCTCACCGACTTCGTCGACTGGACCGACCGCACCACCTGCGTGCTCGTCGGCGACGGTGCGGGTGCGGCCGTCGTCGTGGCCTCCGAGGAGGCGGAGATCAGCCCGGTCGTGTGGGGTTCCGTACCCGAGATGGGCCAGGCCGTGCGCATCGAGGCGCCCTCCAACACCTTCGCGCAGGAAGGGCAGTCGGTCTACCGCTGGGCCACCACGAAGCTACCGGAGGTCGCCCTCCAGGTCTGCGAGCGGGCCGGCGTGAAGCCCGAGGAACTGGGCGGCGTCGTCCTGCACCAGGCCAACCTGCGGATCATCGAGCCCCTGGCACGCAAGATCGGTGCGGTCAACGCCGTCGTGGCCAAGGACGTCGTCGAGTCGGGCAACACCTCGGCCGCGAGCATCCCGCTGGCGCTGTCCAAGCTCATCGAGCGGGGTGAGATCGAGAAGGGATCGCCCGTGCTGCTCTTCGCGTTCGGCGGCGGCCTGTCCTACGCCGGCCAGATCATCAACTGCCCGTGACCGGCGCCGGAGGATTGACGGCGATGACATCCCCGCGCGTGCCATGGTGGCCGCTGCTGCGGCTGCGGGAGGCGGTGACCGCGCCCCGGGCGCGGCTGCTGGTGTTCCCGCATTCCGGGTCCGGCCCCAACACCCTGTTCCCCCTGATCGAGCCGCTGCCCGACCACGTGGAAGTGCTCGGGCTCTCGCTGCCCGGGCGGGAGCGCCGGTTCGGCGAGCCGCCCGGCTGCCGGCTCGACCAGGTCCTGGACTCCGTCTCCGACGAGGTGCTCGGCCGCCACCCGCTGCCCACGGTGGTCTTCGGGCACAGCCTCGGCGCGCTCCTGGCCACCCGCGCCGCGCGCCTGCTCGGCCCGCACTGCCGGGCGGCCGTCGTCAGCGGGCAGGTCCCCGGCCGGACCCCGCGCCGGGCCCACGCCACCGCCACCGACGAGGACGCCGTGCGGCTGCTGCGCGACGGCGGGGGCACCCCGGAGTGGGTGCTCCACGATCCGGACATGCTGGCGCACGTGACGCGCGTACTGCGGGCGGACATCGAACTCGGCCGGGAGGCCGCGGCGGGGTTCGAGGACGTACGGCTCGACGTGCCCCTGCACGCGCTGGGCGGCACGGCGGACCCACTGGTCCCGCACGAGCCGCTGGACGGCTGGGCCGCGCACACGACCGGAGCGTGCGAGGTGCTCCGGTTCGACGGCGACCACTTCTTCCTGCTGGCCGACGAGCACCGCCCCACGGTCGTGGACGTGCTGCGCCGGGCGCTCACGGAGGGCTGACCGGGCGCCCGGGGCCGGCAGGGCTGTCAGGGCTGCCAGGGCCGGCCGGCCGGGCGCAGCGCCGAGCCGGGCCGGGCCGCCCGGGCGTGCCGAAGGCCGGAGGGCCGGAGGTCCGGAGTCACGTGGCGCGTGGCTCCGGCCCGGGGTCGGTCCCCGGCCCGCGGACGTCACGGCCGGATGACGCGGACCTGGTAGCTGCCGTTGCGCAGTTCACCCACCACGGACACGCTGATGCCGGCCTTCTCGTCGGTGAAGGTCTCGCCCGGCCGGAACGGCGCGTCCGAGAGCTCCGCGTGCACATTGGGCCGCCGGGTGCAGCCGCCGCTCGTGCTCGCGCTGTCCGACACGGTGATCGGGCCGTGCCCGGTGTCCACGTCGGAGTCCACCTTGTAGATGAGGACGCCCGGTTTGCAGACGGCCTCGTCGTTCCCGGCCCGGGTCCGCACCTCCACCGCGTACCCGACGCTCTCCGACAGCGGGACGAAGGCCAGCTTGGTGCCGCCCCGTATCCCCAGCGGGGACAGGGTGTGGTCGCTGGTGCCCGACTTGGCCGCGCAGCTGATCTGCGTACTGTCCAGCCAGCCCAGCTTCCACTTGTGCCAGCCCATCAGGTCGTTGTTGGCACCCCAGTCCTCGCTCATGATGTCCCAGTGCCCGACCGTGTTCCCGCCGTCCGAGGTGTAGAGGTCGGGCAGCCCGAAGACGTGCCCGTTCTCGTGCGGGAGCACCCGGTAGCCGGTCTCCTGGTAGGTGCCGGAGCCGTCGTCCTGCCGGCTGTAGACGAAGGACGTGTTGGCCAGCGGCACGCCGTCGGCGACCGGAGCCTCGCCGTTGCCCGAGAAGGTCACCGACAGGACGGTGTCCAGGGCGGACGGCCCGGCGTTCGGCGTGACCAGGACGTTGACCAGGTCGTACCGGGTGAAGTCCACCTCGGGGTCGGCGGCCTTCGCTATGTGCTCGACGAGCTGCCGGTAGCCCGGCTCGTACGCGGACCCGCGCTCGA
Source organism: Streptomyces sp. NPDC001549 (assembly GCF_042894025.1). Classification (NCBI taxonomy): domain Bacteria; kingdom Bacillati; phylum Actinomycetota; class Actinomycetes; order Kitasatosporales; family Streptomycetaceae; genus Streptomyces; species Streptomyces sp. NPDC001549. The sequence goes on from NZ_JBIAVJ010000017.1 coordinate 27,772, forward strand.
TCCCGTACGCCGCGAAGGGCATCGGCATCCGCAGCCAGTCCTTTATCGGCGCCTCGGCCCGGTAGACCAGCCGGCCGTAGGAACTGGTGCGGAACCATTCGGCCGTCTGGGGGAAGAACTCCGCCATCCGGTCCGCCGCCGTGCCCTCGCCCTTGGCATCAGGGAAGTCGATCATCAGGTTCAGGGCCCGGATCTCGCCGGTCGAGCGTGAGTACCCGGGCGGGGTCGGCATGCCCTCGGACATCTGCACACCCATGGTGCCCGCGATCCGGCAGGGCGCGAGAGCCGATTCGACGGTCGTGGCCACCGCTCCGGCCGCCGAGTTGCCGCGGCTGGATATGCCCGTGCTGGCGGTCGTCGTGACGCCGAGGGCCAGCGCGGTCAGGCCGATGTACGCGCTGGTGCGGCGTGGTCTGCGTATCCGGTGGCGGGTCTGCGACATGGAGATCGCCTTCGGGTCCGCGGCAGCCGGCCCTGCCCGGTCTGCGCTCTGTTCGATCACCCTCCGCCGGGCGCGGCGCGCCCGCGCGTCGGGAGAGGCCGAACGTGGACACGCCCGTGACTCAGGTCACACGGGGGAGTGAAATAACCGGGGACCCGATCCCCGTTTGTACGGGAGTCCCGCTAAGCGGGGAGCGGCTCCCCGTTTGGGCGGGCGGTCGCGCAGTCCGCACCGCGAGTCCGCGAATCCGCGCCAGGGAGGCCCCGGAATGAAGAGCGCCACCAGCACCGCCCCGGCGGCCCGGCCCACCCCGGACCCGGCGCAGACGCAGGTGCAGGTGCAGCCGCAGGAGGTGCAGCCGCAGGGGTCCGCGACCGGAGTCCCGCGTCCGCGCGCCGACGCCGTCCGCAACCGCGAGCGGATCCTGACGGCGGCCCGCGAGGCCTTCGTCGAATCCGGCTCCGCGGCCCCCTTCGACGAGGTCGCCCGCCGGGCCGGCATCGGCAATGCCACGCTCTACCGGCACTTCCCCGACCGCCCCACCCTCGTCCACCACGTCGTTCTCTTCACCATGGGCCGGGTGACGGCCTCGGCCGAGGCCTCCCTGGCCGAGGAGTCCGACGCCTTCGCCGCCCTGTGCCGGTTCACGCACGCCGCCGCGGACGAGCGGATCGGGGCCCTGTGCCCGATGCTCGCCGACGGCTTCGACGGCGAGCACCCCGAACTCCTCGCAGCACGCACCGCGCTGGAGGAGGCCGTCGTCACCCTGCTGGCCGCGGGCCAGGACGCCGGACTGGTCCGCGCGGACATCGGCGTCGGCGACCTGATGGTCGCCCTGTCCCAGCTCAGCCGCCCCCTCCCCGGCACCGCCTGCCTCGACACCGACCGCTTCGCCCACCGCCATCTCCAGCTCTTCCTCGACGGGTTGCGGGCCCCGGCCCGCTCCGAACTCCCGGGTTCGGCAACGACCTTGGACGACCTGCGGCAGAAAACCATGTGACGCGCACAAAGCTAAAGAAATATCCTTTTTCAGTCATTCCGCACAGTGAAGTGGGTACCCCCATGTCCAAAACGGCCGCGAGCCTCGCGCCGGCTGCCGATCCCAGCCGCTGGAAGGCACTCGTCTTCATAGCCCTGGCCCAGCTGATGGTCGTCCTCGACGCGACCATCGTGAACATCGCCCTGCCCTCCGCCCAGACCGACCTCGGCATCTCGGACGGCAACCGCCAGTGGGTCATCACCGCGTACGCGCTGGCCTTCGGCGGACTGCTCCTCTTCGGCGGCCGCATCGCCGACAAGTGGGGCCGTAAGAACGCCTTCGTCGTCGGCCTCATCGGCTTCGCCCTGGCCTCCGCGCTCGGCGGCGCCGCGAACGGCGAGGCCATGATGCTCGGCGCCCGCGCCCTGCAGGGTGCCTTCGGCGCGCTGCTCGCACCGGCGGCCCTGTCGCTGCTCGCCGTCATGTTCACCGACGCCAAGGAGCGCGCCAAGGCCTTCGGCATCTACGGAGCCATCGCGGGCGGCGGCGGCGCCGTCGGCCTGATCCTCGGCGGCTTCCTGACCGAGTACCTCAACTGGCGCTGGACCTTCTTCGTCAACATCCCCTTCGCGATCGTCGCGGCCGTGGGTGCCTGGATGGTCATCCGTGAGCCCGCCGGCTCCCGCAACCGCGCGCCGCTCGACATCCCGGGCGTGGTCCTGTCCACCACCGGTCTCGTCGCCCTCGTGTACGGCTTCACCCGCGCCGAGTCCGCCGGCTGGTCGAACACCCTGACGGTCGCCATGTTCGTCGCCTCGGCGGTGCTGCTGGCCGCCTTCGTCCTCGTCGAGGCCAAGGTGAAGTCCCCGCTGCTGCCGCTGCGCGTCCTGCTGGAGCGCAACCGCGGCGGTGTCTACCTCTCGCTGGGCCTCGCCGTCATCTCGATGTTCGGCCTGTTCCTCTTCCTCACCTACTACCTGCAGGTCGTGAAGGGCTTCTCGCCCGTCAAGACCGGCTTCGCCTTCCTGCCGATGATCGCGGGCATGATCGCGGGCTCCACCCAGATCGGCGCCCGCCTGATGACCCGGGTCCCGCCGCGCCTGCTGATGGGCCCCGGCTTCCTGGTCGCCGGCCTCGGCATGCTGCTGCTGACCCAGCTGGAGGTCGGGTCCTCGTACCCGGCGCTGATCCTGCCGGCGCAGCTGCTGCTCGGCCTCGGCATGGGTACGGCGTTCATGCCGGCGATGTCCCTGGCCACGCACGGGGTGGACCCGGCCGACGCCGGTGTCGCCTCCGCCATGGTCAACACCTCGCAGCAGGTCGGCGGCGCCATCGGCACCGCGCTGCTGAACACCATCGCCGCCTCGGCGACCACCGCCTACCTGGCCGACCACGCGGCCGAGGCCGCTGCGGGCGGCCCGGCCGGGCAGCTGATCCAGGCGCAGGCCATGGTCGAGGGCTACGCGTCCGCCATCTGGTGGGCGGTCGGCATCCTGGTCGCCAGCTCGGTCATCGCGCTGACGCTGATCAACACCGGCCGTCCGGGCGCCGGCGGCCCGGCGGCCTCCGGTTCCGGCGAGGACGCCGAGCTCAAGGTGCCGGTGCTCGCCCACTGATCAGGCCGAGGGCCCCGCGGAATGACTGACGACCCCGTCTCGTTCAAATTTGAACGAGACGGGGTTAGTCTGTTTCCGTACGCGTTTCAACCAAAGAGGAGCGCCCCCGTGACCCGCATACCGGCCTTGTACCTGAGCCACGGCGCACCCCCGCTGGCCGACGACCCGGTCTGGCCGGGCGAGCTGGCCGCCTGGGCCGCCGGCCTGCCGCGCCCCCGGGCGATCCTGATGGTCTCCGCCCACTGGGAGGAGGCCCCGCTCGCCCTCGGCGCCACCGAGCGCGTCCCTCTCGTGTACGACTTCTGGGGCTTCCCGGAGCACTACTACCAGGTCCGCTACGACGCCCCCGGCGCCCCGGAGCTGGCCGCCTCGGTCCGCAAACTGCTGCGCGCCCCCGGCACCCCGGTCCAGGACATCCCCGACCGCGGCCTGGACCACGGGGCGTACGTCCCCCTGGTGGAGATGTACCCGGAGGCCGGCATCCCGGTCCTCCAGATCTCCCTGCCCACGCTGGACCCGGCCGGGCTGATGGACATCGGCCGCAAGCTGGCCCCGCTGCGCGACGAGGGCGTACTGATCGTGGGCAGCGGCTTCTTCACGCACAACCTGGCTGCGCTGCGCCATACGGGCCCGGGCGTCCCCGCCTGGTCGGCGGAGTTCGACGCGTGGGGCCGCGAGGCCCTGGCCGCGTCCGACGTGGACGCCCTGCTGGACTTCGAGCACAAGTCCCCGGCGGGCCGCCTGGCCCACCCCCGCACGGAACACTTCGCCCCGCTCTTCGTCGCCCTCGGCGCGGCCGGATCCGACCTGACCGCCGCCCGCACCCCGGTGGACGGCTTCTGGATGGGCCTCTCGAAGCGCTCCCTCCAGTTCGGCTAGTGCGGTGACCCGGTGACCCGGTGAACCTTTCCGGTCGCAGCGCCAGGACCTGCGCGATGTGCCGGTGATCGCTCCGGTGCCCACGAACCCCTTGGCCGGCCCTGGCCGCTCAACCGGACGGGCGGTGGCCTAGGCGCTTCTCGTACCAGCGGACGTCCCAGTACCGGCCGAACTTCCAGCCCGCCTCCGTGAACTCTCCGATCCGGCGGAAGCCGAAGCGCTCGTGGAGGCGCACCGAGGCCTCGTTCGGCAGGGCGATCCCGGCGAACACGCGGTGCACGGGCTCCTTGGCCAGGGCCGCGAAGAGCGCCTCGTAGAGGAGGGTGCCGACGCCCCGGCCGACCGCGTGCGGGGCGAGGTAGACGCTCACCTCCACCGATGTGGCGTAGGCCGGTTTGGGGCGGAATGCGCTGCTCGTGGCGTATCCGGCTATTCGATCGCCTGTCCAGGCAACCAGAAGCCGGTGCGGCCCGTCTTCAGGGTGGGAGTGCAGCCAAGGGCGGCGCTGTTCCGGAGTGAAAGCGGCCGTGTCGAATGTGACGGCGGTCTCACGGACGTAGTGGTTGTAGAGGTCCGTGAGAGGCACCAGATCGGCCTCCGTTCCGGGTCTGACCTGCACCTCTTCGAGATCTTGTGACATCCGCTCCCTCTCTGGTGGCGGGGCAGGATACTGCAAGATCTCGAAAAACAGGGAGCGGCGTGGGAATTCTGTCCCGATTCCAGTCGTTGTTTCCTTCGGAAGCGGGCACTCGGGAGAGTGTCCGTGACGCACCGGACCGGTTGGCAGCCGTCCCGGCGGCGTCCACCAGCCGCACCGCGACCGAACACTTCGCAAGGGAGCACGCATGGCAACCCGCGCCGTCGCCCGTCGTCAGTCCACGAGCAGCGCTCGCGCTGTGGGCGGGGAGATCGCAGACCGTGACCTGGTCGGCATGTACCTGGACGAGATCGCGCGCACCCCGCTGCTCGACGCCGCCAAGGAAGTGGAGCTCTCCCAGATCATCGAGGCGGGCGTCTACGCCCAGCAGATCCTCGACGGCGCGATGGAACGCGACGGGGACGCCCCGGCCCGCGAGGAGCTGGAGGCGCTGGCCGCCGAGGGCGAGCGGGCCAAGGAAGTCTTCATCCGCTCGAACCTCCGCCTCGTCGTGGCCGTGGCCCGGCGCTATCCGCGCAGCGGTCTGCCCCTCCTCGACCTGATCCAGGAGGGCAACGCGGGCCTGGTCCGCGCGGTCGAGAAGTTCGACTACGCCAAGGGCTTCAAGTTCTCCACGTACGCCACGTGGTGGATCCGGCAGGCGATCACCCGGTCCATCGCGGACCAGTCCCGCACCATCCGCCTCCCCGTCCACCTGGTCGAGGAGCTCGGCCGGATCCGCCGCATCCAGCGGGAATTCAACCGCGAGAACGGCCGCGACCCGGAGCACGCCGAGATCGCCGCCGAGCTGGACTCGACGGAGAAGCGCGTGGGCGACGTACTGGACTGGGCGCGCGACCCGGTCAGCCTCAACATGGCGGTCGACGACGACGGCGACACCCAGTTCGGTGACCTCCTGGAGGACACCTCGGCGATCTCGCCCGAGCAGTCCGTGCTCTCCCTGCTGCGCAGCGAGGAGCTGGAGGACCTGCTGGGCAAGCTCGACCAGCGCACGGCGTCGATCATCAAGATGCGGTACGGCATCGACGACGGCCGCGAGCGGACCCTGACGGAGGTCGGCAAGCAGCACGGCCTGACCCGTGAGCGGATCCGCCAGATCGAGAAGCACGCGCTGCTGGAACTGAAGCGGATGGCGCGTGACACCGGCTTCGACGCCGTGGCCTAGAGCGGCCCGCAGCCAAGCCCCCCAGACGAGCCCCGGTGCCTATCCCCCCCAGGCGCCGGGGCTCCCGGCTACGGCGCCGCAGCGTCGGACAGCCGCGCGGCCAGCGCTCCGGCCGCCGCACGCAGCTCCGCCGGCTCCCGCACGGTGAACGGCAGCCCCGTCAGGGCGAGCCGCGCCGCCGTCCACTCCGGCGCGTCCGCGCTCTCGAAGCGCACCGAGGTCCCCGTCCCCTCACCCGGCAGGGCCGCGGCCCGCAGCCAGGCCGGCAGCTCCGCCGGGCCGGCCGCGAAGTCGGCCTCCACCCGGTACGGCTGCTTCTCCCCGCCCCGCAGCCCCCGCCGGACGAACTCCTCCGCCTCCATCGGCAGCTCCCGCCGCGCGAACCGGGCCCCCGTCGCGAAGGCCTCCTCCACCCGGTCCACCCGGAAGGTCCGCCAGTCCTCGCGCTCCAGGTCGTAGGCGACCAGGTACCACCGGCTCCCGGTGCTCACCAGCCGGTACGGCTCCACCAGCCGCCGCGTCTCGGCCCCGTTCCCCGCCCGGTACGCGAACCGCAGCCGCTCCGGCCCCGCCACCGCCGCCGCCATCGTGGTCAGCGTCCGCGGGTCCACGCTCGCCCCGTCCCCCCGGGACAGGGCGATCGTGGCCGACTGGAGCGCGCTCACCCGGTGCCGCAGCCGCGAGGGCAGGACCTGCTCCAGCTTCGCCAGGGCCCGTACGGAGGCCTCCTCGACCCCCTCGATCGCATGCCCGGCCCCGGCCCGCAGCCCCACCGCGATCGCCACGGCCTCCTCGTCGTCCAGGAGCAGCGGGGGCATCGCCGCGCCCGCCACCAGCCGGTATCCGCCCTCGGCGCCCAGGGTGGCCTCCACCGGGTAGCCGAGGTCCCGCAGCCGCTCGATGTCGCGCCGGATGGTCCGCGCGCTCACCCGCAGCCGCTGCGCCAGCTCGCTCCCGGGCCATTCCCGCGGGGTCTGGAGGAGGGACAGCAGGGAGAGCAGCCGTGCGGGTGTGTCGGTCATGAATCCAGGCTGCCAGCGAAATAGGACACAGACTGACCTAGACGCCGTCTAAGTTTCTCCTCATGAGCACCGAGACGTCCAAGACATCGCCCGAAAGAGAGAACGGGCCCGTACAAGAAGAGCGGAACGACGCAGCCCACGACGCACCCAGCTCGCCCGCCGACCGCCGCCGCTGGCTGGCGCTCGCCATCGTCATGACCGCGGCCTTCATGGACCTGGTCGACGTCACGATCGTCAACATAGCCATCCGCACCATGCGTGAGGACTTCGGCGCCTCCACCAGCGCGATCCAGTGGATCACCGCGGGCTATGCCCTCGCCTTCGCCGCCGGCCTGATCACCGGCGGCCGTCTCGGTGACATCTACGGCCGCAAGCGCGTCTTCCTCATCGGCATCGCCGGGTTCACCGTGGCCTCGCTCCTCTGCGGCATCGCCGCCAACCCGGACGTGCTCGTCGTGGCCCGCCTGCTGCAGGGCGGCATGGCCGCCCTGATGGTGCCGCAGGTCCTGGCGATCATCCACGTCACCTTCCCGCCGCAGGAGCGCGGCAAGGTCTTCGGCATGTTCGGCGCGATCGTGGGCCTCGCCGCCGTCTCGGGTCCGCTGCTCGGCGCGCTGCTCATCGAGTGGGACCTCTTCGGTCTCGGATGGCGCCCGATCTTCCTGATCAACCTGCCCGTCGGCATCATGGGCGTGATCCTGGGCCGCAAGTTCATCGCCGAGTCCAAGGCCCCCAAGGCGCTGCGCCTGGACCTGGTCGGCGTCGTCCTCGCCACCCTCGCCCTGGTCCTGCTGATCTTCCCGCTGACCCACGGCCACGAGAACGACTGGCCGCTGTGGGGCTTCGTCTGCATGAGCGCGGCGCCCTTCGTCTTCGCCGCCTTCATCGCGTACGAGAAGTACAAGATCAAGAAGGATGGCTCCCCGCTCGTCGAACTCTCCCTCTTCAAGGTCAAGAGCTTCGCCGGCGGTATCGCCGTCCAGCTGACCTTCGGCATCGCCACCGGCATCTTCTTCCTGGTCTGGACGATGTACATGCAGATGGGCCTCGGCTGGAGCGTGCTGCGCGCGGGCCTCACCGGCATCCCGTTCTCCATCGCGGTCTCGGTCGCCGCCGGCCTCTCGGTCGAGAAGCTCGTCCCCCGCTTCGGCCGCAAGGTGCTCCAGGCCGGCGCGCTGGTCATGGCCGCCGGTCTGCTCCTCTACATCTGGGAGTCGCAGCACTACGGCATGGAGATCGCCTCCTGGCAGATGGCCGCCCCGCTGATCGTCATGGGCGTCGGCATGGGCCTGATCGTGGCCCCGCTGAACGACACCGTGCTCTCCGAGGTGCCGCGCGAGCACGCCGGCTCCGCCTCGGGCCTGATCAACACCACCGGCCAGATGGGCAACGCGCTGGGCCTCGCCCTGACCTCAGTCGTCTTCTTCGGCCTGATCGACGACGACATGGTCTTCGGTCCGCCGTACGTGGAGGCCTTCCGCGGCGCGCTCTGGTGGGTCGTGGCCGTACTCGTCGTGATCTTCGCGGTGATGTTCGTACTGCCGCGCAGGGCGCTCCCGATGGAGGAGCGCGAGGGCGCCGCCGAGCACGCCGGCCGCACCGTGGAGAAGGTCCCGGCCGGCTGAGCCGGACCCGGGGAACCGCCGCACGGACATGCCCGCCCTCCCGGGCGGGCATGTCCGTTCCTTTTTGTCTCCCTCCGCCCCGCCCGCGGTCCCGGTCCCGCAGCGGGTGACGGTCAGGACTTGGGCAGCGGCACGGTGTTGACGTAGGCGGTGCCGTTGGTCGAGAAGCCCTTCACGGCCTTCTCGACCTCCGCTGTCGGCACGGCCTTCTCGGCCTGGTAGTAGAGCCAGTCGACCCGCATATCCCAGGTGCGCGGCCCCTGGAAGGGGAGGTCGACGAGCCAGGCGCTGAAGTGGATGCCCATGCGCTCGCGCGGGAAGTACTTGCTGTCGCTGGTGAACAGCTCCCGGCCGTCCATGGAGTAGGTGACCGATCCGTTCACGGCAGTGATCATCAGGACGTGCCAGCCTTCGAGCTTGTCCTTCTGGGCCTTGGTGACCCGGTCGCCCTTCGTGCTGTTGCGCCAGCTCGTGGTGTCGAGCCTGGGACCCGGCGCACCCCATCCGCCGTTCGGCATGTACTCGTAGTCGAGTTCGCTGTACTGCGCCGACGTGTGGTCGGGCGAGATCGCGAAGAAGGACTCGTTGATGTGATCGCCGTTGCGTCCGCTCGTGGGCTTGTCGCTGAAGTAGACCCGGGCGGCGAGGGTCCCCGTGAAGAAGTACGGCTTGCTGGTCTGCAGCTCGGACTGCTGGGTGCCCTTCGCGGTCCCGTCGCTGGTGACCTGCAGCTGCAGCGACTGGCCCGCCTTGCCGGTCCCCTCGGCCGGGAAGCTGATGCCCGCGGCGGACCAGGTGTCCTTGATCCCCGGACCGCCCTGGCCGGTGCGGACCCGCCAGCCGTTGGAGGCGAGCGCGGGGTCGTCGGGGCCGGTGTAGGAGAAGTCGTCGAACATGACCCCCGCCGGCGGCGCGGCCGCGGCCGGTGCCGTCACGGCGAGCGGGCCCTGCCCCGCTGCCGCGTCGCTGCCGCTCGGCTCGTCACCCCAGACGTGCTTGCCGCCGAGGTACGCCGCCACCCGCTCCGACGGGGCGTAGTGGGTGGACTTGGCGTCGAACGAGAGGTCGTTCGCCTGGTTCAGCTCTTTGTGGTCGAGACGGAAGAGCTGGAGCCCGATCCCCTGACTGGTCTTGCCCGGCTCCAGGCTGCCGGCCGCCGCCGTGAAGCCGATCTGGAGGTAATGGCTGGAAGTCGGACCGGAACCGGTCAGCGTGCCTATCTTGGCGGTGATGTTCGAGCAGCCGAGAGCCGTCTGGACACAATTGGAACCGTAAGCGGAAGCATCATCCGCAGAGAAGTAGTACCTAAGGGCCACATCGCTCAACGCCACGGTCTTCTTGGAATTGTTGATGACTTCCAACCACGGCTTGGCCGCAGCGCCTGTGGCCGGGGCGTCGGTCCGGTATCGGACCGTGAGGTCGGCGGACCCGTGAGCGGCAGAACCGGAACGCCATTTGGGATAGAGCACGAAGGCGCCGCCGCCGACTGCCAGTGCGCCCACCAAGAGGAGCACTTTGAGTACGTTCCAGCCTCGACGGCGAGGTTTTCGGCTGGAACGGCTCACAGAAACTCCTTGACGGGGTGGCATATTGAGCGCCATCGTAACCATGGTGCGCCAGAGCTCGGAAGCCGCGGATAGGGCAATAATTGGGCCCGATTTCCTTCGGCGCCGAAACTGTGGCTCAATCGTCAATTGTTCGGGGGGAGATCGGCCATAGAGCCGATCCAGAAGTGTTCTTCATCACTGTGCGGCGGGGATGCTGCACTCTCGGTGCCCATGTTGTCGTGTTTTGCCAGAGAGTAAAGGCCTCGCGGTGCGCCGCCGAGTGGCCGTCGCACCCTCTGACCGGGCCGACTGGCGCGGGGCGGCCGCACGGGTGTGCGGTACTTTCTGCGTGTGCTTTCACTGGATCTGCACACTGTGCAGATCGTGTGATGTTGACTTGGGTGGGGGAGAGAGATCTTGTCGGGCACTGTTGCGCGCCGTGAGCGTGCCGATGCGTCGCGCCGTGGGCGCGGTGCGGCGTTACGCCGTGATCGCGGTGATGCGGCGCGTGCGTCGCGCAGTCGGCACCGGCGAGGCCGCGTCTCCCCCGAGGGGGTCGACAGCGCCGCCCTCTACGAGACCGTTGTCCTCGTTCCGGCACGGAACGAGGAGGTCGGGGTATTCACGTCCCTGCGGTCCCTGGCCGGCCAGAGCCGAACCCCCGACCTGATCATCGTGGTGGTCAACAACTCGACCGACCGGACCCTGGACTTCGCCCAGCAGTTCGCGGACGACGAGAACACGCCGCCGACGGTGGTCCTGAACCTGGAGAACAACCCCCACAAGAAGGCGGGCGCCCTCAATCACGGTCTCCGCTGGCTCAGGGAGGCCGTCGGTGGCCGGCTCACCAACCGGGTGAAGCACGTCCTGGTCATGGATGCCGACACCGAGCTGCACCCGAAGTTCATCGAACGGGCCCGCAACGTCATCGCGTCCGACCCGGAGCTCGGCGGCGTCAGCGCCGCCTGCCTCGGCCGCACCGACCTGTGGCGCAACCCGTGGCAGCGGTACCTCCTCGGCATGCAGATCATCGAGTACGGCCGCGCCGCCAACACCCGTTTCCGCAGGGACGTCCACACCATGTCGGGCGCCGGCTCCTTCTACCGGGCGGAGGCCCTGCAGGGACTCCTCGACTGGCGGGGCGAGGTCTTCTGGGAGGACCACGCCAATCTGGTCGAGGACTACGAGACCACCCTGGCCCTCAAGGAATCGGGCTGGAAGGTCACGGCCAACCAGCTCTGCATCGCGTACACCGACCTCATGCCCACGCTGCGCGAGCTGATCCAGCAGCGCGAGCGGTGGAGCCGCGGCACGGTCGACACTTTGCGCGCCCGTGGTTGGACAAAGTTCACCTGGCATTCCATCAGCACCCTGATCCTGGGGCTGCTCGGCGCTGCTTACATTCTCGGTTGGGGAACGACGCAGCTGGTGGCGGCGGCGAAGCACGGCTTCTCGACGCAGCCGATCCTCCTGCTGCTCTTCGCCTTCTGGATCGTCTATCCCGCACTCCGCGTACGGAATATGGGCTGGAAGGCAATGCTCGTCGAGGCGCTGCTGCTCCCCGAGCTGGTGTTCACCGTGGTCCGGACCTACTGGCTCGTGTCCTCCATCATCAAGTCGTACGTGACCCGCGTATCCGCGTGGAAATGATTCAAGGAGAGCAATGAATTCCCTCAAGGGCTTGGGGGTCTGCGCGGTGCTTGGGGCCATCGCCTTCGCGCTGACCAAAGTGGAGAACATGGATCAGCTGATCCTCGGCGCCAGCATCGGGATCGTCACCCTGACGCTGATCGGCTACATGGCATCCATTCGGCGCAGCCGCAGGGACCGCCGCGTTGCCCGTGGGTACCAGGGGTCCTCCACGCGGGGTTGAATCATTCCCTCCGGTTCTCGGAACGGTCCGCCGAATTCTCCGGCGGGCCGTTCCGCGCATCCGGACCCCCGCTCCACCCGGCCCGCCTCAGCGCACCCGCGAGCGCAGTTCCATCGCTCCGCGCGCGGCCGCCTCGCTCTCGTACACCTCGCACATGTGCCGCCCGTCGGGCGTCGCCGTGTGCTCGACCTCCCACAGGCTGACCTCGGTCCCGTCCAGCAGGACGAAGGCGTGCTCGTACAGGCTGAAACCCGCGCCCCGCCCGTCCGCGAGGCAGTGCCGCGCGCCGAACGCCTGCGTGATCTGGTGCGCGTACGCCGACCGCAGCAGCGTCGCCACCCGATCGCCCGGCCGGTCGGCGTTCTCCGCGCGGCGCAGCACCCGCCGGGCATGGTCGGCGGAGTCCTCCACCGCGTACTCCCGGTGCCGCCGCACCGGGGCCGGGGCCGCGGCATACAGCGCGCTCAGCAGTGCCACGCCGCCCTCCGGCTCGTCCTCGCCCGGCACCAGCACCGGATCCGGGGACGCCCCGGCCGACGCCTCGCCGAACAGCCGGGTCACGGCCAGGCAGGTCTCCGCCTTGCTCGCGAAGACCTCGTGCCGGACGGCCCGGTCGCCCTCCAGCCGGTAGGCCAGCTCCCACAGCGAGACCGAACCGCCGTCGGTCAGCAGATAGGTGTGCCGGTGGGTCTCCCGCCAGATGCCCGCCTCCGGGCTGTGGTGGGTGGTGTAGAGCGAAGAGCTGTGGGCGAGCGCCGTGCCGAGGCGCTCGACCAGCCTGTCCGGCAGGTCGAAGGAGTTGAGGGCGCGGCCGAGGAGTCGTTCGAGGTGCGCCTCGGTTGTCTCGTACGGATCGCTCAAGGTGGGTCTCCAGGCCGTCGCAGCTTGTCACTTCGCGGAAGCTCAACGTAACCCCTGGTTCTGACATCACGTCCGGGGTTCGGTAAAACGTCCGGGAAGCATCGGAGGTTCCCGCCACACCTTCAGGTCAACTTGCGTACGGATGCGCACGGTTGGGCCCGATCTGAGGGGAAGCGCGGGACTATGGGCCACATGGCAACGAATACAGTGGGCCTCCCGCGTCAGCAGGCTCGGCCCCGCAGCGGACACGAGGGCGAACAGAGCGCCGCGCCGAGGGGGTTGGCCTGGCTGCTGGCCGTCACCGGGGCGGCCGGGCTGCTGGCCTCGTGGGTGATCACCCTCGACAAGTTCCTCCTGCTGGAGGACCCGGACTTCAAGCCCGCGTGCAGTCTCAACCCGGTCGTCTCCTGCGGCAGCGTGATGGCGAGCGAGCAGGCGGCGGCCTTCGGCTTCCCCAATCCGATGCTGGGGCTCGTCTCGTACGCCGTCGTGGTCTGCGTCGGCGTGGGGCTGCTGGCCGGCGCCCGCTACCGCGGCTGGTTCTGGCTCGGACTGAACGCCGGCACGCTCTTCGGCGTCGGCTTCTGCAGCTGGCTGATGGTCCAGTCGCTCTACGAGATCAACGCGCTCTGCCTGTGGTGCTGCCTGGCCTGGGTCGCGACCCTGCTGATGTTCTGGGCGGTCACCGCGCACAACGTCCGTACGCGCGCCCTGCCCGCCCCCGGCCCGCTGCGGGGCTTCTTCACCGAATTCGGCTGGGCCCCGCCCGCCCTGCACATCGGAGTGATCGGCATGCTCGTCCTCACCCGCTGGTGGGACTTCTGGACCGGCTGACCGCCGGTGGCGCGGAACGCGAAGAGGGCCCCGGCGGCTGGACGCCGCCGGGGCCCTCGTCCTTCACTCCACAGGCTCAGCGGCCCGCGATCACCCGAAGGGCGGAGCAGCCGGAGATCAGCTGCCGTTCGAGAGGTTGCCCGACAGGACCGGGATGTTGTCCAGGATGTGCGAGAGCGGCTCGTCGCCCTTGGCCTGGGTGGAGTTCTCGGTGCACTGCTGGTTCTGCGGGTTGGACAGGACGTTGATGTCCTGGACGCCGATGTTGAGCGCGGCGATCAGCGACTGGGCGTTGAGCTTCGCCGGCAGGCCGATGCAGGGCTTGTTGAGGGTGCCCTGGACCAGGCTGAGCTGCGGGCTCATGTCGCCGTGGGTCTTCTGGTTGCCGTAGATCTGCTGGGCACCGTTGCCGTTGACGGTGTTGACCCCGTTGTCGTTGCCGATGGCCATGGCCGGGGCCGCGGCGGCAGCGCCCGCGCCGATCGCAACGGCGGAGACCGCGGCGGCGGTCATGAACTTCTTGAACATCTTGATCCTTCTGTCGCACGAGTGCCCGCTGATGGAGCGCCCTGGTCAACTGCCCGACCAGGCGGTTGGTTCCGCTGCTTCACTCAAACGGCCTGCGCGTGTCGAGGTTTTCCCCGGCCCGGGTGAGTGCCCTCCGGACGCCTGCGCGAAGCCCGTACGCAGCCAGTACCCGCCGGGGCTCCGGTTGCGCTCCGTGCGAGGTGTTCGCACGGTGGGTGAGGAAGCGGACCGTTCAGGTCCACTTTCGTGTCCCCACCGCGAAGGAACATCCATGCACCGCACGAAGCCGTCCCGCGCCCGCCTCCTCGTCCCGTCGGCCCTCGCCGTCGTCATACTGTCCGGCGCGGCTGCCCCCGCGGGCGCCGCGGAGGGTGACGGCTCCGCGGCCCTCACCGATCGTGTGGCCTCCGTCCAGCAGCAGGTCGAGAAGATCGAGCGGCGCGCGGCGGCCGCCGGTCCCATCGACGACCTTCTGGCGAGCCTCACCAAGACCCTTGAGGGGCTTCTCGCGACGGTCGGAGGTCTGCTGCCCGACGGGGTGAAGCTGCCGCCGATCGAACTGCCGAAGCTGCCGGACATCACGCTCCCCGAGCTTCCCGGCCTGTCCGGCCTCATCCCCCTGCTGCCGCCGGCGGAGCTCCCGCCGGTCGACGGGCTGGTTCCCCCGGTGGACGCCCTGCCCGCGGTTCCCCCGGTGGACGCCCTGCCCGCGGTGCCCGCCCTGCCCGCGGTCCCGGCGGTCCCGGCGGTCCCGGTCACCCCCGCGATTCCCGCTCTCCCGGCGATTCCGGCCCTCCCGTAGGGGCGGCGCCGACCGGTAACCCGTCCGATGGTTACGACAATTGAGCCGAACAGGTCTCATCGTGCGCGTGACCGTGTCGTCTGGGATGCTGGACCGTTTCGCTCGATGTGAGCCCCGGTTCGGGGCAGAACATCGAACAGAAGGTGCACTTCCCATGAACTCTGCCAAGAAGGCCGCCCTGGTCCTGGCCACCGCTGGTCTCGCTGCGGCCGGTGCCGCCGGCTCCGCCGCCGCCGACTCGTCGGCCGAAGGCGCGGCCGTGGGTTCTCCCGGCGTCCTGTCCGGCAACCTGGCCCAGGTGCCGCTGCACATCCCGATCAACGTCTGCGGCAACTCCGTGAACATCGTCGGCCTGCTGAACCCCGCGTTCGGCAATGTCTGCATCAACCACTGACGTCTGCCGGACAACCGACTGTGGGCGCCCCGGCCTTGCCGGTGGCGCCCACAGTCGTGTCGGCGGGTGGTCAGCCGGGACGGTTCAGCCCTGGCCGCCGTTGAGCTTCACGCCGCCGAGCATGGGGGACGCCTGGGTGGCGCCGTTCGCGAGGCCGAGCACGGTGCCGGGCACGTCGTTGCGGACCTTGTTGACCTTCTGTGCGGTACCCACGACCTTGTTGACGGTGTCGCCCTGCTCGGCCAGCCCGTTGCCCACGGTCTGCGGAAGGGACTCGGAGACGGGCCCGACGGCGTTCAGCGTCTCGGTCACCCCGCCGGTCAGGCTCATGGGGGGCATCGCGGCCGCGGGCTCGGCGGCGAAGGCGGTGGCGGAGGCGCCGAGGGCGGCGACGGAGCCGACGACGACAGCGGCGACCTTCGTGAGCTTCATTATCGAAATCCTCTTCTTTCGTGGACAGAGGCGTCAGCGGCGACCGTCGCGCCGCTTTCGCCCTGGGTAACGATTCCCCATCGCTGCGGAAACGCGAACGCGCACGCGGTTAAGGGACGGGGGCGCGACAGCGGCCGGAGAATCCAACGAGGATTCTCCGGCCGATATTTATTCCGATTACCGGTGTTGCCGGTCAGGAGACGCGCGACCGCCGGTACAGAATGGCGCCGCCCAGGATCAGGGCGCTGGCGAGGGCCGCCGCGGCCGCGGGCTGACCCGCGCCGGTCTCGGCCAGTACGGGCCCGGTCACGTACGCCGGAGCCGGAGCCGGAGCCGGAGCCGACGGCTGTACGGGCGCGGGGGCCGGGGCCGGGTGCTCCACGGGCAGGCTGCCGTGCGGCGGCCCGGGTGCAGGCCCCTCCTCCACCACGGGAGCAGGTCCCGGTGCGGGGGCCGGCAGCGTGTGCGGAGCCTCCTCGGCCGGCGCCGGGACGGGCTCCGGGGCGGGGAGCGTGTGCGGAGCCTCCTCGGCCGGCGCCGGGGCGGGGAGCGTGTGCGGGGCCTCCTCGGCCGGAGGCTGCGGCGCGGGGGGTGCCGGCGGAGCCTCCGGCATCGGCGCGGGCGCCTCCTGGACCGGTTCCGGGGTGGGCAGCGGGGCCGGATGCTCCTCCACCGGTTCCGGCTTGGGGTGCGGCCGCTCGGGCGCGGGGGGAGCGTGGTGCGCCGGCGGGGGCGGCGGCGTCGACTCGGGGTGGTCGTCGCACTCCTCCTTGCCCTGCTGCTCACCCGGGCCGCCGTAGCCGCCCTCGTGGCGCGGCTCCTCCTGGCGCGGCTTCGCGTGCCGGGGCCCGTCCTGCCGGGGCTGCTCGTGCCGGGCCTGCTCCTGGTGGGGCTGCTCGTACCCGCCCGCGTGGCGCGGCGACCCGTGGCGCTGCTCCGGCACCGCGTGCCGGCCCTCGCGCTCGTCGAGGTAGCGCTCGAAGGCCTCGGCGTGCTCGGGGCTGAGGTGGCGCCCGTAGTCGTAGCCGTCGTCCGTGTGCGAGCCGGTGCCGGTGACGCACGTGTTCCCCATCGCAGGGTTGAGCGCCGCACCGCCGTCCACGCTGTTGCCGCACACGTTCGGTGCGAAGGTGATCGGTACCGAGACGCTGTTGCCGGCCAGCACGCCCGGTGAATGCGAGGCCTCGGCGCTCGATCCGGGGTGCGCGTAGGCCGCGCCGGTCGCGATCGACAGCAGACTCGACGCGGCTGCCGCCGTGAGCATCCCCTTGCCCAGTACCTGTCGGCTCAGTACCTGTCGCATGGGTCCTTCCCTGTCTACCGGCGCCACGGCCGGTGTGGAATCGGAGGTGGCCTCGGAGTGCACCGCCGTGCACTCCGAGGCCACCCCGAGGAGGCTTGCCCTTGCGGGCACAAGCGCTTCGTCAGGCGTTGACGCAGGTGTTGCCGAACGCCGGGTTCAGCAGCGCGATGATGTTCACGGTGTTGCCGCAGACGTTGACCGGGACGTGCACCGGCACCTGGGCCAGGTTGCCGGACAGGACGCCGGGGGACCCCACGGCCTTGCCGTCGGCGGCCGCGTCGGCCATGGCGGGGGAGGCGGCACCGGCGAGCATGAGAGCGCCGGCGGCCAGCACCACTGCCTTCTTGTACGTCATTTTGATTTCTTTCCTTCCCGCAGAGGCGTGTCCACTGCAGAAATAACAACGAGCGGTCCGGGAAAAAGAAACCGCACATTTTCGGCCGTCCGCCGGTAATTCACCCCGATGCCCGGTCCGATGTCCGGATCGAATTCCTGGTGCCGGCGGATTTATATCGAAAATTCCGGGGCCGGGAGCGTCCCGGCCCTACATGCGGCGAGGCCGCCGCGACCCGGTGGGTGCGACGGCCTCGCTGGCGCGGGCCTCGGTCAGCTGCCGTTCGAGACGTTGCCGGAGAGGACCGGGATGTTGTCCAGGATGTGCGAGAGGGCCTCGTCGCCCTTGGCCTGGGTGGAGTTCTCGGTGCACTGCTGGTTCTGCGGGCTGGACAGGACGGGGATGTCCTGGACGCCGACGTTGATCAGGGCCAGCACGGACTGCACGTTGGCCTTCGCGGGCAGGGCGATGCAGGGCTTGTTGAAGGAGCCCTGGATCAGCGCCATCTGCGGGCTCATGTTGCCGTAGGTGGCCTGGTTGCCGTAGATCTGCGCGGCGCCGTTGCCCTGGACGGTGTTGACGCCGTTGTCGTTCCCGATGGCCATCGCCTGCGGCGCCATGGCGGCACCGATGCCCACGACCGAGGCGGCAACCGCGGCCGAGGCCATCATCTTCTTGATCATTGTCGTCCCTTTTTTGCAGGATTGCCCGGTAGTGGAGCACCCGGAACAACGCCGCGGCCCCGGCTCGGGTTGCGTGGCTTCACTCGGATGCGGGCGTTTCGGGCAGCACGGTTGACGATCAGGCGCTGCTGCGGGTGGTGCCGAACGTGGGGTTCGGCAGGGCGGCCATGTTCGCCTGGGGCCGCGGGCGTCCACCGGGACGCCGACGGGCGCCTGGAACGGGCCGCCGCTCAGGGCGCCGGGAGACCCGCCGGTCTTCATCTCCCCATTTCCTTTCGGCTCGAACGATGGTGCAACCCATAACGACCCGCCCGTTGCGAGGGTGCGTGCTATCGCCCAAAAGGCCGTACGAGCGAGTCCGGCGTGATTTCCAGCCCGATTTCTGCCAAGGTTCACTCCTGTTTTGTCCCCTTGATTGAAAATGGAGACAGGGTCATGGGTTCCTCCCGCAGAATCCTCGGCACGCTCGGTCTGCTGTCCTGCCTCACCCTTTCCGTGAACGCCCAGATGGCGGGTGCTGCGGCTCCCGCTCCCAAGGAGCTGCCCCGGATCCCGTTCACCCAGCGTTACCAGTCCGTGCAGCACGGCGGGCTGGTGCGCGCCTCCAACTCCGGCATCAGCTGCCGCAAGGAGCAGTCCCCGCAGGCCGAGCCGTGCGCCGAGGTCAAGAAGGGCGCGGCCGGGGTCAACAGCGACTTCGAGATGTTCTACAGCGAGGTCGACAAGGACCCGGACACCTACAACTCCACCCGCGCCGAGCTCAAGGTCCCGCAGGGCGCGAAGGTCTCGTACGCCCGTCTCTACTGGGGCGGGAACCTGCGGGTGGGCGAGCAGAAGCCGCCGGAGGACAACGGCCGGGTGCTGGTCGCCGAGCCCGGCGGCGCGTACAAGGAGGTCCTCGCCGACACGGTGATGGGCCACCGCACGGACGCGGGCAGCGATGCCTACCAGGCCTCCGCCGACGTGACCCCGCTGGTCCGCAAGGGCGGCGCCGGCCTGTGGACGGTGGCCCAGCTCAACATCGCGATGGGCCACTCCGACGTGGGGGCCTGGGGCGGCTGGACGCTGGTCGTGGCCTACGAGCACCCGCAGGAGCCGGTGCGCCGGATCTCGCTGTGGGACGGCTTCGAGTCGATCGCCGCCCGCGGCGGTGACGGAACCGTCGAGATCGAGGGCCTGGACTCGCCGGCCGGCTCTGCGGGCCGGGTCGGGGTGGTCGGGTACGACGGGGACCGGGGCCTCCTCGGAGATTCACTCACCGTGACGGCCGACAGTGGTCGCCGGGTGAGTCTCAACGATGGAGAAAATCCTTTTAATGATGTTATGAATTCCACGATCACGGAATTCGGTGATCAGTCGTTCGTGCGACAGCCCGAACATATGAATAATCTCGGATATGACGCGGACGTGTTCGACCTGAGTCCCGCCCTGTCCGGTGGTGCCCGCAGTCTGAGCTTCAGGTTCACGGGTGAAAGTCAGGGTCATTTCCTCGGTGTGCTCTTCGTTCAGACAGACGCGCGCCGCTGAACGTAGGAGACCACTCCACGTGCCCAGTCAGCCTCGGGCGGCACAGCCCACGACCGTCCTCCACCTCGTACAACCCGTCGACGGCGGTGTGGCCAGGGTCGTCACCGACCTCGTCCGCGCACAGACCGCCGAAGGGATGCGCACCGTCGTCGGGTGTCCACCCGGCGGCATGCTCGGCGACGCCGCCCGCGCCGCCGGGGCCGAGGTGCTCACCTGGCGTGCCGGACGGGCCCCCGGGCCCGGACTGCCCGCCGAGATCATCGGCGCCCGGCAGGTGCTCCACCAGGTGCGGCCCGATCTCCTGCACGCCCACAGCGCCAAGGCCGGCCTGGTGGGCCGGCTCGCCGCGCGCGGGAGCCTGCCCACCGTCTTCCAGCCCCACGCCTGGTCCTTCGACGCGGTCGGCGGGGCCACCGGCGCGCTCGCGCTGCGCTGGGAGCGGTACGGGGCCCGCTGGGCCGACCGGGTGCTCTGCGTCAGCGACGCCGAACGCCGCGCGGGGGAGACCGAAGGGATCACCGCCCAATGGTCGGTGATCCGCAACGGCGTGGACCTGGACCACTTCCGCCCCGGCGGACCGGACCCCGACCGGGACAGGGCCCGGGCCCGCGCCGAACTGCCGCTGCCCGCAGGCTTTCCGGGCGACGGGCCGCTCGCCGTGTGCGTGGGCCGCATCTGCCTCCAGAAGGGGCAGGACATCCTGCTGCGGGCCTGGCCGGAGCTGCTCGCCACCGTCCCCGGAGCCCGTCTCGCCCTCGTCGGGGACGGCCCCGACACCGAACGGCTGCGCCACATCGCCGCGCTGTCCGGCACCAGCGTGTATTTCGCGGGCGCCGCCGCCGACATCCGACCGTGGCTTCGGGCCGCCGATCTCGTTGTACTGCCGTCGCGGTGGGAAGGCATGGCGCTCGCCCCGCTCGAAGCCATGGCCTGTGGCCGCCCGGTCCTGGTCTCCGACGTCAGCGGTGCCAGGGAGAGCCTGCCGCCGGGCCAGGGGCGCCTGTGCCTGGTGCCGCCGGAGGACCCGACGGCCCTGGCCGAGGCCCTGGGACGGCTGCTCGCCGAGCCGCGGCTCCTCGCCGAACTCGGGGAGCAGGCCCGGCAGCACGCCCGGACCGACTTCGACGTGCGGCGGACCACGGACGCGGTCACCTGCCTGTACCACGAACTGCTGGGCAGGCCCCGGCCCTTGAACCAGGAGCGCATCAGCCGATGACGATGGACAGCGCACCCGCCCGGCACACCGGGCAGGGCGGCACGGGGCCCACCGGCGGAGGCGCCCTCGCGCCCGCGCATCCCGCGGCGGCCCGCCGTTCAGCGACCGCCATCCACCCCCCGCGCGGGCCCAGGGCCGACCAGGCCCGCTCCGCCGTACACCCCCGGCGCATCCGCCGTCACGGCCGAGTGCTCCCACTGCTCACCGCCGACGCGCTGGCCGCCGTACTCACCGCGACGACCCTGCCCGCAACGGCGCTGCCCGTCCTGTCCGCGGCCCCCGTCCTGCTCGCCGCGCTGCACGCGCAGGCCGGGCTCTACCGGCCGCGGCTCGCCCCCTCCGCACTCCTCGAACTGCCCGTGCTCGCCGGGCGGTCCGCCGTCCTGTGGTGCTCGGTCGCCGCCGTCACGGCCGCCGCCGACCCGGCCCGGGCCATGGGCTGGAGCGCGCTGCTCACCGCCGTCTGCCTGCAGGTCGTCCTGGCGTGCGCGGGCCGCGGACTCGTCAACCAGCTCAAGCGCCGCTCGGCCGTACGCCGACCCGCCTCCGCCCTCGTCGTCGGACCCGGCGCCGGGGCGAACGCGGTGGCCGCCGCCCTGCACGGCCGCCCCGAATTCGGGCTGCGCCCGGTCGGACTCGCCGACGCCGCGGCGCCCGCCGAGGGCGACGGCGGCGCCCTGCCGCTGCTCGCCACCCACGAGGACATCCGGCGCGCAGTCATCCAGAACTCCGTCGGGCACGCGGTGTTCACCCGCCCCCCGGAGGCCGACGAGCGCACCGCCTCCCTGGTCCGGCTCTTCCACGACCACGGCTGCCGGCTGTGGCTCGCCGACCCGGCCGGCACCGCCAAGGTCACCGGCATGCGGGTGGCGCAACCCGCCGACCAGCTCTGGGGGTACGCCGTGCAGCCGCTGCTGCCGCGCCCGGCCCGGCCGCTGGAACGCTGGGCCAAGCGGGGCATCGACACCGTCCTCGCCCTGATCGCGCTGCTCGCCGCCGCGCCCGTCATGGGGGTGTGCGCGCTGGCCGTACGGGTCTGGGACGGGCCGGGGGTGATCTTCCGTCAGGAGCGCGTCGGCCTGTACGGGCGCCCCTTCACCCTGCTGAAGTTCCGTACCCTGCGCGCCGACGCGCACGAGGCCGCCACCCGCTGGACGGTGGCGGGAGACCGCGGGATGAGCCCGGTCGGGTCCTTCCTGCGCAAGTCCTCGCTGGACGAGCTGCCGCAGCTGTGGAACGTCGTACGCGGTGACATGGCCCTGGTCGGTCCCCGCCCCGAGCGGCCCTTCTTCGTCGCCAAGTTCTCCACCGTCCACCCCGGCTACGAGGCCCGGCACCGGATGCCCGTCGGCATCACCGGCCTCGCCCAGATCAACGGCCTGCGCGGGGACACCTCCATCGAGGACCGGGCCCGCTTCGACAACCACTACATCGACACCTGGTCGCTCTGGCAGGACCTGTGGATCCTCGCCCGCACCGCGGCCTCCTTCTTCCGCTTCCGGCTGGGGGGCAGCTGATGAGTCTCGCCGTACCGGGCCGGTGGATCCGGCCGGACGGGACGGATCTGCTGCGCCGGCACTGGCCGCTGCTGCCGCTCGCCGCCACCGTCCTGTTCCTGCTCGCCCCGCTCCCGGCGGGGGACGCCACCGCTTCCGGGAAGGTCGGCCCGGCCGACGCCGCCTCGCTGCTGCTGGTCTTCGTCTGCGCGGTGCAGGCGCTGCGCGGCCGGGTACGGGCGCTGACCCCGCTGGGCGTGCTCGTGCTCGGGGCGCCGGCCGTGGGCCTCGCGGTCGCCACGATGACCGCGGGGGATCCGTACGCCGCCCTGCCCGGCTTCGTGCGCTACCTGCAGGTCTTCGTCCTGGTGCCGGCGGCCGTGGTGCTGCTGGTGCGCGACGCCGCGGAGTTCCGGCTGGCCGCCGGGTGCTTCGTGGTCCTGGCGCTGGTGCAGGGCGCGGTGGGGGTGGTGCAGTACGCCACCCACACCGGGGCCTCGTACCAGGGCCAGGACGTCCGCGCCGTGGGCACCTTCGGCCCCGGTGACGTCATGGGCATGGCCACCGTGGTGGCGTACGGGCTGATCGTGGCCACCGCGGCCGGTCTGGCGCCCGGGCTGCCACGGCGGGTCCGGCGGATCGGCGGGGGCGTGGCACTGGTGCTGGTGCTGCCGCTGGTGCTGTCGTTCAGCCGGGGCGTGTGGATCGCCACCGTCGGCGCGGCGGTGCTGGTGATGGCACTGGCCGGGATCCGGCGGGCCCTGAAGGTGGTCGCCGCTCTCGCCGCCGCCGGGGTGGTCCTGGTCGGCGGGTTCGGGGTCGGCTCGGAGATGGTCGCCGAACGGCTGACGTCCATCACCCAGGTTTCCAGCGCCCCCGACCAGTCGGTGACCGACCGCTACACGATGTGGGCCGCCGCCGAGTCGATGTGGCGCGAGCGGCCGGCGGTGGGGGTGGGGCTCAAGGGCTTCCCGGCCAACCGGGACGGGCACGCCTCGCTGGGCCTGTCCTCCGGCAGCGACACCGCCGGCGCCGGCCAGGCGTACCTGCGCCAGCCGCTGCTCTCCCCGCACAACATGTACCTGCTGATCCTGAGCGAGCAGGGCCTGATCGGGCTGGCCGCCCTCGCGGGCGGCTGGGCGGCCCTGCTGGTCGCGGGGCTGCGTCGGCTCGCCTCCGGCGGAGGCGCGGGCGCGGGCGCGCGGGACTGCGGGCTGATCGCGATCGGGCTGTTCGTGTGGCAGCTGACCGACTTCCTCTACGCGGACATCGGCGGGCCGTCCACGGTGCTGACCGGAGTGATCATCGGCCTGGCGGCCTGGTGGGCGCTTCCCTCCCGGGGGGTTGCCGGTCCACTGCGTGGGGCGGCTGCGGGTTCCGGGTTCGCCTCCGGTGCGGGTTCACGGGGTAAGGCCCCCGGGGTTGCGGCTCGCCCGTGACGGACACCACGCCTTGGCGGCCCGCCTCCGGCTCCCCGGCCGGGGCGGGCCACGCCCGTGTCCCGGAGGCCCCGGCCCCCGGTCCGACGCGTGTCCCGACGGACCCCGGCTTCGCCGGCCGTTCACGGAACGTACCCGTGGCCGGGCGGCCCGCCGTAGGGAACGGCGCACCGGCCGCCGGGGATCCGGGATTCGCCGCCGCGGCCGCACCGGCCGTGCCGGTCCCGGCGGACCCCGGGTTCGTCGCCGGGGGGCTCCCGGGCGGTACGCCGGGTACGCGCAGGGAGGTGTTCGGCTCCGCCGGATATCCGGGCGGAGCCCCGGGCCGGCACAGCATGCGGGTGGCGGCGCGGGCCGCGAGCGGCTCCGCCGACGCCCCCGAGGCCCGGGCGGAGGGCGAGCTGTCCGAGCCCGCCGCCCTCGGGGGGAGGGCCCGGCTCCGCCATGCCCGCCGCGCGGGCGAGCTCTCCACCACCCCCGCCGGGGGCCAAGGGCCCGAGTCCGCCATCCCCGGTGGGAGCGGTTCCGGCGGGGGCCAGCCGCTCGGGCGGTTCCTGGCCAAGGCCGCCGCCGTCACCGCCGGACTGACCGCCGCCGGGGCGGTGTTCGGACTGGTGCGCGACCAGACCATCGCGCACCTCTTCGGGGCCGGGCACGACAGCGACGCCTTCCTGATCGCCTGGACCGTGCCCGAGATGGCCTCGACGCTGCTGATCGAGGACGCCATGGCGCTGCTGATGGTGCCCGCCTTCAGCCACGCCCTGGCCCGCCGGGCCGCCAGCCGGGCCGGGCTCACCCGCAGGGAGGCCCGCGCGCAGGACCCCGTACGGCTCCTGGTGGGGGCGACCCTGCCGCGCCTCGTCGTGTTGCTGGCCGCCGTCGCCTCCGTGCTCATCGTGGCCGCGCCCGCCGTCGTCGCCGTACTCGCCCCCGGCCTCCCCGACCCCGCACTGGCCGTCGAGTGCACCCGGCTCACCGCGCTGACCGTGCTCTCCTTCGGCATCGCCGGATACTTCAGCGCCGCCCTGCGTGCGCACAGGTCCTTCCTGCCACCCGCCGCGATCTACGTCTCGTACAACGTCGGCATCATCGGCACGATGGTGGCCCTGCACGCCCTGTGGGGCGTCCGGGCCGCCGCCGCGGGCGTCGCGGTCGGCGGGCTCCTGATGGCGCTCGTCCAACTGCCCGCCTTCGTCCGGAACGTGGGCTTCGGCCCGCCCCGCGCGAAGAAGGCCGCCCCGCGGAACCAGCGCGACCGGGACCGCCCCACCCTCATCGCCTTCGGGGTCATCGCCCCCGTGATCTTCTTCGCGGTCTTCCGGCAGTCCCAGGTGCTCGTCGAGAGGTTCCTGGCCGCCTCGCTCCCGTCCGGGGCGATCTCCCATCTCAACTACGCGCAGAAGGTCGCGCAGATGCCGATGGTGCTCTCGCTGATGATCTGCACCGTCACCTTCCCCGTCGTCGCCCAGGCCATGGCCGGGGGAGAGCGGGAGAAGGCCCGGCGGCGGGTGGAGCAGGACCTCGCGCTGGCCTCGCTGGCCGTCCTGATGGGCACCGCACTCGTCATCGGCTACGCGCCCCAGATCATCCAGGTCCTCTTCGAACGCGGCGCCTTCACCCACGCGGACACCCTCGCCACCGCCTCCGTCATGCGGGTCTACGGACTCGGACTCCTCGGCCACTGCCTCGTCGGCGCACTGTCCCGGCCCTTCTTCTCGACCGCCCGGCCCACCTGGTTCCCGGCGTTCGCGATGGGTGCCGGACTGCTCGTCAACGTCGTGGCCGGAGCCTTCGCCGTCGGCTGGTGGGGCATCTACGGCATCGCCGCCGCCAACGCCGCCGGCATCTCCACCACCGCCGTCCTGCTGCTCACCGGCCTCGGCTCCCGGATCATCGCCATCCAGGTCCGCCGGGTCGCCGTCAGCATCGGCCGGCTCGCCGTCGCCGCCGTCGCCGCGGGCGCCACCGGCTGGATCGCCGGCCCGATGATCCCCGACCCGATGGTCAGCGCCGCCCTCGGCTGCCTGCTGGTCCCGGCCATGTTCGGAGCCACCGGCATGGCCATACGCGCCCTCGAAGTCACCGCCCTGCCCGGTCAGATCTCCCAGCTCACGCAGAGGTTCCGCAATGTCCGCTGACACCGACACGGCCCCCGACGCCGTGGTGGTCCCCACCCGCCGGACCGCTTCGCCGTGGGTCCTGATGTACCACTCGGTCGCCGAGTTCACCGACCCCGCGGAGGATCCGTACGGGATCACCGTCACCCCGCTCGCTCTGGAGGCCCAGCTGCTGTGGCTGCGCTCCCGCGGCCTGCGCGGGGTCTCCGTCGGCGAACTGCTGCGGGCCCGCGCCGCCGGGCGCGGAGCCGGGCTGGTCGGGCTGACCTTCGACGACGGATACACCGACTTCCTGACCCACGCGCTCCCGCTGCTGAGCCGCTACGACTGCACCTCCACCCTGTTCGTGCTGCCCGGGCGGCTCGGTGTGGACAACGTGTGGGACCCGCTGGGCCCGCGCAAGTCCCTGCTCACCGCCGAGGGGATCCGTGAAGTCGCCGACGCTGGACAGGAGATCGGCTCGCACGGACTGCTCCACCAGGACCTCACCGCGACCGCCGACGACGTGCTCCAGCAGGAACTGCGGGGCAGCCGCGACCTGCTGCGCGAGCTGACCGGCACCCTGCCCGAGGGGTTCTGCTACCCGTACGGGCACCTCGACGCCCGGGTCGTCGACGCCACCCGGGCCGCCGGTTACGGCTATGCGTGCGCCATCGACCCCGGACGGCTCGCCGGCCCGCACGCACTGCCGCGTACGCACGTCAGCCAGGCCGACGGCGGCGCCCGGCTGCGGATCAAGCAGCTCCGCCACCAGGTGCGCGAGCTGCGGCGCGGGGTGCAGCGGTGAAGACGCTCCAGTCGGTCAAGGCACTGCACATCATCACCGGGCTCGGCGTCGGCGGCGCGGAACAGCAACTGCGGCTGCTGCTGCGCCACATGCCGATGCAGTGTGACGTGCTGACGCTGACCAACCCCGGGCCGGTGGCCGAGGGGCTGCGCGCCGACGGGGTCCGGGTCGTCCACCTGGGCATGCGGGGCAACCGGGACCTGGGGGCGCTGCCCCGGCTGGTGCGGTTCATCCGGCGCGGCCAGTACGACCTCGTGCACACGCACCTGTACCGGGCCTGTGTCTACGGGCGCCTCGCGGCCCGGCTCGCGGGCACCGGGGCGACCGTGGCCACCGAACACTCCCTCGGCGAGGGCGAGATCGAGGGCAGGCCGCTCTCGGGCGGGGTACGCACGCTGTATCTGGCCAGTGAACGCCTGGGTGCGGCCACCGTGGCCGTCTCCGACACCGTGGCCGCCCGGCTGGAGGGGTGGGGGGTGCCGGCCGCGCGGGTGCACGTCGTACCGAACGGGATCGAAGCCGTCCGCTTCCGCTTCGACGAGGGCGTCCGCCGCGCCACCCGGGCCCGCACCGGGCTGCCCGAGCGGGCCTTCGTGGTCGGCGGGGTCGGCCGGCTGGTCCCCGGCAAGCGGTTCGACGTCCTGGTGCGGGCCGTGACCGCGCTGCCGGGGGCGCATCTGCTGCTGGCCGGGGACGGGCCGGAGCGGGCGGGGCTGCGCCGGCTGGCCGCCGAGCTCGGCGCGCAGAGCCGGATCCACCTCCTGGGGGAGCGGGATCCGCTGGGCGACAGCGCGGACGGCCGCACCCCGGGCATTCCGGCGCTGCTGGCCGCCATGGACGTGTTCGTCTCCCCGTCGCGGGAGGAGGCCTTCGGGCTCGCCGTCGTGGAGGCCCTGGCCGCCGGACTCCCCGTCCTGCACGTGACCTGCCCGGCCATCGACGACCTGCCCGCCGCGCAGGCCCCCGGGGCCCGGCGCATCGGCACCGGCACGGAGGAACTGGTCGCGGCGCTGCGGGGCCACATGGAGGCGGGCGCGCGCCGGCTGCCCCCGCCGCCGGTGGTCCGCCGCTACGACATCGCCCGCAGCGCACGGCAGCTGCTGGACGTGTACGACCTCGCCCTCTCGGCCGCGCCGGGCGCCGCCGGGACGGCCCGGGGCCGCGCCGCAGCCGACCCGGCGCCCGGCGCCGGCGGCGCAGCCGTCGTCGGCGCCCGGCGCGAGCCGGTCGGGCCCGGACCGGCGGAGCCGACCGGCACCGGCTGATCCCTCCCCTGCCCGAAGGGGTCCCGACGGGACCCGAAGAACTCCCCTCCACCCAGGAAGCGAGCACGTCCATGGCCGACACGTCCGAGAAGAACCCCGAGAAGAACACCGAGAAGAACCCCGAGAAGAACCCCGAGAAGAAGGCCGAGAAGAAGGCCGAGAGCAGGTCCGAGAGCAGGTCCGAGAGCAGGTCCGAGAGCAGGTCCGAGCGGAAGCCGGACCACCGCTCCGAGCGGAGGCCGCGCCGCCGGAAGCTGTCGGCGCCCCTGTGGTGGCCGCTGCCCGCCTGCGCCCTGCTGGGGCTGGCCGCGGGCGGGGCGTACGGGGTGCTCAAGGCCCCCGAGTACGCCGCCACCAGCTATGTCGTCGCCGTACCCGACGACACCACCGAGCCGGCCACCGCCCTGGGCTTCGCGCAGGCCTACGCCCGTATCGCGACCAGCAGTTCCACCCTCGCCTACGCCCAGCCGCGGGCCGGCATCAGCGCCGCGAAGCTGCGTACCCAGGTACGGGCCGAGACCTCCCCCGAGTCCCCGATGATCGCCGTCACGGGTACCTCGAAGAGCCCCGCCGAGGCCGCCGACGTCGCGAACGCGGTGGCCGACGCGCTGTCCCTGAGCAGCAATCAGGCCGCCAAGAACACTGGTGTCCAGCTGCTCCTCTTCAACCAGGCGGTCGCCCCGTCCGAGCCCGCCTCCCCGTCCGCCCCCATCAGCGGCGCCGTCGGGATGTGCGCCGGCGGGCTGCTGGGCGGACTGTGGCTGCTCGCCCGGCCGGGCCGGGCGCGGCGTTCCGAGGACAGTGCGACCGGGTCCGCGGCCGGGTCCGAGGCCGGCTCCCCGGTCGAGTCCCCGGTCGAGTCCCCGGTGGAGGCCGCCGCCCCGTCCCCGGTCGAGGAGTACGCCTCGCTGCCCGCCCAGGGCGAGCCGGTCTCGGCCAAGGAGAAGGAGTCCGTTCGATGAGGTCGGGCTCCGCCGGGGCCCTGTCGGTGACGCTGTGCCGCGACCCCCGGCAGTTCGCCGCGCTGGAGGAGTCCTGGAACAGGCTCTTCCGCGGCTGCCCCACCGCCACCCCCTTCCAGAGCCACGCCTGGCTCCACTCCTGGTGGCTGTCGTACGGCAAGGACGGCCGGCTCCGGATCGTCCTCGTCCGGCGGGGCGAGGAGCTGGTCGGCGCGGCCGCGCTGATGCTCGTACACCGGCCGATGCCCCTGCTGGTGCCGCTCGGCGGCCCCATCACCGACTACTTCGACGTGCTCGTGGCCGCGGAGCACGCCGACCAGGTCGTCCCGGCGCTGGCCCGCGGGCTGCACCGGGCCGCCCGCGGCGCCGTCGTGGACCTGCGGGAGGTACGTCCCGGGGCCGCCGCCGAGGAGCTGCACCGGCAGTGGCCCGGGGTCTCCAGCGTGCTTGCCGACTCCACGTGCATGGAGCTGCCGACGCTGCCGTTCGACGAACTGGTCAAGCGGATGCCGGCCTCCGGCGCCCAGCGGGTGCGGGCCAAACTGCGCAAGACCGACGCGGCCGGGATCGAGGAGCACGAGGTCACCGAGCAGGAGGTGCCGCGCGCCGTACGGACCCTGCTGCGGCTGCACGAGAAGCAGTGGCGCGGCCGCGGGGTGACGCCCGAGCACCTGCGGCCCCGCTTCGCCGAGCACCTGACCCGGGCCACGCGGCGGATGGTGCGGGCGGGGGAGAGCCGGCTGACGGAGTTCCGGCTGGACGGCAAGGTGGTGGCGGCCAACGTCACGCTGCTGTCGGCCGGGCTCAGCGGCGGCTACCTGTACGGGGCCGACCCCGACCTGCGGACGCGGAAGGTGGACGTGGCGACGCTGCTGCTGCGCTACGAGGCGGGGCGGGCGCTCGCCGAGGGCCGGCCGGTGGTGAGCTTCCTGCGCGGCAACGAGCCGTACAAGAACCACTGGCGGCCCGAGACGGTCGTCAACCGGCGTTTCCTGCTGGCCACGGCGGCGCTCGCGCCCCTGCTGCGCGTACACGAGTCGCAGGTGACGGGGCGCGAGCGGGCGGTGGACGTACTGCGGGAGGCACTGCCGGCCGCCAGGGACTGGCGGGCGCGGCTCAACGAACTGCGGGTGCGATGACCCGTCTAGAAGGGCCAGAAGCCGGATTCCTTGCCGAAGTCCAGCTTGATGCAGACCGACTGCATGCCGACCAGCTTGGAGAGCCACTCGCCGAAGTTGAGCGGCACGCACCAGGCCTTGCTGTTGACCGGCGGCGGCGTGGGCTGCGGCAGGGGCTTCGGCGTGAGCGGGCTCGGGGTGACCGGCGAGGGCGCCGGGACCTGGGGCGTCGGGACCGCCGGCGAGGGCCGGGGGGAGGGCTCGGGGTCGGTATCGGTATCGGGGTCGGGGACCCCGGGTGTCGGGACGAGCGGGCTGGGCGTGACCGGCAGCGGGACCTGCGGGCTCGGGACCTGCGGGCTCGGGGCGACCGGGCTCGGGCTGACGGGGCTCGGGGTGACCGGCGCCGGGACGAGCGGGCTCGGGCTGACCGGCAGCGGGGTCTGCGGGCTCGGGACCACCGGAGTGGGCTTCGGGACCTCGGGCGTCGGGACCACGGGTGTGGGGACCAGGGGCGTCGGGGCCACGGGCGTCGGGACCACCGGCGTGGGCGTGGGGATCTCCGGCGTCGGGACCTGAGGTGTGGGCACCTGGGGGGTCGGCACCTGCGGCGTCGGGACCTGCGGGGTCGGCACGACCGGCGTGGGCACCACGGGGGTCGGGACCACCGGGGTCGGCACCACGGGCGTGGGCACCACCGGGGTCGGGATCACCGGGCCGGGCCGCTCGGGCGTCAGCGCGTCGCGGAAGGCCTTCGAGGACTCCGGGTTCTGCTTGCACTGCCACACGCCGTGCGGGCAGTAGTCGGTGATGGTGTGGTAGAGCGGCTTGTGCTGCTCGATCCACTTCAGCATGCGCCGCACGTACTCCGGATTGTCCCCGCGCCGGAACAGCCCCCACTCCGGGTAGGAGATCGGCTTGCCGTGTGCTTTCGCGAAGTCGACCTGCTGCTGGAGTCCGTACGGCTGGGTGATCTGGTCGTCGAAGGTCCGGCCGGGACCCTGGTCGTACGAATCCATTCCGATGACGTCGACCACGTCGTCGCCGGGGTAGCACTGCGTCCAGCCGATCGCGTCCGCACCCCTGTTCGGGGCGAAGTCGAACGTGAACTCCTGCCCGGGTACGGCGCGCATCGTCTTGACGATGCGCCGCCAGTACAGCTTCCAGTTCTCCGGGTCCGGTGCGCACCGGTGGGTGTACGTGACGCCGTTCATCTCCCAGCCGAGCACGATCACCGTGTCCGGGACGCCGAGCTCCACCAGCCGCTCGGCGAGCCGCTGGAAGTGCCGGTCGAACAGGCCCTCCGCGCCCGCCCTGATCAGCCGGGCCACCTGGTAGTCGGGCACCGGGCCCTCGTTCCGTTCCTGCATGGGCACGTTGAGGACGAACATCCGGTCGTCCTCGGCCATGCGCCAGTCGGCCCAGTCCTCCAGGAACGAGACCCTGCCCTCGATACCGGCCCACCTGTCGCCGGGGAGATAGGTGTGACCGACCCGGATCTCCTTGCCGCCCAGCCAGCTCGACAGGTACGGGATCCGGGCCACCCCGGGCGGCCCGTAGTCGAGATAGGCGCCCATGGCGATGTCCGGGCCCTCGGGCCGGTCCTTCTCGGGTGCCGCGAGCGCGGCCCCGGTGGCCAGCAGTCCGGCCGTGACCGTACCGATGCAGGTGCTCGCCAGTCGGCGGCGTGGTCTGGGCATGGCGTCTCCCGAGCTTTCCTGAATCGGTGTGCTTACCAAAGACGTTAGGCATCAGATCTGACGAATGGCCTGTCCGGTGACTGCCGCGTAGGCCATTAGCAGGTGCGCACCACCCCCGCTTGGTCCGACTAGGTGAAAGACACCGTTGCCATGCACGCGTATCTCAACCATGTGCCCGCCGTTGTGCTCAGACTCGACCGCAATCCGTTCCACCACGGAACCCTCGGCGCCGTCAGATCCCTTGGCCGCAAGGGCGTGGAGGTCCATGCCGTCGTCGAGGCCGGGGGAGGCCCCATGGGGCGTTCGCGATATCTGCGCGCCGTGCATCCCGGGCCGGCGGGCGGGCTGGACCCCGAGGCGCCCGAGGCGCTGCTGGAGTGCCTGACCGGGGTGTCGGAGCGGATCGGCCGCCCGGCCGTGCTCATCGCCATGGACGACCTGAGCGCGATCGCCGTGTCCCGGGTCGCTCCGATGCTCCGGGAGCGTTTCCGGATTCCCCATCAGCCCGACAACCTGCCCGCCCGGGTGGCCGACAAGGCCGAGCTGTCGCGGCTCTGCGCGCGCTGGGACGTCCCGCATCCGGAGACCGTGATCCCGGCGAGCGGGGCCGAGGCGGCCGAGGCGGCCTGGCGGCTCGGCCTGCCGGTGATCGCCAAGTGGAGCCGGCCCTGGCTGCTGCCCGCCGGGGCCGACGGGCTGCGCAGCACGATGCTCGTGCACACCACCGCGGAGGCGCGCCGGCTCTACGAGCGCTCCGCCGAGGCCGGGAGCAGGCTGCTGCTCCAGCGGTTCCTGCCGGCCGGTCCGGACACGGACTGGTTCTTCCACGGCGCCTTCGCGCGGGGCGGGCGTCCGCTGCTCGCGGGCTCGGGCCGCAAGGAGCTGTCCTGGCCGGTGCGGACGGGGCTGACGGCCGTGGGGCGCTGGCTGCCGGATCCGGTGGTGGAGGAGGCGGGGCTGAGGCTCGCCGAACGGCTGGGATATCAGGGGATCCTGGACCTCGACTTCCGCCGCGACGAGCTGGGCTGCTTCCGGCTGGTGGACTTCAACCCCCGGCCGGGCGCGCAGTTCCGGCTGTTCGCGGACTCGGCCGGGCTGGACGTCGTACAGGCGATGTACCTGGACCTGACGGGCCAGCAGGTTCCGCAGCCTTCGGGCGGACCGGGCCGGGTGTTCATCGCGGAGAACTACGCGCTGCTGGCGAGGGTCCGGGGCGGGTCGATGCCGCGCCGCCCGGCGGCGGTCCCCGCGGATCCGGCCGGGCCGGCGGGGGCGTCCGCGTCCTCGGGCCCGGGCGCGGATCAGCGGCCGGCCCCGAAGCGGGCCCCCAAGCGGTCCGCCGAGCGGGGGCGCGTCGAGACGGCCTGGTTCGCCGCCGACGACCTGCTGCCGTTCCTGGCGATGCTCGGCGCCCTGCTGGGGCGGGGCGCGGGGAAGGGCGTACGGGCGCTGCGCGGGGTTCCGGAGCAGGGCCGCCGCACGGCGCTCGCGGTCGTCCGCGCGCCCCGGCAGCGCGGCCGGAACCAGGCGCCCACCGGATCCGGCGGTGCCGATGGTGCAGGTGGTGCCGGTGGTGCAGGTGGTGCAGGAGGCTCCACCGGATCCGCCGCGCCGGCCTCCCGTCCCGTTCCCCCGGAGGCCTCGGCCGAGCCGGACGAGCTGGTGACCCGTTGACCCGGACCGGCGCGGGGGACCGGGCCGGTCCGGTGACCATCGAGCTGGAGGAACGGCGTTGACGCGGATCGACGATCTCGTGGTGATCGGTGCGGGCCCGTACGGGCTGTCGATCGCCGCCCACGCGGCGGCCGCGGGGCTCGACGTACGGCTGCTCGGGCGGCCGATGGCCTCGTGGCGCGACCACATGCCCGACGGCATGTACCTGAAGTCGGAGCCCTGGTCGTCCAACCTGTCCGCGCCGGACGGGCGGTACACCCTGGCCGATTACTGCGCGACCCTCGGCATGGCCGCGGAACACGGCACTCCGCTGCCGATCGGCACGTTCAGCGCGTACGGGATGTGGTTCGCCCGGCAGGCCGCGCCCGAGGTGGAGGAGGTGACCGTCCTGGAGGTGACCCCGCAGGGCGACGGCTTCCGCGTCCGTACCGCCGAGGGACCGCCCCTGCTCGCCCGTACGGTGGCCCTCGCGGTCGGCGTGATGCCCTTCGTCCGTCACCCCGGGGCGCTGGGGGACCTCCCGCCCGCCCACTACTCGCACAGCAGCGGCCACCAGGACCTGAGCCGGTTCGCGGGCCGCGAGGTCGCCGTGCTCGGCGCCGGGCAGGCGGCCCTGGAGACCGCTGCGCTGCTGGCCGAGCGGGGCGCCCGGCCCTGCCTGGTCGCCCGGCGCTCCCGGCTGAACTGGAACACCGTCCCGCAGCCCCTGGACCGGCCCCCGCTGCGGGCCCTGCGCGATCCGCACAGCGGCCTCGGCACCGGCTGGCGCAGCTGGGTGTGGTCGGAGCTGCCCTGGGCGGTGCGCCGGCTGCCCGCGCCCACCCGGGAGCGGATCGCGGCGACGGCGCTGGGCCCGGCCGGTGCCTGGTGGCTGCGGGACCGCTTCGAGCGGCGCGTCCCCGTCCTCCTCGGACACCGGCTGCACCGGGCGGTGGCGGTGGGCGAGCGGACCCGGCTCGGGCTGACCAACCGGTCGGGGGAGTCCGTGGTGCTGGACACCGCGCACGTCATCGCGGCCACCGGCTTCGTCCCGGAGCTGGCCCGGCTGGAGCTGCTCGACGCGGGGCTGCGGGCGGCGCTGGAGACCGTGGGGGAGAGCGGGGCGCCGGAGCTGAGCCCCGGGTTCGAGTCCTCGTGGCCCGGACTGTTCTTCGCGGGGCTGCTGACGGCTCCCTCATTCGGCCCTTCCATGCGATTCGTGCACGGCGCGGGCTTCACGGCGGGGAGACTGGTGAGAGGAGTCCGCAAGCGCCTCGGTGCCCGGGGTCCGCGGCCGGGTTCCCCCGGTGTCGCCCGGCCGGGCCGGGCTGTTTCCCCCGGGCACGTTCCGGGGGTACCCCCAGGGCATCCGAAGACGTATCTGCGGTGAGATCCGCGGAGAGAAGGGGTCCGTGATGAGCTCGGAGCGAGCACAGGGCCGCGGCTGGGTACGCATTCCCGCCAGCCGTGGGGAACAGCCCGCCGGTCGGGCCAGGGCCGCCGGGTACGACCGCACCGCGTACCCGGGGTCGTACCCGGGTTCGTACGCGGGGCCGTACGCGGCGGCCTCCCACGCCGACCAGCCCACGATCTACCTCTCCGTGATCAAACGCTGGAGGGAGGCCGGGCGCACCCTTCCGGGGCATCCTGACGAGGAGTGGGAGCGGCTGATCTCCCAGCCGTGCTGGCCCGGCCGTTAGGTGGTGTGGAACGTGGCAGCGGCGGAACGGGACGGACCCGAGCCGGTCCGGCAGTCCCCCGTGACCGTGCCCGGGGAGCGGTTCGCGCTCAACGGCATGGGCAGTCTCGAATGGGACCTGGGTGCCGGGACGGTGGTGCTGGACGAGGCCGCGATGCAGGTCTTCGACCTCGGGCCGGAGGAGTTCGACGGCACCGTTCCCGGTGTCGGACGGCGCATCCCGCACGAGGACGGGCTCCGGCTGACCGAGATCATCGAAGGTGTCCTGGCGGACGGCGGGGACACGTACGGCGCGTACTTCATGGTGCAGCGGCGCGACGGCCGCGACCAGTGGACGCACACCTCGGGCCGGGTGCTCCGGGACGGCGCCGGGCAGCCCGAGCGGATCGTGGGGATCGTCCGCGACGCGACCGCCGAGCTGGCCCACGCGACGCTGCTGCGCAAGCTGGAGGCGGCGCGCGCCCAGCAGACGACGATCGTGCAGCGGACCACGGAGGCCCTGTCGCGGGCGGTGACGGTCGACGACGTCACGGCCGCGCTGACCGGGGCGGGCGCGCTGGAACGGCTCGGTGCGGACGGGCTGGCCCTGGGGCTGGTCGAGGGCGGCACCATCAAGATCATCGCGCTGAGCGGGGAGTCCCTGGAGATCCTCAGCGAGCGCCGGTTCACCCGGCTGGACGGTTCGCTGCCGCTGTCGCGCGCGGTGCTCACCCGGCAGGCACGTTTCGTCACCTCGCTCACCGAGCTCGGCGGCGAGTTCCCGCTCCTCGCGGACTATTTGAACCGGATCCGGTACGACGCCGCCGCCTACCTGCCGCTGATCGCGCAGGCCAAGGCCATCGGCGGACTGGTCCTCTTCTACCGGCGGCGCACTGAGTTCAGCCCTGAGGAGCGCAACCTCTGCCTGGGCCTGGCGGGCATCGTGGCCCAGTCCCTCCAGCGGGCGCTCCTCTTCGACCAGGAGCGGGAGTTCGCGACCGGTCTGCAGGCCGCCATGCTGCCGCGCCGGATTCCGGAGATCACCGGCGGGGAGATCGCGGTCCGCTACCACGCCGCCTGGAGCGGGCGGGAGGTCGGCGGCGACTGGTACGACGTGATCTCGCTGCCCCGCGACCGCGTGGGCGTCGTGGTGGGCGACGTCCAGGGCCACGACACGCACGCGGCGGCGATCATGGGCCAGCTGAGGATCGCGCTGCGGGCGTACGCGGGGGAGGGCCATCCGCCGTCCACCGTGCTGGCCCGGGCCTCGCGCTTCCTCGCCGAGCTGGACACCGAGCGCTTCGCCACCTGCATGTACGCGCAGGTGGACCTGGAGACGGGCGGCGTACGGGCGGTCCGCGCGGGTCACCTCGGACCGCTGATCCGGCACACGGACGGGCGTACGGGCTGGCCCAAGGTACGCGGCGGCCTGCCGCTCGGGCTGGCCTCGCTCTTCGAGTACGAGGAGTTCCCCGAGACCCGGCTCGACCTGGTGCCCGGGGAGACCATGGTGCTGTGCACGGACGGCCTGGTGGAGGAGCCGGGCACCACCATCACCGCCGGGATGGACGCCCTCGCCCAGGCGGTGCGCAGCGGCCCCCAGGGGGCCGGGGCGCTCGCCGACCACCTGTCCGACCGGCTCTGGGAGCGCTGGGGCTCCGGGGACGACGTGGCCCTGCTGGTGCTGCGCCGGGCCCCCGACCCGGGCACCCACCGGGCGCCGCGCATCCACCAGTACGTCCACCAGGCCGATCCGGAAGGCCTCTCGGAGGCCCGCTACGCCCTGCGCCAGGCCCTGCGCGACTGGGGCATGCCGGAGCTCGCCGACGACGTGGAGCTGGCGGCCGGGGAACTGCTGGTCAACGCCCTGCTGCACACCGACGGCGGGGCGGTGCTGACGATGGAGGTGCTGCCGGAGCCGGTCCGGCGGATCCGGCTGTGGGTCAAGGACCGCTCCAGCGTGTGGCCGCGCCGGCGCACCCCGGGCGAGGCGGCCACCACGGGGCGCGGGCTGCTGCTGGTGGACGCGCTGGCCACGCACTGGGGCGTGGAGTCCCGGGGCGACGGCAAGGCGGTGTGGTGCGAGTTCGACGCCGGCGGCAGCCCCCGGAGCGTGGGGTGACCGGACGGTCACCCCGGGTTGTGGGGTGCCGGTGGCGGGGTGATGATGCGAGCCATGGAACGGATCGTGTTGTGCGCGGGCTGACCAAGGCCGCGGTGACGGGCGCCCTGGCCGTGCTCCTGCTGGTGGCCGGGGTGCCGGCCGTCGTGGACTGGGCGACGGGGCGGCCGCACGCGGCCCCCGCGTGCCAGTCGGTGGCCTTCATGTCGATGACGGACGTCGCCCCCGACTGCCGGTAGCGGCGGCTACCGGCCCCGGGCGCGTGCCGCGGGTCCCCACCGCTCAGTGCTCGCGGACCTCGACGTCCTGCGAGTCCCGGGCGACGGTGGTGACCGACTTCGGCATCAGGCCCGAGAGCCGGATCTCCTGGAGCTCCGCGGTGACCACCGCGTGGCCCGGGCGCACGTTCACGAAGGCGCCCGGGGCGTTGGCCACCCAGCGGCGCACCTTGCCGTCGCAGACGATCTGCTCCGCGCCGACGCTCAGCCGGCCGCCGCCCTCCTGCTCGACGGTCGCCCTGATCTGCATCGCCCCCCTGGGTGACGCCTGCTCGCAGTGGTACATCCCGGAAAGGGTGACGGCGCCGTCCCTGGCGACGTAGGAGTCGCGATGTACGGAAATCCCCTGATCGAAAACCGTGGCGCCGGCCGGAGCGGTGAATAGCGTGGTGGCGGCCAGTGCGGAGAAGGCCGTCAGGGCCATTCGGCGGGCGGGGATGAGCATTTTTTCCTCCAGGTGCAGCGGATGGCGAGATTCCACCGGAACGCATTGTGCTGGCAGGTGGGCGTACGCACTTGCTCCGCGCGCTCGTGTCGTTGTGCGCAATTACCTGCCCTGGCGCGTGAAACTGGCCGGACCACGTCCCCGAAGGGATCTTGTATGCGCCAGCCCGCCCTCCCCCTGCCCGTCCTCGTCCTGCTCCCGCTCCTTCTGTTCGGTGCCACCGCCTGCCAGAGCGCCCCGGAGCCGGACACACTCGCGCCCGCCGCCGTGCCGGCGGTCGTGGTGGACGACGGGGCGCCGGGCGCGGCGCAGGCCCCCGCACGGCCCGGCGTGAAGGACGCCCATGTGGGCGGCACCGCACGGGTGCACGGCACGCAGGTCGGCCGGCACCTCCAGGTCGAACTCGGGGCGTTCGTGGACCCGGCGATCAGTGTGGACAAGAACTTCGCCCCGCCCGCCGGAAAGCGCTGGGTGGCCGCCTCGATGTCCTTCGTCAACGTGGGAGGGGCCTCGTACGGGGCCCTCGGACGCATGTGGGCGCACGACAGCGCGGGGCAGCGTCACCCGGTGGTGAAGACCGGCGAGCTGACGACCGGCAAACCGATCGTCTTCGATTCCCTGGAGGTCGGTGAGCGGGCCGAGGGGTGGGTGGTGTTCGAAATCCCGGAAAGCGCGCGCATTGTGCGGCTCCAGTACCAGGACGCGAACACGCAGGCGAATTCCGGAGAGGGATTCTGGACCGTCTAGCCCGCCCGGGTGAAGGGCCGTGAAAGGCTCGGCGGAGAGACCACTAGGGTGCGCGCATGACTTCTACTCAAGCCGAAATCGACCGGTCCTCGCTCGGCACCCTTTCGGTGCTCGCCTGGATCGGAGACCCCGAAGAGGCGCACGACATCCCGTACCTCCTCGCCTACACCCTCGGTGACGGACCGCAGGGCCGGGAGGCCGGCGAGGCGGCAGCCCGCGGGCTGCTGGAGGAGATCGGCCTGCCCATCGGCGACGTGGTCATGGACGGCACCCTCAAGGCGGCCACCTTCCCGGTGCAGATCCTGCTGGAGGGCAACCAGATCGCCCTCACCCTGCCCGGGATGAACGCGCGCTGCACCGCCCCCGACGAGTGGGTCGCCGCGGCGGACGAGAGCGGGCAGGCGTACTTCCTGTTCGCCACCCGTGCCTGGCCCGAGGCGGTCCCGGGCCGGCCGGTCGCGCCGGAGACCCTGCAGGCCTTCGCGGGCGACGAGTCCGTGCTCACCAGCAGCGCCCACTGCGTCCTCGCCGTGCGGCGCGTGCAGCGGTAACCACAGGCCGGGTGCCGCCACCACCCGCTCCGGCCGCCGGGCTCCCAGCCCGCCCGGTGGCCGGTTCCGCTTCACCCGGGGCCGGGGCCGGGGCCGTGGCCGTGGTCAGGGCCGTTCGAAGGCGAACCGCAGCGAGCGGACCCGGTTGTCGAAGTTCGACCCCGCCAGGTCCGGCAGGCCCACCGCCCGCAGCCCGACCGGCCGGGTCAGCAGCTCACGGAAGAGGGCCTTCATCTCCACCCGGGCCAGGTGCGCGCCCAGGCAGAAGTGCGGGCCGCCGCCGCCGAACCCCAGGTGCGGATTGGGCGAGCGGGTGATGACGAAGGCGTCCGGGTCGGGGAAGACCGCCTCGTCGCGGTTGGCGGAGGCGTAGTAGAGGACCACCTTGTCGCCCGGCCGGAACACGTGCCCGTCCATGGTGTGCTCGGCGGCCACGGTCCGGCGGAACTGGATGATGGGCGTCGAGTGCCGGATCATCTCGTCCACCGCTCCGTCCGCGTACTTCTCGAAGTCCGAGAGCAGCAGGTCCCGCTGGTCCGGATGGTCGGTCAGCAGGGACAGCCCATGGGTGATCGCGTTCCGGGTGGTCTCCACCCCGGCGACCATCAACAGGGAGAAGAAGGCGCCGAGCTGGCGGGCCCCGAGGGCCTGGCCGTCGACGTTCGCGCAGACCAGCGCCGAGATCAGGTCGTCGGTGGGGTGCTTGCGCCGCTCCCGCCCGATGCCCGCCACCATCCGCTGCATACGGGCGAGCGCACGCAGCCCGCGCCCGGGCATCCGCAGCCGGGAGGCCAGGCCCCGCTCCACACCGATGTTCTCCGAGGCGTGGTTGACGCGGTCGGCGATCTCGGCGCGGTAGTGCTCGGGGATGCCCATCATGTTGCAGATGACCTCCAGGGGCAGCCGCGAGGCCACGGCCGAGACGAACTCGTCGGGCTGCTCGGCCAGTACGTCGTCCACGATGCGGGCGGCCACGGCGTGGATGTCCTCCTCGGCGGCCGCCAGCAGGCGGGGCGTGAAGGCGCGCTGCACGATCTTGCGCAGCTGGGCGTGGTCGGGGCCGTCCAGATTGACCATCGAGTCCCCGAACAGGGCCCGCACCCAGCGGGCCGGCTCGGGGGTGGTCACGCCGGGGGCACTGGCGAAGACCTTGGGGAGGCGGCTGGCCTCCTGCACCTGGGCGTGGCGGACGAGGGCCCAGTGGCCGCGCCCGGACCCTTCGGGGACGAAGACCGGGCCCTCGGCCGCGCGCAGCCGGGCGAAGGCCGCGAGGCGGTGGGCGGGGGGCTGCTGCCAGAAGCCTGGCTCGGCCAGCTCCCCGCCGGGGTCGGTGCCGTGGCGTTGTGCCGGGAGTGTCATGGCAGGGCCTCCAGTCGGTGTGCGTCGTTCTGCGCTGGAGAACGGCGCCGGGGGCGCGGGAGTGACGGTTCGGCGGGGTGCGGCTGCGGGCCGCGGGTGCGGGTGCGGGCGCGAGCGCGGCCCGGGGCGTCAGACGGCGGCGCCGGCGGCCGCACCGGCCCGCGTGGACAGGGTCAGGCCGACCGCCACCGTCAGCACCCCGACGAGGCCCGCCCAGAGGACGGCGTACGTACCCGACCAGGTGCAGGCGAGCGTCACGAGGGCGGACACCGGCAGGACCAGCTGCTGGGCCAGGCCGCGCTTGAAGTGCCGGGAGTGCAGCAGCCACACCATCATCAGGAACAGTGCGGTCGGGACCATGACGGCGGCGTTCGCGGCGACCTGGGAGATGTGCGCCTTGCCCACCGTGTGCTCGACCGCGACCTCGATGCCGGCACCGATCGCCGCGCCCGAGGCGAAGATCAGCAGGTGTCCGTAACCCCACGGGATGGCCTCGCGGTTGGAGTTCAGGTGCTCGTGCATCGGCACGGCGAAGTAGATCCACCACGCGGCGAAGACGATCAGCAGCCCGCCCGCCGCGATGGGCAGCAGCCGGCCCAGCGCCTCGTGCTCGTCGATCGCGGACTTGACCGCCACCGTGGCCGCGGCGATCGTCTCGCCGAGCACGATGATGGTGAACAGGCCGTACCGCTCCACGATGTGGTGCGCGTGCCAGGGCGTCTGGTGCCCGCGCTCGGCGATCACCGGAACCCCCAGCTCGGCGATGAGCAGCACGAGGAACAGCCAGCGCTTCAGGTCGTCCGGGACGAACAGCAGGCCGATCCAGCCCAGCTGGCAGATCACCAGTCCGGCCGCGTACTTCAGCGCCGACGCCCGGGCCTCGCCCTCCTCCCCGGAGGCGGCCCGCAACCACTGCGCCGTCAGGGCGACACGCATGATGATGTAGCCGGTGACCGCGACCGCCCAGTCGTTGTCGTCGAAGGCCCGGCTCACCCCGGCCGCGTACACGAGCACACCGGCGATCTGTACGAGCGTCGCGATCCGGTACGGGACGTCGTCCACGTCGTACGCCGAGGCGAACCAGGTGAAGTTCATCCAGGCCCACCCGTGGAATGACGGTGCAACACGTGCCCTGACCTGGGGGAACACGGTGTTGCGACTCTGTAGAGCCGTTGGGTAACCGTCCCGCTCTAGGCCAGGGGTCATCAGACCCCAACCACACGGACGGCACACATGGAACGCGCGGACCGCCCCACTCTGCGGGCGCTGGGCTTCAAGGACGAAGAGATCAAGGCGCTTGGACTCTGGGACGAAGCGCAAGGAGCATCGGAAGACCTTGCTGAGGCGTACCTAAGGCGCTCCAAGAAAAAGGACACCCTCTCTACCCTTCGGGAGCACCTTAGGGAGCTGTGCCGCAAGGCCAAGGAAGAGAAGAAGAAAATTCGGCACGTCTGGTTTGAGCAGCGCTCTGCCTCAAAGGCGCATGTCCGGCGAGAAGAATTCGAGAAGGCCACAGCCGCCATCATCGAAGAGGGAAGGTCCAAAACCCTTTACGCGTGGCGGACAGACCGACTGTCCCGAAGGGGCATGGGTGCAGTCGATAGGCTCATTGATCAGATGGAGCCGAAGGGCGCCCGAATCGTCATCACCTCTGAGGGGCTAGATAGCTCCCTCCCTGGAATGCGCATGGTTTTCGGCATCCTGGCCGACCGTGCCCGCGAAGAAGCGAAGTCTATTGCTACGCGTACAAAGATCGGAGGGGATGCCCACAAGAAGGAAGGGAAATGGCCGGGCGGAGTCGCACCCTATGGGCTTGAAGTAGTTGATGGAAAGCTCCGGCACAAGGAGTCGGAATACCCGTTCGCGCGCAACTACATCGCGGTTCCGCTGCTTCATGGGGTCGTGCCCGGGGACATCGCCAACGCGCTAAACGCTGTAGGTATCCGAACGAGAAAGGGCAAGCTGTGGCGGGCCCAAACCGTCATAGCGCTTGCGCAAACTCCGAGCTGGGCAGGATTGATCCCCGACCGCGAAAGGGCAAAGGATAAGTCGGGCGCGCTAATCGATTGGTGGTACAAGAAGGCTCAGCCGCTCATGGGGGCCGACGGACACCCGATCAAGTGCGGAGTGGGCGTTGTAACCTTCGCGGAGTACAAGCAGATCAATGCCAAAATCGAAAGCCGTTCCCGGCCAGGAACGACAATCGGTGACCGTGCGCGGGGAGTTCGGAAGGCCGCGACCCTCGTTACGAACATACTGAAATGCCCGCGCTGCAAGGGGCCTTCAGGAAATGGGGGAGCAAACTACAGGTGCATTGCCCGCGTGAACCAGGGACCTAGCGTCTGTCTGGGATTCGCAACCCAACGGCGCCGCATAGATGACGCCATGGCCGCTATGTGGTTGAAGCACATCATGAGCCTGTCGCCAGAATCCCCGACCATTCACCAGATAGCGCGGGACTGGCTGTCTTATGAGAACCCCGATAAGGAGGCGCGCAGGCAAGCTGTAATGGCGGCGCTGGATAGTGCCCTTGGTCGGCAACTGAAGCTCAACAAGGAATTCTTCCTTGGCGCGTCGGCAAACATGGATGAAGCCACATTCGAAGACCTGCGAAGGCAGGTCGCCAAGCAAATCGAAGACCTGAAAGCAGAACTGAACGAATTGGGGAAGACGGCGGACCTTACGCCGCTCATGAACTCAAAAGCCCTGGCCGCACTCTGGGAAGTGGCCGGAATCGAAGGTCAGCGGGCGCTACTCAAGGCGGCAGTAAAGGAGATCCACATCATTCCTGCAACGGGAAGGGGCGACCGGACGCCAATAGAAAAGCGCCTCAAGGTCTCATGGAAGGACACGAACGACCCCAGGAACATCGACAGCGCACTCAAGGCGGTGGAGCGCAGCAAGGAAAGGCGCAAGCGGACGCAGGAAGCTCCTGTAACCGAAGCCGACCTAAAGCAAGTCCTACTGACGGAGATAGTTTCCCTGGAACGTGCCCAGAAGGAACGCCGAAGGACGGTAAGGCAGGAATATGAGGCAAACCTCAATGTGACCAGCTAGCCTCAATTGGCGCCCCGGCGGAGTCGAGTTCCGCCGGGGCTTCCCCCAGGATCGCAGACAGCCCAAAGAAGGAGCATGAGCGTGGAACGGACCTACAGCGACCACAACGGCCAGCCGCTCAACG
This sequence comes from Streptomyces sp. NPDC001549, assembly GCF_042894025.1. NCBI lineage: Bacteria > Bacillati > Actinomycetota > Actinomycetes > Kitasatosporales > Streptomycetaceae > Streptomyces > Streptomyces sp. NPDC001549. The sequence continues at coordinate 71,390 of NZ_JBIAVJ010000017.1, forward strand.
TCGGGGACCGTGTGGAGTACTTCAGCGTCATCAACGGGCCGTCCGGCGGAGACGCGTTGGGCTGGCAGGGCGGTGACTCTGGCACGGTGGCGGAGCTGGGCGGCACTGGCTACCCGGCGGGCATGGTCCTGGTCGAGATGGACAAGGGCACGCAGTACCCCGCCCCACATGACAAGGTCCGCGTGTGGGCTGACGGTTACCGGGTCGTCAAGACCGCCTAGCCGCCGACGTAAGCCCCTGAGGCGGCTTCGCTGACACCCAAGCCGTCCGTGCCGTCTCAGGCCCGTAGAGAGCCCCGTGAGCCCCTTGAGGCTGGCGGGGCTTTCTTGTCGGCACAGACTTGACATGAACATGATAAACAGAGAGTGCCGAGACGCATGCGGAGCGTGACGGCGGGCGGGTCTCGCTCAGCGGGTGTGGTGCGGTGGTGGTTCTTATGTATTTTCGGATTGCTTAAGAGAAACCTAGAGGCAAACCGAAGTCATCCAAGAATCACCAAAACGCCACACGGTGACCGGCGTCACACGCCAAAGCCCCAAGCCCTCAGGGAATGCATTCCTTCCGGGCAACCTTCACGCTCTAGTAAGGGCAGAGAGCGGGGCGGTTACCGCGCGCCCCTGGCGGATAAGGCGGACTGAGTCCACCCCGCTCTTCATGCCCGCCTAGCCCAACTGGTTAAGAGGCGCCGCCCTTAGAAGGCGGATGTTCCCGGTTCGAATCCGGGGGCGGGTACCGACCAATAACGCATGTGCGTGATTGCTTCGACAGGGTAGGGGGTGTCCGCAATGCGCGTCCGATGCCTTGAGTGTCGAGAGTGGGCAACCGTCAAGGGTCGGTGCTCTGCCCATCACAAGGGGTATGAGAACACTCGCTCTCGTCAGTCGCACCGCAAGAGGCGTGAGGCTATTGCCCGTGGGCACAATGCTGCCGCCCTTATGCGCAAGGCCGTACGTAAGGCCGGTCAGTGCATGTGTGCCCGATGCGGCATGACCTACCTTGCATCGGCCATCGACATTGACCACATCATCCCGCTTGCCAAGGGTGGCGAAGACGTGGCCAGCAACGTGCAGCCCCTATGCAAGGCGTGCCACAAGGGCAAGACGCGTGAGGACTTCGACCATAAGACCTTGCCTTTCTGATTCGGTGCGGCAGGGTAGGGCGGAGCGGGTCGAAAGTTCCGGCCGCATGCCTCCTGGCGATCCCGGCCCAAGCTCGACTTATGCGCGCTAGGTGTGACGCCGTTTTTGGGTGGCCGCTTCCTTGTGGCTACTGGCGCACGGCCTGTTTGGGCTCACGAGAAAGGCACCCCTTAACGGGTCGATAAGCCCCCGGAGGGTGGTGTCAAGTGTCCCGAAGTAAGGGCATCGACCAGCGGACCGGCAACGCCAACGTGGCTGCCGACCCGTCCGCCCCGGTTGTGTACGAGGGTCGGGCGCCGCGCGTGCCGTCTCACCTCAAGTCGGTGGGCCGTGACGTGTGGCGTGCCGTCTGGGCGGCCGGTGGCGGGGCGTACTCGCCGGACACGGACCGGAACATCATCCTGCGGTATGCGGAGCTTCATGACCGGCGTGCGTCCCTTCTCGCTGCCGTTGATAACGACGGACTCATGACCGTGGGTTCCACTGGTCAGCCTGCCGTGCATCCGGCCATGCGCTACGTGGAATCCACAGAGCGTGAGCTACGGGCGATTGAGACTGTCATCGGCTTCACTCCTGAGGCGCGTATGCGGCTGGGCATCGTTGCCGCTGAGGCGCGACGCGTAGCGGCTGGCCCTGAGGACTTCTAGCAATCACGCACGTGCGTTACTGGTCGGCAAGGGGGTGCGGTCTTGAGTGTGATCCACCCCCTGATTGCCCGCCATATTCCGGCTGACGCGCCGTTCCCTAGTGAGGGCTACCGCGTGGCCGCGTGGATCGAAGCCTTCTGCTATCTCACCGGATCGTTTGCCGGTCAGCGTTTCAAGCTTTTGCCGTGGCAGCGGGAACTTCTCATTGATGCCTACCGCCTTGAGCGTGACGCATTCGGTGTGTGGCGCCGCAGGCACCGCATGGCCGTGGTGTGCATCGCGCGCAAGAATGGCAAGTCCACAATTGCGGCAGCCATCATGCTCTATCACCTGATTGCCGATACGGCGGATAGTCAGCGCCAGGTCATCGCTGCGGCGAATGATAGGAACCAGGCACGCATGGTTTTTGATGCGGCTAAGCAAATGGTCAACGCGTCGCCCAAGTTGTCTGCCGTCTGCGATGTGCAGCGGGACGTGATCCGCTATAAGGACTCCACCTATCGCGTGGTGTCCGCAGATGCCGGACGTCAGCAGGGTCTCAACCCTTCGGCTGTCTCGCTTGACGAATACGCCTTCTCCAAGAATGCGGATCTGTTCGACGCGCTGACGCTGGGCAGTGCTGCCCGTAATGCGCCCATGACGTGGGTTGTGTCTACGGCGGGCCCTGACCCGGACGGCCCTTTTGCTCAACTGTGTGAGCAAGGCGAACGGGTTAACTCTGGTGAGGCGACGGACCCGACACTCTTCTACCGGAGTTGGGGTCCCCGTATTGGTGATCAGGTGGACCACCTGGACCCGGAGGTCTGGCGTGCCTGCAATCCCTCGTTCGACATTTTGAACGAAGAGGATTTCCGTGCTGCCGCTCAGCGGAGTACTGAGGCTAGCTTCCGGATTTACCGCCTGTCGCAGTTCGTCCGTGGCGCGTCCACGTGGCTGCCGCACGGCCTGTGGGATTCGCTGGCCGTGACCGATGAACTCAGTTCCGGCGATGCTGTTGTGTTGGGATTCGATGGCAGTTGGAAGGGAGACAGCACCGCTCTAGTAGCAACGAGGGTGGAAGACCTCAGGGTCTTCGTCCTAGGTCACTGGGAAGCTCCGGCGGATGACGCACACTGGCGCGTTCCCATGGTGGACGTGCGCGAGGCTCTTCGTTCCGCGCTGGCTACCTACACGGTGCGGAATCTAGTGGCCGATCCGTACCGGTGGGAAGAGACGCTAGAGAATCTTGAGGCGGAGGGATATCCCGTTGAGGCATTCCCTACGAACTCCCTTAAGCGCATGGTTCCGGCGACTCAGTCTGTTTACGATGCTTGCCGTGACGGCCGTCTTTCTCATGACGGTAATCCTGCTCTCTCGCGCCATATCGGCAATGCCGTCCTTCGCGAAGACAAGTACGGGGCACGCGTCACGAAAGAGTTCGCAGCCTCGCGCCGGAAGATCGACTTGGCTATAGCCATGATCCTGGCGGTTCACGGGGCCGTCATGTGGCGGGAAGAGAACCCCGGCTTGATAGACGCGCCGATCGTTGCCACATGGGAGAGCGACGGCGAAGTGTTCAGTTTCGGCGGGTCCGCCGAATTCTTCGATGATCTGTAGCGCTACCCGGTAGGGCAATGACGCACGCGCGTTATTGCTTCGGTGTGGGCTTTTGGGGGGTGGCTCACATGGGCTTTTGGCGTGCGCTCTTTCGGGGGCCGTCTCGGGAAATTGAGAGGCGGGCACAGTGGGACCCGGCAACGGACTTGTTCCCTATGCCCGGCGTTGTGTCGGCTGCCGGTCAGAAGGTAGACGCGAATTCCGCGCTGACAGTTTCGGCTGTCTTCGCTTGCGTGCGCCTGCTGTCCGAGACGATATGTACCCTGCCTGTTTCGACGTACTCGCGTCGGGGCGGGGTGCGTAGGGAAATTGATTCACCGCTCTGGCTGGAATATCCGAACGCCGAACCGGGCGGACTTGGCCGCATCGACCTTCTGTCTCAGGTTGTGCTCAGTCTCCTGCTTGACGGCAATGCATACCTTGCCGTCATTTGGGATGGGCCGAATATCGTTGGCCTTGAAGTGCTGGACCCCAATCGCATCGACACTCATACGGTCGTTGTGGACGGGCGGCGCCGCAAGGTCTTCTACGTGGCCGACTATGACGACGATGGTAATGAAGTCGCGCTTGGCTGGTACACCACGCGGGAAATCCTGCATATCCCCGGCATGATGCTGCCCGGCGAATTCACCGGCGTTTCGCCTATCGCGTTTGCGCGTGAGCCTATCGGCCTGGCCATGGCAGCGCAGACGTACGGCGCGAAGTTCTTCGCGAACGGGGCTATGCCCGGAGCACTCATTGAAGTACCGGGCGCCATGTCCGAAGAGGGGCTAGCGCGTGCACGCGAAGCGTGGCGGCTGGCCAACTCCGGCGCCGAGAATGCGCACCGCGTGGCCTTGCTTACCGAAGGCGCGAAGTTCTCGAAGGTGGCCCTGTCGCCGGACGAAGCGCAGTTCCTACAGACCAGGCAATTCCAGGTTCCGGAAATCGCCCGAATCTTCGGCGTGCCGCCGCACCTGATTGCGGACGCGACCAACTCAACTAGCTGGGGTTCGGGGCTGGCCGAACAGAACCAGGCATTCGCACAGTTCTCCCTTCGGCCGTGGCTTGAGCGCATTGAGGCAGGGCTTACCCGGCTTCTCTACGCGGAGACAGCCGACCGAAAGAAGTTCATCAAGTTCGGGCTTGACGGTATCCAGCGTGGCGCCCCGACAGAGCGTATGGGCATGTACTCGATCGGGCTACAGCAAGGCATCTATTCCATTGACGAAGTCCGTGCATGGGAAGACCTTGAGCCCCTGCCAGACGGCGCCGGAGAAGCGCACCGTGTGCCGCTAAACCTTGCCGACGTCACGGCCGACGAAGCGCCTGCCGCCGCTCCGCCCCCGCCCGCAATAGAACCCCCGGCGCCCGCTGGGGAAGACGACGAAGAGGGGGAAGAGCCCAATGCAGATGGAACGCCGGAACCTGGTTCTACCGGCTGAGGTCCGCGCCGAAGGCGAAAGCGTCACCATGCGCGGATACGCCTACCGGTTCAATGAACTGTCGCTGAACCTAGGCGGCTTCCGCGAACGCATCATGCCGGGGGCCGGAGCGGATTCTCTCCGCAGTAACGACGTGATCGCAACGTTCAATCACGACAACAACAACGCTCTAGGACGGATGAGTTCGGGGACGCTGCGAACCGGCGAAGACGCCGAAGGCGGCTGGTACGAAATCGATCTGCCCAACACCACGGCAGGCCGTGACGTTGCCGAACTACTCAAGCGCGGAGACGTGCAGGGAAGTTCGTTCACCTTCCGCGTGAACGACGGTGGGCAGCGCGTACACGATGAGCTTGACGAAGAGTCCGGCTTGCCCATTCGCGAGATCACAAACATGGACGTGGTGGAGCTAGGACCGGTCCTGAATCCCGCCTACCCCACCACTGACGCCGGACTCAGCCGCTCCATCGTGGCGAGTCTCGGCATTCCGCAGAGCAGTAACGCACGTGCGCTATTGCCTTTCAATCCGGCGCGCGAACTGTTCCGCGCTCTTAACAGGGGGGTGTCCGGTAATGGACGCAACGACTCTTAGCGCGAACCTTGAGGCGCGCGAGAAGGCTACGGCGGAGCTTCGCACACTCAGTGACGAGTTCGCCGGTAAGGACATGGACGCGTCGGCGCGCGAGAAGGAAGACAAGCTACTTGACGCGATTGCCGACTATGACGGCCGGATCAAGCGCGGCATTGAAGCCGTGAAGTCTCAGGAGTCCATCAACGCCCTTATGGGTGGACTCAAGGGAACCGGCAGCAAGCGCGACACTCAGGACAAGCTTAAGGATGCGGCTACGCAGCTTCGTTCGCTGGGGCTTTACGAGTCGGCTACCTTTGCGCCGGAGTCGCGTGGCATCGATACGGTCAGCGGCAAGAACGTGATTCCGCGAACCCTCTTCGGTCAGCTTCTCGCTGAGGCGGTAGAGCGTTCTACGGTCATGCGCAATGGTGCTTCCATCCTGACTACGTCTGGTGGTGAGTCCATTGACTTTACCGTTGTCACCGGTCGTGCATCGGCTGGCATTGTTGCCGAGAATGCCAACATTCCTGAGAGCACCCCGACCACGGTTCAGCGTTCGGTGGGCGCGTTCAAGTATGCGTATGCGTCTGTACTGTCCACTGAGTTCGTGCAGGACCAGGCTCTAGACCTTGTCGGCTTCCTGGTTGGGGATGCGGGTCCTGCGCTGGGGCACGGCATGGGGGCGCACTGGCTGACGGGTACCGGTACCGGCCAGCCCAAGGGGCTTATCCCTTCGGCCACTCCGGCAACTGCCACGTGGAAGGCTGGCGTTACGGATACGAAGGTGTCTGACGCGCTGATTGATCTCTTCTATGAGCTGCCTTCGTTCTACCGGGGTGCGGCAACGTTCATTGTCTCGGACAAGACGGCCGCAATCATGCGGAAGCTCAAGGATGCGAACGGCGCCTATCTGTGGCAGTCGGCTCTAACGGCCGGAGCGCCGGATCTCTTCAACGGTAAGACGGTTGAGACTGACGCTGTCATGCCCGATGACAAGGTCCTGTTTGCCGATCTGAGTAAGTACAAGGTTCGGCTTGCCGGTCCGCTTCGCGTTGAGCGTTCTGTCGATGCGAAGTTCACCACGGACCAGGTTGTCTATCGGTTCATTCAGCGTGCTGACGGCCTTCTGACGGACCTTCGCGCGGCGAAGGTTCTGACCGTTACGCCGTAGCCGCAAGGCTCATGGTCGGGGGAGCAATAACCCACGTGCGTTATTGCTCCCCCTTGTGGGGGGTGCTGTGAGTTACGCGACGATTGATGAGATTCGCGCGCTTGATGGAATGGAAGACGCGTCCACTTTCCCGGACGGCACCCTTGCCGATTCCGTGGCATACGCCGTTGAGGTAGTCGAGAACTATTGCGGCCGGAAGTGGGAAGGTGTGGACGCTCCGCCGGAAACGATCCGGTGGTGTGTGCGGACACTGGCGCGGCAATACTGCCTTGACCTTGTGTCGCGAATACCGGACCGGGCGCTACAACTTCAATCCGAATTCGGATCAGTGCAGCTTGCGCAAGCGGGTGGCACCTGGCGCCCAACGTCCTTGCCCGAAGTGAATGCCCACCTGAACCGGTACAGGGTTCGACTTCCCTTCGTCTTCATGTAGGGGGTAACCGTGACGCTCATCTTTGAGGCGAAGGCCGCTCTGTTCGACGCACTCAAGGCGAACGTTCCCGCTGGGGTGCAGTGCACTTGGGCGGAGACAGGCAAGGCCGACCGGCGGCAACAGGTCTGGCTAGGTGCCACGACTGAGGACGAAATGAACGTCGTCGCTATGCGGCAGGGTCCGCGCAAGCCTACGGCCGTCACAGGCTACGTGGACGTTCATGCGCTGGTCATCCTGCCCGGCGACCCGAAGGCCGCTGAGCGGGCCGTCTACGGCCTTCGTGAGGCCATTGCCGAAGCCTGCCGGTCTGTCACTCCGGCTTCCGTCCTGGGGCTGATGGACGTACGGCCTGAGTCGTCCGAGACGGAGACGGCCGAAGCAACTGACGGCGCGTACGCCGCGCTGACCGTCCGCGTACGAATTCGCGGCAGGACTATCTAGGGGGAACCATGGCGCTAGACGCCGCTATCGGCATCGGTAAAGAGAACACCTACGGCACGGCGGCAACGACAGTGCTGGGCTATGAGGGCAAGGCCGACAGTTGGAAGACGACCAGGGAGTTTATCGAGTCTGTCGGATTCCGGGCGGGAATGCAGACGGCGCGGGCGGACCGCCGGAACGTCGTCAACATGGGCGGTGAAGGTGAAATAGAAACCGATGTCCTAGATGCTGGCGCCGCCGCTCTCTTCTCCGCTGCATTCGACAAGTACAACGGTGGCGTTCCGAACGCGACTACTGGTCTGACTACCCATGTGTTCGAGACGGCGCCCACTAGCGCCGCTCCCTCGTTTACGGCTCAGATGACCCGGCCGACCACTGACGGCAAGATCGTTGCTTACAAGCATGTCGGCTGCACGGCAACAGAGTGGTCACTCAAGGCCGAAGTGGAAAGCGCTGTCACGCTGAATGTGACGTTTGACTTTCAGGATGTCACGCACTCGGATAAGCCCGCTGACGCGCTGCCGATCACGTACCCGAACATTGCCTTTGCCTACGACTGGACGCGTACCGGTATCGCCCTGTCCATTGACGGGGCCAACGTAGCCGTTGACGCGAACTCCCTTGAGCTGACCGGCGATCGTGGCATGAAGACTGACCGGCGCTTCCTTCGAGCCAACGCACTCAAGAAGGCGCCCGCACGTGCGGCTATGCCGACGTATGAGGGCAGCCTTTCGGGAGAATTCTCTACTGCTTCCCTCAAGGTCTATGAAGCGTTCATTGCCGGAAAAGTGGCTTCGCTGGTCATCGACTTCGCGGGCATCAGCGCTGGTACGTCCATGAAGGTTGAAGTGTCCGCCGTGCAGTTCACGGGCGACTCGCCGGAAGCCAGCGTTGACGACGTCACGATGTCAGAGCTTCCGTTCCGGGCGCTGGACCCGGGCGACGGTAAGCCCGTAATCAAGCTCACCTATGTGGAGCCCACCCCTGGTTGGGTCAAGCCGTAGGGCAATAACGCACGTGCGTGATTGGTCGGGGGGTGCTGTGGCAGGTTCGCGTTTCTCGGTTCAGGTCGAAGGACTCAACCAGCTCAAGAAGACGCTTCGCCAACTCAAGGACAAAGACCTGTCCAAGCGGGTCCGCGAAGTCAACAAAGAGGCGGCTGAGCTAGTCAAGCCCGATGCTCAGCGGGGCGTACCGCAACACCAGCGCTCCCCGAAGGACAGCAAGAAGTACCGGCCCGGAAAGCTGGCCAAGTCCGTAAAGGTCGTGGCTTCCGCTAACTCGGCTGCCGTTAAGGCGGGTACCGCTTCACGCTCCCCGTACGCGGGGGCTATTCACTTCGGCTTCCCGCGTCGGGGCATCAAGCCGAACAGGTTTCTATACCGGGCCATGGCGCGTAACAGCGACAGGGTTTCCGAGACGTACGAGCGTGAGATTACCGCCGTACTCCGAGACAAATTGGAGAGCTAACACATGGGCAAGCAGAAGACTGACGCCGGTTCCCTTGATGACGTCCTGTCGCTGGATATCGACAGTCTGACCATTGATGAGATCGACGTTATCGAAGAGATCATTGACGGCCCCCTTGACTCGCTGGCCAAGCCTGGCGCACGCAAGGCCAAGCTTCTGCGCGCTATGGCCGTGGTCATCAAGCAGCGTGACGACCCGTCGTTCACGGCCGAGGATGCGGGGAAGCTCCGCATTCAGTTCAAGCAGAAGGCGAAGGCGGACCCTTCCGCGCTCAGCGGGTAATTGCGTGCGCGCGACTGGTCGGCCACTTCCGGGGGCTTGCATGGTCTGACATTCGCGCGCTCCCGCTGAGGGATTTCAACACGCTGGTTGATGCCATGTCTGCCGACATTGAAGCACAGCAGAAAGCCGAGCGGCGCAATTCGCGTGGCCGCTCTGGTGTACCGGCGCAAGGGGAACGCCGGACACCTGTAATGACGTAACTGCATAGGGGGCGCCGCCATGGCCAAGCCGATTACGATTACCCTTCTGGGTGATCTGGACGACTTGAGCGCGTCCCTTAATGAAGCCACGTCGGATGTGACCGGCTTTGGTGACCAGGTCGAAGAGGCGCTAAAGCAGGCGACCGAAGAGGCCGAACGGCTGGGGCGGGAAGTTGCTAAGGCAGGTGATGACGCCAGTTCGGAAATAGGCGGCTTCGCTGAGAAGTTCGGCGGCCTTGCCGCTGCCGCTGGTCTCGCCGTTGGTGCCGGTCTCTTCGCTGGTATCTCTGAGGCCATGGACCGGGAAGCCGGGACTGACCTTCTAGCCGCGCAGCTAGGGGCCGATCCTGCCCAAGCGAAAGCCCTGGGGCAGGCGGCCGGACAGGTCTACTCGGCTGGTTATGGCGAGTCCATTGCTGACGCGAACGAAGCCCTTAAGTCTCTATGGCAACAGGGTCTAGTTCCCGCCGGAGCGACGTCGGATGAGCTGGCCAACATATCCAAGCAGGCCATGGACGTGGCTTCCGTCCTGGGGGACGACGTCGGCCCTACCGCTAATGCGGTCGGAACGATGCTCAAAACCGGCATGGCGAAGAATGCCAAAGAGGCATTTGACATTCTCGTTGTCGGAGCACAGAACGGCTCGAATAAAGCCGAGGATCTACTAGATACTTTCAACGAATACAGCGTGCAGTTCGAGCGGATCGGCCTTGACGGTAAGACGTCGATGGGGCTTATCTCGCAGGCGCTACAGGCGGGCGCGCGAGACAGTGACCAGGTTGCCGACGCGCTAGGCCAGTTTGGCGAAAAGGCCGTTGCGGGTGGCACGGCAGTTGAAGAAGCCTTCAAGTCCATTGGGCTGGACTCAGACACCATTGCCGCGAAAATGCAGCAAGGCGGCAAGAGTGCGCAAGACGCATTGAAGCTCACCCTTGATGCACTGCGGGGAACCAAGGACGAGACGGTACAGCTCAATGCGGCTGCCGCCCTTTTTGGTGATCCTGCGAACGTCATGGGCAAGGCCCTGTTTGCGATGGACCCGGCTTCTGCGGCAGCGTCCAACGGCCTTGACAAGGTTGAGGGTGCAGCGTCTCGCGCTGGCGACACCATGCACGACAATGCCACGCAAAAGCTGACGGCATTCTGGCGCACACTTCAGACAGGTGCCGTTGACCTTGTGGGCGGAAAGGTCATTCCCAAGCTTGAGGCGCTAGCGCAAACCTTCGCGCCAATTGGGAGTGCGGCTAAGACGGTCATCATGGACGGGGTTGTTCCTGCCGTCCGGACCTTTGGTGAAGTCGTCGATTCCACCTTCTCTTTCATTGGGGATCACAAGACCACCTTCACGGGGATAGCAACGGCTATCACGGTCTTCGTGCTTCCCGCCCTGGTCTCCTGGGGTGTCACCTCAGTCACTCAGGGAATCGCTTCCGTAACGGCTTGGGTGACGTCGGGGGCGGCTTCCACCACGTCCGCACTTGCTCAGGTCACGGCTTCATGGGCAGTGGTGGGCGGCTGGCTCAAAGCAGGCGGACAGGCAGTCATATCCGGTGCCATTGTCGTTGGACAGTGGATTGCCGGGGCTGCCGCTGCCACAGTCAACGGTGCCGTCATGGTCGCCACATGGATTGCCATGGGCGCGCAAGCCATGTTGCAGGCGGCACGCATGGCGGCTGCCTGGCTCATAGCCATGGGCCCAATTGCCATTGTCATTGCGGCAGTCGTCGGCCTTGCTCTGCTCATCTGGCAGAACTGGGACTCAATCAAGACATGGACAGCCGAAGCCTTTCAATGGGTGTGGGAGAAAATCCAGGCCGTATTCGCGTGGCTTGTTGACCTCTTCCTGAATTTCACGGGCCCCGGACTCCTGATCAAACATTGGGACACCATCAGGGAGAAGACCGCCGAGGCTTTCCAGTGGGTTGCCGACAAGGCGCAAGCCGGACTAGATGCCGTCATCGGATTCTTCCGTGACCTGCCCGGCCGGATCATGGGCTACATCGGGAGCATGGGCAGTGCCGCCCGGAACGTTGGCGCTGAGCTTATCGGCAAGCTAGGCGAAGGGCTTTCCCGGCTTTCGTCTTTCGGGCAGGACATCGGCTCGGCTGTATGGCGTGCCGTCAAGGACTCCATCAACCAACTGATTGACCTTCTCAACTGGGCAATTCCCGACCGGCTAGGGATTGGCCCGATCGGCGTTGACCTGCCCAAGAATCCCATCCCCAAGATTCGCGCGATGGGTGGTCCGGCTTCCGGCTGGACGAAGGTGGGCGAGCGTGGCCCGGAATGGGTCAACCTGCCGAACGGCGCCAACGTCGCACCCAACCACGCTGCCGGGCAAGCAGGCGGGGGCGTGGTGGTCAACGTTCACAGCAACGCGGACCCGTACGCCATTGCGCGGGAAGTGGCATGGGCTCTTCGGGTGGGGGCCCGGTAGAGCAATCACGCACGTGCGTTATTGCCGTGCACAACACAACAGGGGGCGGATATGGCGGAGCTTGACGACTGGACGTGTGAGTTCAATGGGCTGACGATTGGCCGTCCGGACTCTGCCATATCCCTCGTTGCCGTTGATGGGCTGGTGTCGCTGCCGGATATCCGGTCCGCTGATCTCACGCTCGTTCAACGGCACGGCCTGTATCCCGGGGATGACTACATGGGGGGGCGGTCGATCACCCTCACACTTGAGGTCTACGGCCGGACGCGCGAGGAGTTCACAGAAGCCCTGAGCGCCATTTACGCGGCCTTCGGGCATGCCGAACGGGAGAAGCCCCTACGGTTCAAGTTTCCGGGCATAGCGGGCGACAGGACAGGCTTTGTGAAGGTCCGCCCGCGCAAGCGGTCGGCCCCCCTTGATCTGAACTTCGCATACCTAGTGTGCAATGTGGCCGTTGAACTGTTCGCTACGGACCCGTACATCTACGGTGACGCGCTGGTCTCGCGAACACTGACGGCCCCCTGGCAGGGCTCAAGCCCCAAGCTCAGGTTTGTTTCCCCTGGCTCCGTTCCGGCGCTGCCCATTATCAAGCTGACCAACGCAAAGGATTGTGTGCTTCGGGACGAAGTCTCTGGCCTGTGGTTTGGGATGGCCAACCTTGCCGGAGCGCTCACCATCAACTCTGAGGCTCAGTCCGTTACGGCCACGACTAACGGAACCAACTTCAACGACCGGATCACGTCTGGTTCGACGTGGCCAGAATTCGGAATCGGGGATCACCTTCTGACCCTGTCCAGCGCTGCCGTGAACAGTCCGACCACGGCCGTAATCGAGTGGCGGGATAGGTGGGTCTAATGGTCAGCGCTAAGTACGTCGTCTATCAGACCAATGCGCGAACCGGAGACGTAGTTAAGCGGCTGCCCGTAACGGGAATCCAGTTCACGCACACCCTCAATGCATCCGGGTCGGCCACGGTGGGCATTCCACTGTTCGCCCCTGAGGCTGACCCGGAATCCCTCAGCCCTGGTATCAGCGGGCTTGCCGTCGTGCGTGACGGTGCCGTGGTGTGGGCTGGCATTCTCTGGGCGCTGTCTGCGGACATTGACGCCGGAACGCTGACCCTTTCGGCTTCCGGCTTCCATTCCCACTATCAGGGCCGGTACCTGGTCAACGGCTATGCGGCGAAGTCTAAGGAACAGGCCGACATCCTTGCCGAATGGCTGATTGCCGCCAACCTGGATAACGGCATTGCGACCGGCATTGACTTGATCAAGCCGACCGGTAACAAGAGAACCGCCGTATGGAGCCGCTATGAACTCAAGAACATAGCCCAAGCCATTGAGGAGCTTGCCGACAACATCGGTGGATTCAACTTCAGATACGCACCCTACTGGCGCACTGAAGGCAAGAACGTGGGACACCGGTTCATTCCGACAAAGCGCGGTGCGACAACTTCCCCGCACGTGCTTACGCATCGGATCAATTGCAATGTGACTGGCGTGACCTACGACAGTACGGCCCTATGCACGGTGGCCTATGCGACGGGGGCGGATGCCGGTAACGGGGAGAAGGTAGTCGGCATCTTCGAGAACCCTTCGCTTGCCGCACGCATGCCGGAGCGCGTCACAGTCGGGGCGTACTCGGATGTCAAGGAAACCGTCACGCTCATAGACAAAGCAAAGGCAACCATCAACGCGGGCGCCGTGCCTGTCGCAATTCCTGAGCTGACGCTTTACCCGGGGCAGTACAGCCCTACCGACTTCGTTCCGGGCGCCTTCGTCGCCGTCAGCGTGGACGCCGGTTACGTAGCCCTCTTCGATCAATTCGCCGTGACCGAATGCGGTACGAGCGTAGACGCGAACGGCAACGAATCCATCCGTCTCGCACTCGCCTCTAAGGAGTTGTGGAGCAATGCCAACCCAAGCTAACGCAGTACCCCCGTCGCTGGTGAATGAGCTTTCCGAACTCAAGCGGCGCATGTCCGCCATTGAGCGCGCACCGGCGCCGGTCAATCAGTTTGACCGATATCCCGTCATCGAGTGGGCTTCCCAGGGCCGACCCGAGGTCGGCGGAAATGTTTGGTCCAGCGTCGGCATAGCCAACGTGACCGGCATGAAGTTCGACCGGGTCGAAGTCAAGTTCATCACGGACTACATGCTCACCGGAAAGCGTGAGGCGGAAGTCCGACTTGCCGCGTACCGACATGAGGGAAACGTCCGGCAGTGCGTGAGCGCTTCTAGCGTCCTCAATCTGACCGGCACTCCGCAACGCGCTATCGGCCTGGCCGTGATGCGCTGGGTCCACGGAATCCCGTACGGCTGGGACTACGCGGACGACACCACTATCTACACCATTGAGCTACAGCACCGTTACAAGGTGGGCCCCGAACCCTTCGTATCCAACCGCCTACAGGTCTTCGGCATGTATAAGCGCGAGAAAGACCAGGGGGCCGACGATGGCGGCGCCTTCGCCGTGTCCGATGGGAACGGCGGCTGGCGCTGGGTGGCATTCCAGGCAGGCAACAACCGAAGCCCGATCGGGTACACCACCATTCCCGATGGTGCCGACGAAGACGGGGCTTACGGCATCAGCGCTATGCACTATTGCGTTGGCCTACCGAAGGAGCGGCTTCCGGACGCCACGCCGAAGGGGTGGGCCCGTACATGGAACCTGGGTTCCGCGTGGGGCCGTGGCCCGGACATCAATGAAGACGACTTCGGTATGTAGGGGGCGAAGAATTGGAACTAACCCGCCTGTACGGCACTGCTGAAATTCTCGTCCCCCTCCTCCTCTTCCTTGCCGTATCGCTGCGCAAGTTCCGAACGGGAATGCAGGCATCTTGGAAGGAAGAGGCGGAAGCCTACCGCAGCAAGGTAGAGCGCCAGTCGGAAGAGCTGGCCGACCTTCGCCGCGAAGTCCGCGAACTCAGGCGAGAGAACGCACAGCTACGGGATCAGATCACAGAACTACTCAACCGCTAGACCATCGGACGGGACCAGTAGCGCACGTGCGTTGCTGGTCCCTGCCGTTTAGGGGGGCTCATGCCGCTGCCTGTCGCAATTCCTACCGTGACCGTTCACGGCACGTACCTGGGGCCGGACTCGCGTCCGCTCGCCGGAACCGTCACTTTCTCCGCCCCGTCAATGCTGACCTTCCCGGACAGTGACCTCTTCATTGCTGGCCCAGTGGTCGCCAGCCTTGATGAGAACGGGCGCTTTGAAACCAAGCTACCGGCGACCGATGCGCCGAACATGGACCCGTCGAAGTGGTCCTACGTCGTCAAAGAGAACCTGTCCGGCGTGATCGGCGGGCGGATATTCAGTCTGCTACTGCCGAAGGCGAAGACGGACGTTGACCTAGCGGACCTTGCGCCGAGCGATCCGACCACACCCAACTATGTGCCCGTTGTCGGCAGCCAGATATTCACCGGTGGTGCGATTCCTACGGCCGCTCTGGGGCGTGACGGCGACTTTTATACGCAGTACGACACCCGCACTCTTCTCGGCGTTACGCATACCACGGTCACCATGTGGACCCGTGCGGCGGGCACATGGGTGAAGGTTGGCGGAGACGTGCGCGGTAGTCAGTGGTACCTGAACAACACCACGACTCCCAGCACGGATGCCAAGCCCGGTGACGTGCTCCTCAGGACCGACACGGGCGACATCTGGCAGCGTGGTCCGTCCGGCTGGGGCTCAGCCGTTGGCAACTTGAAGGGCCCGAAAGGCGACAAGGGCGATATAGGGCTAACGGGCGGCACGGGCCCGGCTGGCCCCCAGGGGCCGAAGGGCGACAAGGGCGACGCCGGTACAGGGTCGGGAACCGTTACGTCAGTCAACGGCAAGGTGCCTAACGGTGCGGGTGCCGTAGCCCTGGTAGCCGCTGATGTTGGCGCCGGAACGGGCACCGTCAAGACTGTCAACGCCAAGACCCCAGACGGGGCCGGAAACGTGGCTCTAGCGGCTTCAGACGTCGGTGCCGTGGCGAATACCGTACCCGTCACCGCCAAGGCCACAGCAGCCGCTACAGACCCATTCCGCGTAGTCGATGATGCAGACGCGCAGCTCTTCGGTGTGCGGAAGACGGGCAGCACCATCACGCCGCTAGGCAATGCGTACTTCAACAAGAATGTGCGGATTGGCGGATCGGCAAGTGCGGCCGGTGTCGGTACTGCCGTCAATGGGGTCCTAGCTATCGACAACGGTACGGGGCCGTCTGCCGCCAACGCTGCCGGAGTTCATCTATATGCGAATGCCGGTCAGCTCATGGTGCAGGAACAGAGCGGCCGGGCATTTTCCGTGAACGAGGGGACGCGCAACACATGGACTCCCGACGCGCTTGGATTCGAAGCGTGGTCCGTTGACCCCGGATCGGTTGCCAACCCAACTGCCCTTAAAGCTGCAATCGTTCAGCGGCTCTACATGTGCGCGGTGAACATCACTGAACCGACCAGCGTCGGCAAGGTGGTCATCCATGCGCGTGGCTGGGCAGGGTCCACCACGGTTCCCGCTGCAAGGTTCTTCGCCGGTATCTATAACGAAGCCGGATCACGGGTTGCATGGACCGGAGCAACGGCCCTTTCGGCGGTTGCGGCTGCCGGTCAGATTTCGGGGTCACCTGCCTCAATGGTGAACAACCATATTGGCGCGGTGCCGCTGCCCCTGACTGCCGCGTACGTGATGCAGCCCGGACGGTACTGGCTTGCCTTCCTGATGAGCGCCGGAAGCGCGACGGACTTCTACTACTTCCACATTCAGAACGAGTCGCCTAGCAACCCGTCGAACTTCTTTCTCGGGACGACTGCCTTTGCTCGGAACTGGTACCTGAGTGGACAGACGACCCTACCGGCAACAGTTACTTCCTCCGCCGGTCTTACGGACCACGATCCGCCGATCATGGCCGTTGCCGTCTAGAACCATCAACCAAATTCACTGCCGCCTTTCCAGCCCTGTCCGGTACTCGGATGGGGCTTCGTCATGAATGGAGATCACATGAACACTGTTGAGCGCGTTCTCAATATCGCTGAGGCTGAGGTGGGATATCACGAGGGGTATTCCAACGGCAGTTGGAACAACAAGCAGAAGTATTCTCCGGCCGTTCCTGGTCTTGAGTGGTCCGACTGGCAGGCATGGTGTGCCACGTGGGTTAGCTGGGTTGCTATGACTGCGGAAGTGGCGGACCTGTACCCGCGAACCGCCTCCTGCTACACGGGCGTTCAGTGGTTCAAGGCCAAGGGCCGGTTCAGCGAATACCCGGCAATCGGCGCTCAGGTCTTTTTCGGTTCCGGGGGCGGCACTCACACCGGCATCGTCTACAACTACGACGCCGATTACATCTACACCTACGAGGGAAACACGAACGACCGGGGTTCAGCCCAGGGCGACGGGGTCTATCGCCAGAAGCGCGCCCGCCGGGACGCGTACGTGTACGGCTACGGCTACCCGGCATTCGCTGAGGGCATCGTGTCCGCTGACCCGAAGTGGGGCGCTCAGAAGCCCGTACAGCCGGTCCCCGAGTATGTCGCGTTCCCGGGCGCCGGATGGTTCACGAAGGGCCGCAAGAGCCCCGTAGTCAAGGCCATGCGGGATCGGCTGATTGTCGTTGGCTGCAACCGGTACAAGTCCAGCGCTGACCCCGATGTCATCGGGTCCGGTGACGTGGCCTCTTATGAGGCTTGGCAGCGCAAGCAGGGATTCACCGGTTCGGCTGCAACGTGGCCGCCGGGCAAGACCACGTGGGATGCGCTCCGCGTACCCCGCTCCTAGCAGTAGCGCACGTGCGTTATTGCCCACCACTCACAACAGGAGATTGATTCATGACTTTCATTAAGGCTCACTCGACCCGCCTTTATGCCGTACTGGTTGCCGTACTGGCTCTAGTGGCTCACTACCTGCCGACCCTGCCGACGGCGCTGATTCTGGGTCTTGCGGCGGCTGCCCTGGGTACCGGTGAGGCTGTGCAGCGCCTTGAGGACGGTAAGACTGAGTCGGCCCGTCTGGCCGCTGAGTTCGGCGGACGGCACCGCATTCAGTAGGCGGCAACGGTCACGCTCCCGTGGTGAGTGGAACTGATCCCACAAGCCACGGGAGTTGAACCCATGGGGCACCCGCACATCGCATTGATTGGCCGCGCACGCTCTGGCAAGGACACGGTGGCCGCACGGCTGGTCAGCCGGTTCGCCTATACCCGCGTCGCCTTCGCTGACCCGCTCAAGTCTGTTGCGCTGGGCGTTGACCCGATCGTTGCCTATGAGCCTTCCGGATACGGTCCCCTGCCGACGCGCCTTAGTGCCGTTGTTCAGCGGTACGGCTGGGAGGTAGCCAAGGACAAGTTCCCTGAGGTGCGCCGCACGCTACAGCTCGCCGGTCAAGCCGTACGGGAACAAGACGCGGGCTTCTGGCTGGGGCTGGCACTGGACAAGGTCACCGTGGCCGACACATGGAACCTGCCCGTAGTGATCACAGATTGCCGCTACCCGAACGAAGCTGAGGCACTGCGCGTGCGGGGCTTCAAACTGGTCCGCATCACGCGGCCCGGCTACTCCGATGCGGAAGCCACACATGAGAGTGAGACGGCACTAGACGACTACCCGACCGATGCGACGATTGCCAACGTAGGCACCGCCGCATACCTCAACACCCTTGCCGACGCGCTGACCTGAGCAAACGTCACCCGAACGAGTGAGCCCCCTACCTGCCAACGCGGCCGGTAGGGGGCTTCTTGCGTTGGAGCAATAACGCACGTGCGTGATTGCCTTGCGCGTGGGGGCGCGCGTGTGCCATTCTGATCACGCAACGCACCGCAAGGGGCACGGTCGAAGGGGAGGGGCTGGCAGTGAGCTACACGGTCAAGTACAACCGGACCACGAACCACATCGGTGGACTCACTGTCCGCACCACGGGTGACGGTAAGGACATGGGGGACCACGTCTCCTACTACGCCGAGAATGCTTGCGGCTCTCTTACCCGCTACCGCTTCGCGGACGGCGCGTCTTATGGCTCGCTGGCCGACGCTCTTGAAGGCGCCCGCAAGGGTGGACGAAAGCTGTGCAAGACCTGCGAGAAAGCTGCCGAAGCTCAGCTTGCGGCAGAAGCCGACCAGAAGAAGGAAGAGGGGGGCCGCATGGCTACCAAGCTCAAGATGTCCGAAGTTCGTGGTGACGTCATGATTGGCGGAATTAACGGAAGCGGCACGCCGCACGCTATTGAGTTCCAGGGTGGGAAGCATGTAGCCATTTGCGGCCTTGCCGCGAAAGCCCCCCTTCGCTCCTTTGGTCTCGCTCGTGAGCAGAAGCCCGACTTTGAACTGTGCGCCCGTTGCAGCAAGGTTGTACCGACCGGACCCGTAGTCATCTCGGAAGAGATGGTTGAGATTCCCGGACTTGGCCGCAAGGTTGCCAAGCGTGTCTTTACCCCTGTCGAGACTGACAGTGAGCTGGACGCTAGCGACGCGTCCGCCGTTCGTCGGCTGGCGACCAAAGCCGGACTGATTACCGACGCTACCCGCAAGAACACCACCAACGAGGAGACTGCCACCGTGGCCGCTACCGCTGCACCGAAGATGACGAAGGCCGACCAGAGCAAGGCCGCTGAGGAGATCCGGGCGAGCATCGAACGGCTTCCGTCGCTCATTGCCGAAGGCAAGGCCGACGCTGTTACCGAACTGCGCGAAGAGATCAAGACGGCAACCGAAGCGATCACCGGCACCGGCGCCGCCGGTCTCAAGGCCAGCCTTCGCGCTGACGCCGAGAAGGCTGTCAAGGATGCCGAGAAGGCCAAGAAGGACGCCGACAAGGCCGCGAAGGCCGCGCCGAAGGCTGAGGTGGTGAACCTCGCTACGAAGAGCCTTGAGGACATCAAGGAACTTCCCGCGCTTTACGCTCTGGGAGTCGAGAAGGTCAAGGCCGCCGCGAAGAAGTCCTTTGAGGCTGGCACCGAGGTTGCTGAAATCAACTTCAAGCTTCGGACCAACTGCACGGACAAGGATGGGGACCCGGACTTGGGTGCCCGTCAGCAGATCACCCGTGACTCTGTTACCGGCCTTTACAAGGCCGTTGAAGCCGGACTTCCCGAAATGGGCACGGACACGGATGCGGACATCGTCCGTGACAAGATTGAAGGCGTGAAGACCGACGCTCAGCGTGCCATGCACAACGTGCAGGTTCGTTGGGTTCGGGCGCTGGACATCGAGCCTGACGAGAAGGCCGACGACTACAAGGAGCAGAAGGAAGCCCTTGAGGTTGAGCGCGCCAAGTTCGCCAACGCGCTTGAGATGTTCCCGGAGGGGCACGAGATTGAGGCGCCGGTCCTTGATGACGCGCTTCTCCCCAAGAAGGGCGATGACGGCAAGGTCATCATGGAGAAGCGCCCGATCAAGTGGTCTGAGCGCGTCTTCGCCTACTACGAAGCCAAGGGCAAGAAGCTGCGCACGCTGACGCGTGGCGAAGAGCAGAAGCAGAAGCGCGCCATTGACTCCCGCCGGAAGGCTGAGCTGACGGCAGCTGTTGAGGCTGGCGAGATGACGCAGGAAGAAGCGGACGCGTCGCTCAGTGCCCCGGCTGAGGACGCGAAGGCTGCCGACCCGGAGAAGCGCGCCAAGAACGCGTTCCACAAGCTCATTACCGAAGTCAAGAAGATCGAAGACGAGAAGGCAAAGGAAGACAAGAAGGATGAGCTGATTGCCCTTCTCGCTTCCATCCGCAAGGAAATCAACGAAATCTGATCGGCCAGCCGGTCACCCCGGGAAGCCCCCGACTCTTCACAGTAAGGGCGGGGGCTTCCCCGTAGGCCAACCAGTAACGCACGTGCGTGATTGCTCAGGGGGAAGGGGAGAGAATGGCAGACGACCGGCCGGGAAGTCACCTCAAGCTCAAGAAGGTTGCGAGCATAAAGGCAGGCTCAATGCGCGCCAATCACACGAGGTACGAAGCGTGGGACGGCGGCACCCTCATTGGGTACATCGAAAGCTTCTATCCGGATATCCAAGATAACCGGGGCGGCAGGATGACAGGCCAGAGCGGGAGGGTGAAGCAATGGCTGTACTGGCTCGACGGGCAAAAGTCGGATGAGGGCAACGACACCTTCTCTCGGGGTGAAGCCAAGTTCCAGCTTTGGGAAGACCATGCTGCCCGCGAAGGTCAGCGGGGCGGGATGCGCGCACTGTTCCCGGTAGTCATGACGGAAGAGGACTTCGGGCGACTCGCGCTAGCTGCTCACGCGCGCGGCACATCCGAAGAGGGTGAAGAGGGTGAGGCGTGGCGCCGTATCGCGCTGGCGCTGACCACGGCGGCAAGCAAGCAATCCCAGCAGTAGGCAAACCAGCAACGCACGTGCGTTATTGCTCAAGGGGAAGAGGGAACATGCTGAATGAAGACGGAACATGCACCCTGTCGGTTGATCTGACGCCGGAGGAATTCAGGTTCCTGGCTCGTTCGATGGCTGAGCGAGAAGACAGGTTGCGCAAGGAGCGGGGCGAGACCGACGCCGAAGCTGTAGCGCTGGGCGCGTTGCGCTTCCGCCTCTATGGCGTCTGGCGCGGCGACGACCCGGCGTAGACGACAAGGGGCCTAGCCGCCCGCCTAAGCGCCTCTCAGCCCCGTTCGGCCCCCATGGTCGGGCGGGGCTTCTTCATGCCCGCAGGCGGGCGCTCACGCTCATTGCCACCGATCCGCTTTTCATGTTCCCGAACTCCTTGACGTGGCTGGAGAGTTGGCCCCATAGTCGGACCACAACACGCCGACATGAGGGAGCGGAAATGGTCACCAGCAAGACAGCGAAGGACCTGACTTACGGGGACGTCATCGCGAACGCCGATGGGGTCGCAGTAGTCCACTCCGTCGATGTGGACATGTACGACGGCGTTGTCACGGTAGGGACCGGCACCGGACGCCCCGCCATCCTGGAGGTTGACGAGAAGGTGGAGCTTCTGAACTACTCCGCCTAGCCAACGGCGGAACGCCGACCAGCCCCCGACTCTCCCAAGGGTCGGGGGCTTCGTCGTGCGCCGACCAATAACGCACGTGCGTGATTGCCTGAGCGGCCCCCTAAGGGCCTGGCAGGCACCCCCCGGCACCCTGAGGCCCGGGGGCCCCCTTATGCCCGCAGGCGAGCGTACAGGGCCCTTGCAACCCTCACGCTCCCCACTGGGTGTCATCACCTAGCCAAGGGGGAACGCGTGGGACGCGTACGCACCATCCAGCGGAGCGGCAGCCGCTTCTATATCCACCCGGACAAGCCTGAGATCAAGCACCCTGGCGTTACGTCCGTCGTGTCGATGCTGCCGAAGCCATTCCTGACTTTCTGGTACGCCAAGATGACGGCCGAACTGGCCGTTGACTCGCTGCCCTTCGTCGCACACATGGCGGAGCGGGACCGACAGGGAGCAATCGACTATCTCAAGGGTGCCGCACGCCGGTACACGAAGATTCGCGCCGACGTCGGCAGCAATGCCCATGACCTCTTTGAGCGCATGGTCCGGGGTGAGTTCGTCGGCAAGGTTCATCCGGACCTTGAGCCGTACCGAATTCACTTCGCCGAGTTCCTTGAGGCGGTAAACCCTGCCCTTGTCCGCGCGGAAGATATCGCATGGTCGGACGTACACGGCTATGCCGGTTCCTTTGATGCTGTCCTCACTGTCTGGCTGGACGAAGAGGGTATGCCGACGCCGGACCGGTCCGGAACTCCCCACCTTCTGATGGTGGACTGGAAGACCAGCAAGGACACCTATCCGGATGTGGCGCTACAGATGAGCGCCTACGCGAATGCGGAACTGATCATCGCGCCGGACGGCAGCACGGAACCCATGCCGGAGTTTGATGGCGCCGCCGTACTCCACATCACGCCGGAAGGTTGGGCATTCAAGCCCGTGCGCATTGACCCCGAGGTCTTCTCCTTCTTCCTGACTCTGCGCAAGGTCTTCAACTGGGACAGGGACGTCTCTAAGACGGTCATCGGGCGGGCCATCGCGAAGAGCGCGGGGAAGCTCGTTACCGGCACTCAGCGCCGCGCCAAGTAGGCGGGTAACACCCGCGCTCTAGGCCATTCAGAAGAGGCGGGCGCAAGGCCGGAAGGGCAGTAACTCACGTGCGCGATTGCTCCGCACCCCTTGCCCCCGCCTCTCGTTCAATCGTTTCAACAGGGGGCTATTCGCATGGCGAACAAGATGACCATTTTCGACACCGACCCGAACGCGAAGCCGAAGGAGCGAGTCAGCTTCTCGGATGACACGGTCGGCAAGTTCCACTCTGGCCGACAGGTGGACGGCGTACCTGAGGCGCTGAGTGAGTGGCGGATCTCTACCGGTGACCCGGTGGTTGCTCAGTCGGTTGCACAGCTCTTTGGCGGTGAGCCGATCGAGACTGACAGTGCGGCAGAGAACTTTATCGACGTCTTCACGGACAAGTCGTCTATCCCTGTCGTGCTGGACGGGGCGGACGCGATTTACGCGGACATGAAGCTGTGGAACCGAAACAAGCTTGTACATCACTGTGACGGTTCCGAATTCCTTTCCCCCGAAGAGAAGGCGGGTAAGTCGTGCGGCTGCCCGGAACTCTTCGCGGAGCGTAAGCAGGCGGCTAAGGACTTCATCGGTCCGGCACCGTCCATCAGCATCACGTTCCGGCTGGCCGATGACACGGAGCTGGGCAAGTTCAAGTTCCAGTCCGGTAGCTGGATGCTGGCGAGCGTGCTTCACGAGTATGAGAACGCACTGAATGCCGTTGGCGGTCCGGCGCTGGCTGACCTGTCCCTTGAACTCGTTGAGTACACGGTCAAGAAGGGCCCGAACAAGGGGCGGAACGTCAGCTACGTCAAGCCTGTCATTGACGTACTCAAGGCATACAACGATGCCATTGCAGATGAGCGCTAACCGTGGGGGCGGAACTTCGGGCACGTCTTCGAGCTATGCCGGACGACGTGATCCGCTCCCCATTGTGGGAGTTCGCGCCACTTGAGCGCAAGGCGGTAATCAGCGAACGAAGGCGCCGGTTCGGCGTCAATGACGAAGAGGGGGCGGACATTGGGTAAGCGTGGAGTCATCACGGACTATGCGGGGGAAGAGCTGTATCCGGGGGACCTGATTGCCTACGCGGCACGGCAGGGCAACCGAGTGCGGGTGTCTGACGCTCTGATCCTCAAGGCCACGGCCAAGCTGGTGGACGGGCGGCTACGGCCCATGCTCAAGGTGCAGCCGACCGGCACGGAATCCGGTTTCGCAAAGCGCAAGACGATGCGCCCGGAGTGGATCAGTGCGGAGCACACGCGGCTAGTCATGCCAGCCGCTACCAGCAACTAGGCGGCAGCTACCAGGGCCGGACGGAACCCACACGGGCCGTCCGGCCCTTTCGCGTACCCAATAGCGCACGTGCGTTATTGCGAAGGGGAGACATGGACAGAGAGATACGGGCCGACGCTGCCCCCGCGCTGGGGGACGTACGGCAGATGGGCAGGGGTGACACGGTGTGGCTCGCCCCTGATGTTCTCCAACGGACGGACTGGTGCCGGTACTTGGCCGCTGTAGCCCATGCCGTCCGGCGTGGTGCTGACGCACGCTGGGGGTGCAAGTGATCGCGCTTCTAGTGGGATGGCTGATGTTCAACGTCGGCTTCCTGGCTGGGGCTGCCTTGCTTGGGGGGCGACGTGGCTAACCCGAACAAGGTGAAGGGGACTCAGTGGGAAAGTGATGTACGGAACTACCTCAATGCGGCTACCGGCGTGGTGAATGAGTACGGCAAGTTCCTTGACCCGTTCGACCCGCACAATGTGCGCCGACCCGCTCAGGAAGGTGCAGCCGACGTTGGCGACGTTCACGCCGTTCCGTTTGTACTGGAATGTAAGAACGTCAAGAAGGCCAGCGTTCCAACCTTCTTGCGGCAAGCCGAAGTTGAGGCTAGGAATGCAGGCTTCCCGTACGGCGTGGCAGTCGTCAAGGTTGCCCGGCAAAGCGTCCGGCGCGGCAAGGTCCACTTCGGCATTCGGACCTGGACCAGGGTGCGCCGATCGGTAGGGCTCAACTCCCGCGCATTCGCTGAGCGGTACGCGTTCACACCGTCATTGCGCGGGCTTGATACCGGCAAGTGGTACATGACTACGGACCTTGAGGCATTCGGCGTACTGCTTGCCGACGTGCGCGACGCGCGATAGGTGATCGGCTGGCAACCCTTGCGCTCCCCGGGGAGGGACTAAGGGAGTTGATTGCCAATGCAGTTCAAGGAAGTGCTTGCCCGTTTCTCTGAGGTGAGCGACGAGGCTGACGGCGGCTATCTCGCATTGTGTCCCGGACACGGGGATAGCCGTCCGTCCCTCCGTATCTGGCGGGGCGAAGACGGCAAGGTCCGCTTCACCTGTCGCGCTGGCTGCCCCAATGAGGACGTGGTCAAGGCCGCTGGGCTTACATGGTCAGACCTCTTCAACGCGTCCGGCCCCGGGGCTACCGTCCCGCGTGAGCGCCCCACCCTGGTAGGCGCGGGTCCAACTGCCGCCCTTGCCGCCTACGTTGACCGTGCGTCCGGCATGCTCTTCGACTTCACCAGCGAAGTAGGCGCTACCGCCCGCACGTACATGGCGGACCGGTTCGGCGTAGACGATGACCTTGCCGCTGATCTTGAACTTGGGGCCGACGATGGCAGTGCAACGGGCAACTTCCCGTTCCTCTCAAAGGCATTCACGAAGTTCCCCCGGCTGACCGTTCCGCTCTTCGACTTCCGGGGCGTGCCCCGTGGGCTACAGGGGCGAGACCTCAGCGGAGAGTGCCCCGGGCGCTGGCTTTCCGTCATGAATCCACGTGGTCAGCGCTGGGCTTCCTACGGGGTGTTCCGGGGTCAGTCCGGCTACGGGGTCACCATCGTCTCTGAGGGGCCCGGAGACGGCCTTACAGCCGTTTCTGTCGGGTATGACGCCGTAGTCATCCGGGGTGCCGCGCTGGCCGGTAGTCCGGAACTCCTGGCGGAGCTGGCCGAAGGACTCAAGGGGACTCAGGTCATTGCTGCCGGAGACAACGACCCGGCCGGGCAGACGTTCAACCGGCGGCTTGCCGAAGGGCTCAAGGCGTACGGGATCACCGTTTACGCGCTGCCCATTCCTCACGCGGGGGATGACCTGACTGACTGGCGGGGGCGCGACCCGCAGAAGTTCCCGGCGGAACTTCACGATGCCGTCAGTGCCGCCCGACCGGTTGAGGATTCCGACACTGCGAAGGCCGAAGCCGTATCGGCGGAGCTGACCGACAAGACCGGCGCCGACGTCGTCAGCCGGGACCAGGGCAGCGAAGCCGCCCGCATTCTGGCCGGACTTATCGGCCGGTACGGCGAGACGGACGCCATGAACGCACACGCACTCTTCGCGTGGTCGGACGGCCGGATCAAGTACGCGCCCGGACTTGGCTTCTACGTGTGGAACGGGTCCGTCTGGGAGCGCTCTGAGGTGAAGATCCGGCAAGAGATTCACCGCATGGGTGCCGCCCTGGTTCTCGCCGGAGAAACTCAGAAGGCGCGCGGCTACACCATGACCACACGCATTGACGCGCTGATGACGGAACTTCGCAGCGTGCCCCACGTTCACGTGGACGCATCGGAATTCGACAACCGGCCGGAACTCCTGGGATTCAAGAACGGCACCGTAGACCTTCGCACCGGCCGGATAAAGCCGCACGACAAGGCCGACATGCTGACGTACTCACTTGATCTCGACTACCAGCCCGGCGCCACATGCCCACGCTGGGAAGAATTCCTCACTGAAATCTTCCCCGATAACGCGGACCTGCCTGCCTACATTCAAAGGCTTGTCGGCTACGGAATCAGCGGCAGCACGGCGGAACAATGCTTCGCCGTTCTCTGGGGGAAGGGCGCTAACGGGAAGTCGGTTCTGACCGACGTTCTCACGCACGTCTTCCGTTCCATTGCCAAGACCACGCCGTTCGCCACCTTTGAGGAAAAGGGTTCAGGCGGCATCCCCAACGACATTGCCGCACTCAGGGGAAGCCGCCTTGTCATGGCGAGTGAGGGTGAGTCCGGCAAGCCCATGAGTGAAGCCGTACTCAAGCGCGTTACTGGCAAGGACGTCATCAGCGCAAGGTTCCTCCGGCAGGAATTCTTTGAATTCAAGCCGACCTTCCTTCTTCTGTTGGCGACGAACCATAAGCCCAGGTTTCGCGGACAGGATGAAGGGCTTTGGCGACGGGTCAAGCTGATTCCGTTCAAGCGGTGGTTCGCCCCGAATGAGCGGGATCACGACCTTGATTCCAAGCTCATGGCCGAAGCCGAAGGCATTGCCGCATGGGCGGTACGTGGCGCCGTTGCCTGGCACCGTGACGGACTCAATGACCCGTCCGTGATTCTCCGCGCCAGCAAGGACTATCGCGAGACCAGTGACGCGCTGGCGGGTTTCTTCCCTGGCGTAGTCGAGCCTGCCGACGACAGTCATTCGATCAACGGCAACGACATGTTTTCCATCTACCTGGATTGGTGTGAAGCGGAAAACCTTCCCAGTCGGGAGCGCTGGACCCGACGCACCTTCTACGCGGCCATGGAAGAGCGTGGCCTAAGCCGGAAGACGTCCAGTAAGGGCGTGGTCCTGGTCGGCGTCCGTGAAGCCACGGCTAAGCCGACCGGCCCCGGCATCTTCGCCAAGTAGCCATGCCCGCTTGCCCGTTGGGACCAGTAACGCACGTGCGTTACTGGTCCCCTTGCGTTCTAGGGGGAAGCGCATGTTGACCTACCGGCACCCTATTGCCGACGACATAACCCGCGTACACGTCCCTGCCACTCCGGCGGAGCTAGATGAGTTCCTAGCCTGGGCGGAAAGCGCTGACGCGCGCGGACCGATCGCCCTGGATACAGAGACGACAGGTCTCGACGTGTTCTCTGAGGGCTACCGCCTTCGGACCGTGCAATTCGGAGACGTTGACGACGCGTGGGTAATCCACTGGGAGCGTGGCGGACACTTCCGCCGTGCAGCCCTTCGGGTGCTCACGAAGACGCGCCGCTTTCTCATTCACAATGCGGCCTTTGACTGGCTGGTCCTAGACCAGCATGCGGGCATTCCCGTTGAAGAGCTGGCACCCCGCACCCGAGACACATCCGTCATGGCAAGGCTCATAGATCCAAGGCAGCCCCAGGAAGGGGGAGTTGGCGCCGGACTCAAGCCCCTGTCCGCCTATTACGTGGACCGGACGGCGCCGGACACGCAAGGCGACCTTACGGCGGTCTTCCGGTCGCTCGGGTTCACGAAGTCAACCGGCTTCGCGGGCATCGACCTAGACCATCCCACCTACAACCTTTACGCCGGTCTTGACGTCTTGTTCACGGCCCGGCTATACCCCTGCCTCAATGACGCGCTTGCCACGCTGGGTGTGCGTGATCGGCTGGTTGAGTACGAGCACGAGATATCAAGGCTGTGCGCGCTTATGCAACGCCGGGGCATGGTCCTTGATGAGCCGTACACGCGTGACCTAGATGGGGCGCTGAGCGAAGAGGCATACACGCACGCCGAGAAGGCTGCACGGTACGGCGTCGATTCGGTCAACTCCAACCGGCAGATTTCCGAAGCCCTTCTAGCCATGGGTGAAGAGCTGACGGAGCGCACGGCCGGGGGCGCGCTCAAGGTAGACAAAGCTGTTCTGCTTGCCATGGCTGACATGGATTTGCAGTGGAAGCGCCTAGGAGTGCGCGCACCCAACCCGCTTGCCGAATCCGTACTAAGGTCGAAGCGTGCCGGTAAGTGGCGCTCAGCCTACGCGGATACGTTCCTAGAGACTGTGGACCAGGGTGGCAGGGTGCACCCGAATGTGCAGAGTTTGGCCGCACGCACGGGACGTATGAGTGTGACCCGTCCGGCGCTTCAAACCCTGCCGTCTTCGGATCAGATGATCCGCCGTTGCCTTCTTGCCGACGAAGGCCACGTAATGATCAGTACGGACTTCCAGGCTGTTGAAATGCGTGTCCTTGCAGCGCTGGCCGATGTGCGGCGAATGAAGGAGGGCTTCCGGCAGGGCGGCAGTGATTTTGACATTCACATGTTTACTGCCCGACTCATCAAGGGATTGGCTGCCGACGAGAAAGACAGGAAGGTATTCAAGGGGGCCGGATTCTCGAAGGTCTACGGGGGAGGAGTCGCTACCGCAGCCCGCCAGACAGGCGCACCGGAAGAGGATATGGCGCGCGCCTTCGCGGAGTATGACCGGGCATTCCCTGAGATCAAGCGTGCGTCCGTGCGCTGGCAGCGGGAAGCCCGCGCTACCGAAATGGTCACTGTGTCCGCCACGGGGCGGCGCATGCCATTGGATCGCGACCGCACTTACGCCGTGGTGAATTACCAGTGCCAAAGCGCGGCAAGGGACCTGCTGGGACAGGCCATGCTGAATGCCGAAGCGGCCGGATTGGGTGACCTGATGCGCTTGCCTATCCATGACGAAATTCTCGCGTCAGCTCCGGCGGCACACGCCAAGGAGATTGCCCGCGAATTCGAGAAGGCAATGACCATGGACCTGTTTGGAGTGCCCATCGTCGCCAGCGCCGATATCGGCGGACGGTCCTGGGGCTCTCTCTATGGTGCCGATTTCTAGCAGTAACGCACGTGCGTTATTGCTCGTGACCTTTCCGTGACTTAGTCATCCCCAGTAATGAGACGGGTCTCATCCCTCTCGTCACTGGGGATGGCTGGAATCCCGAATAGGAGTCGTTCTACAACCATCCAAAAGACCAACGGTCTAACCCCACATCAACCCCGTTGTTGCCGCCTGTTTTCCGTTCTTAAGTAGGCGCCAGCAACGGCGAAGGCAATGCGCAAGCCCCGTCCGAGCGATCCGGGACGGGGCATTGTCATGCCCTGAATTCTTACTTCGCTTAAGAGGCTTCGGCCCCTTCGGTCTTGCGCGTGCTCTGCCCCGTTCCCGGGCAACCCTTGCGCTCCCCACGGGAGTGCAACCAGCCCAGGAACACGCGGAGCACTCCTTGATATCCCTCTCTGAATCCCAGCTTGCCGCCGCTAAGGACAATGACCTTGCAGCCGTGTCGGCAGTCGTGCAGGCCACCGAAGAACGCATCAACCAGTTGGCTTGGAAGTATGCGACCGGTGGCGGGCGGACAGATTCCAGCCTTGCCGAAGACCTTGCCCAGACGGGCCGCATAGCCGTCTGGGAATGCCTGTCACGCTTCTCCGGTACCACCGTGGCTGAGTTCTTCACCTACGTGGACCGGACCCTTAAGGGCGTCATGAGTGACACCCGAAAGGAAGAGACCCGACAAGGGGTTTCCCGCTCCGTGGCTGCCGCCTTTGAGTCGGCCCTGTCCATGGCCGGTGGCGACCCGTACGAAGCCGAACGCATGGCGACCATGCCGGAAGTCCTGGGGGACCGCAGGCTCAGCGCCGATACGGCCTACGCTGCCCGGCTGAGCTGGCAAGGTCTTGAGTACCTTGACGCCCCGCTGGGTTCCGGCGACACGGGCGAGACGTTCACGCTCGCTGACACGCTGGCACAGCAGGAAGAGGTTCCTGCGGACCTTCTTGAGCCCAGCGACTTCGAGCGGGAACGGCGCAAGCAGACCAGCATTCGCGTACGCCAGACGCTCCGCCGGATGAGCTGGGATCAGAACACAATCCTTATGGCGCTGACAGGCATTGTGCCGGTCAGCTACTACGGCACCGAGCGTGACGCCGAACTGGCTGCCGACCACGGTTTGCAGTACGACCAAATCCGCATCACCCGGAACAAGGCCAAGATCCGCTTTGCCGAACTCTGGGAGCAGACCGCGTGAAGTACGCAACCAGCGACGGCGGCACCGTTGAGGTAATCCGCACGGGCGCCTACGTGGATCTCCACTTGCGCAATCCGGCAGGGGCGACCACGGCCACCGTGCACACGACTTACGCCGAATCTGTTCGGCTACTGCTTGGCCTGAATATCAACCATGAGGGGGCACACGCATGATGAACGTATCGCGTGAGACGAAGGCGACGCTGACAGCCAGGGATGGGGGACGCGTAATCGCATGGCACAACGACCGTGAACCGCGCACGCTCAGCCTTGCTGTACCGAGCGACAGGGCGAAGCTGTCCCCGGTCGAAGCGCGCAACCTTGCCGCGTGGCTGATTGAAGCGGCGAAGGCTGTCGAGCTTGAGGACCGTTCGCCGTTCCGCACGGCCACGCTTGGGGGCGCATCTCCCCGAACCTGGTAGCAGCATCGAGACAGGGCCCCCGCTCCGGCGGGGGCTCTTTGTGTTGAGGCAATCGCGCACGTGCGCTATTGCTCCTGCGGGATGGCGGGGTGTAGCGTCTGCCGACAACAGGTTCATAGTGAGAGGCGGGGTAGTGGCAGGGCTGACAGAGACTCAACTCACTTGCGTGCGACACCTTCACCGCAACGGGGGAAGCGTTGCTCAAGGCGGAGGGTTCAGCATCACGGTTATCCGCGCGCTTGAAGCGGCAGGCTTCGTCACCGTGCATGAATACGTGCTTGATGCCCTGTATGAGCGTCGGGGGAAGACGTGGATTGCCACACTCACCCCCGAGCGTCTGGCCATGGCCCGCGCATTCTCCGTGCCGGTCACTTGGGCCTTCGGCAACTGGTTCGAAGCTACGCGGCTCATGAACCCCACCGAAACCGACTTGAAGCACGATTCCGACATGACGCGCGCCATGCGTGCAGCCTGGATCGCGTCACGGACGGCAAGCGGGCGCGACGATCTGACCCTTACCGCTCCGCTTGCCGTACTGACCGGCATTGCCGAGCTGGCCGACCAAGCGTTGCGGCGCGGAACGCCATTCAACCCGCTGGACCAGGAAGGCGGGGAAGCGTTCCTCAGTGCGGTTGAAGCCTTGAAGTAGGCAGCAACGCACGTGCGTTACTGCTCGAAAGCCTGACAGCCCCTCACTCGGTTCGAGTGGGGGGCTTTTGCATGTCCATGACGCATAGCTATGCGTGACCGTTCAACTACTTTGTGACGTGGGTCACATGTCAGTACCTCAAGGCAGGATTAAACCCGCAGCTCAGAGCGCTACAACCCAAACGCGCCATGGCTTGTCTAGGTACGTAAGGGGGTGTGGATGCCGCATGGATATGCGCTTCCAGTGGCCGAAAGGTTGTGCGAGAGTTATCGCATGGTTACGGACCGTACGGGGGATGTGTGGGTCTTTGTCATGGTGCCAACGCTGGGCGAGAACCGTCTGAGCTGGGGGCCGTGCACGGACCTGCCGTCGCCATTGGGGGAAGAGAAGATCGTGAGTTGCGAAGACATCGGGGGAGTGGTCAGAGCGCAAGGCTTGCTGACGTCGCGAGTCCTGCCCAAGGGCCGGTACGACGGCTTCCGGGTCCTGGTCCGCTCCGTCGATGGGGGAGACCTGGTAGGCGGCGCTGAGTGGTACGTCAGCCCCGAAACCGGCGCCTACCTGCCCTACCCGGGCACCGCGTGGTCAGCGTGCGACTACGGCGAACACGTCCACCCCGAAACCGCCTAACACCCATCCGTCCGACGACTCAACAGGAGAAGCCGCCGCACTTGCAGCGACGCACCGCCCCGGCCGCAACGGCCGGACGAACCAGGGGGGTTCACATGCACTACCGCTCACACCATCTCTTAGCCTTCGGGCTTGCCGCGCTGGCCGTCTACGGCTGTCTCGCGTGGCTAGCCGCCCTCGGCCCCGTCACCCGCCCCATAGCCCCTGTAGCGGCCCCTGAGCGCCCGCAGACGGCCCCCGTAACCGTGGCCGACTCCAACGCCAGCACCCGCACCCCCCAGGGCCGGAGCGCCCCCCTGAGTCCTTCCGGCCTGACCCGACACGGGCCAGCCGTCGCCGTCCTACGCATGATCACCGTGCGTTAATCCGCGGCGCCCGGCATGTCCGTTTTACCCCTGCGGATTTCGCCGGCTGGAGCCCAAAATTTTACAGAGCGTAAGCAGAGAGCCCCGCCGCTCCGAAGGGGGTGGAGTGGCGGGGCTCAGGTAGGAAGTCGTGCAGCGTCAGCCGTCCGCGCGGACCAGGCCGACGAGACGCGACCACGCGTCAGCCGACACCATGAGGACCGGACCGTCAGTGACCTTGCTGTCTCGGACGGGAACCACATTGGCCAGCCCCTCCCCGACTTCAAGGCAGTTGCCGCCGTTGGTGCTGTAGCTCGACTTACGCCAGCGCACGGGCAGCTTGCTTGCGGTGCTCATGCCGTCAATCCCTTCAAGTGGTCGCGGATCAGGTCTTCAGACTCGTCCGGCGACAGGGCATAACTTGTGAGCAGATCATAGGCGTGCCCAGCCGCCATAACCTCAGCCGTTTCTAGGGCCGTGCGTCCCTGGGAGAACCCATCGACGTACAGCACGTCATGCGGCGGCTTCGCTTCCCGAACCTTGGGGGCGCCGCCGTGGTCGAAGCTGAGGAGCGTGAAGGGGCCTGCAAGGCCCGGATGTGCCGTGACCTTCTCCGGCATCACCTGGACCACGGTGCGGGGCGCCTGCCCGGCAAGTAGCAGGTGTTCAAGCTGCGCTGCCATGACGGCCGGACCTCCTATCGTCCGGCGTAGTGCCTGCTCATCCATGATGAACCAGGTGTGCGGCGGGGTGTCCCGTTCCAAGATCGCTTGCCGTGACAGTCGGGCGGCAACAAGGTCATCAAGGTTGTCCGGGCGGACGGCTGCCAGCATCGCGCGCGCGTACTCCTCCGTCTGAAGAAGCCCGGGGACGATCTGAGACTCAAACACCCGATGCCTTACCGCGTCGCGCTCAAGCTCGATGAACGGCAGGAACCATGTCGGGTAGGCGTACCGCACAACCAGCGGATGGAACTCCGTAAAGAACGTGGTCTTGAACGCTGCGTCAAGGTCACCCGCTAGTTCGATGGGCGGTACGCGCTTGGCGTTCTCTACGTAGCTGATCATGGCGCCGGTCGTGTGCGCCTCCTTCGCTAACTCTTGCTGGGACCAGTCGCGTTCGGTCCGTTGCTTGAGCACCTGCCTGCCGAAGAAGGCGAGCAGAGACGCTGACGCGTCCGGCTGTCCTGGGTCATTTTCCATCGTCATATGCATCCGCCCTTAACTTCGCCGTTGTTAAGGCGACACCCCTAGTCGCTGGGAGCGCTGAGCACAACCCTGGCACTACGCAAGGTTGTTGACCAGACGACAGAGCGAAGGGGTAGGCACCCGCCCATGACCAGCAACACCAGAACCCCCGGAATCGCGGACGGCACGGCAGCGCTGGCCGAAGCCATACGGCGGGGTAAGCGGCCCGATTGGCTCGACGTGCCCCTGATCTCCCGCGACCGCGAAGTGTGGGGACTCGTACGGACCCTCTACGCGCTCCGGCGGCTGCCGTGAACGCCCCTGAGACGGCCCGTCCGCACCCTGCCGACCCGGAAGAGGGTGACACGGTCGTGGACGGCGCTACCGGCCGCGTAGGGCGGGTCCTGGGGCCCGTGGGCGGGAAGCTCCGCATCCGTCCGGTTGGGGGTGGCGATAACTGGGATGCCAACCCGGGGGATCTCACCTACGCCACGTACCGAGACGTGGCGACGGCATGGCATGAAAGGACCCACTAGTGAGGACAGAAGACGTGCCCCGGTTCACGGCAGATCAGCGCGCGGAGCTTGACGCCGGATTCCTTAGCATCCTTGCGGACAAGGACGCGCGGACCATAGAAGGCGCACTCCCCGGCCTTCTCGCCACATGCGCGGACAAGGTCCCGGAAATTGAAGCCGTTCATGGATGGAAGGCTGACGCGCCGCGTACCCGCGTCGGAAGCAATCCGGCCATGCAAGGTCCCGTGCGTCGAGTGCGTAAGCGCCGGTCGGCAACGCGCCGCGCCTACGACTACGTGGCGTCCTTCACTGGTCCGCTCACCATCATCATGATCAGCGGGTCCATCGGCCTCTTCTTGGGGGCAACGCTGGTGATGCGGCGGTGAGTCTCCGAACGGCCCGACACAGCATGTGTGCGGCCACGGTGTGGTGGCGGACGCACCAGGCAGAGCTTTCCCGCCGCTGCCACCCCGAGACGAACCGATATGACGGCCCCGTCCCCAAGATGCTGACATGCGCGTTGCCGTCGCATAACCGAGACCAGTTGCACGCCATGTCGCTGCGAGAGATTCCAGACGGCTGGCTCGTCGCCTTCTGGGGCAAGCACGACGGCCGGTCAAGGCTCTACTTCGCCGAACTCCCCACGGGGTGCTATACCCCCGATTTCAGGATTCTGGCCAGCGCCTCGCGCTTCCACTGATTCCGTCCCTGCCGGATGAAACCGAGAAACGTGCTTCCCCACGGATCAGGTAGTCCCGGCAGGGGCGGGCCTAACCCCCGCCCGGTTGCCGCCGCTCCAAATAGCAACCGGGCGGGTCCCGAACTTCCGAACCCATAGGAGTGTCAATGCAGATGAGTGCGAGCTGTACGAACTGTGGCGGTGCTGGACGCACCGTCTACGTGGACCCGGAAACGGGCCAGTACAAGGACGCTGGTTCCTGCGGGGCCTGTGGCGGGTCCGGCCGGAACGCGGACAACCGCCTTGTCGAACTCCCGACCGTCCGTCAGCCCCTCACCGTCACGGCAATGCACTGCCAGGGGTGCGGCGGACAGGGCGGCAGGGAGGTCATGGGGCCGGACGGGATACCCATGCGGATCGACTGCCCGTCGTGCGGCGGAACCGGCACGGGACCGGATGGGCTTGCCACGTTCTCAGGCACCCGCCGGGCGCGTACCGTGGGAACCCTCGTCATCAGGAGGGGTGTTACATGCGTGAAGAGTGGCACGACCCGGAACAGGCCGACGTCATCGAGTTCTTCGTCAGCACGGTCCAAGAAGCCGCACGCCGTGGCGGCCTGAAACCGTGCACCAACTGTTCAGGCTTGGGGCACATCGTCATGGTGAACCACGTGACGAAAGAGCCCTTTAAAGTCGGGTGCTCCGCCTGTAACCCCGGCGGCTGACTAGCCACTGACCCGCCCCGTCTGTCTGCGGCCCCCTTCGCAGACAGGCGGGGCTTCCTGCTTTCCTGGCACGCTGACCAGGGCAGACGGTAGGCTCACATCAACGTGTTGCAGCGTTCATCCACGCCCACCACACGCCGAAGAAGACGAGGAAGTAGCCGACCACCCCGGCGCCGGGATGGCCCTCCGCGAGCGAGTGCACCAGCCGGGCGCCGGCCTGGGCGATGGCGACGACGAAGCAGAGGTCGAAGAACAGCTCCAGCGGGGTGGCGGCACGGTGGAGCTCGTCGGGACTGCGAGCAGTCATGGGGGAGTAGGCCATACCGGCCAGGAGACCAGAGGCAGGGACCTCCGGCAGGGCGGACGCGCGGCCCGCCGGGCCCGTGTGCCCCGGGCGGATGCGAGGCGCGGCCTGCGGCCCGGCCTGAGCGTTCGCGGACGGAGGCGGGCGCCGTGACCGGCCCCGCATCGGCCTCCGTGCCGGGTGCCCGGCGGTGTGCCGGTGGTCCTGCGCCCGCCTCGGAGCCGGGGCGCCCCGCCGGATCGGTCCGGCGGACAGGGCGGGGGCCGGGGTGGAGGAGAGGGCGGCCGTACCCTGGAGGCATGAGCAGCACCCCCGCCCCCGACCCGCAGCCCTCGCGTACCGCCCCCGAGGCCGACAAGCCGCGGCCGAAGCCCAGGCTGGTCTTCGACGACCCGCTGGACCAGCAGTCCTCGGACGACACCGACCACGGCTGGGGCGAGCGGCCGCCCGCCGGCGGAAGCGCGGCCGACCTGGCCCGCTTCCTCGACGAGAAGCCCCCGCACCACGTCTGACCGGCCGGGGCGGCCGGAGAGGCCGGAGAGGTCAGAAACCGTTGCGCGGACCGGTGGGGGACGTGCCGCCACCGCCACGCTGTGCGACCAGCGCGTCCCGGATCTCCTTCAGGAGCTCCAGCTCGGTGATCTCGACGACCTCCTGGACACCTTCCTTCGCCTTGCGCCGGGCCTCCTGCTTGGCGAGGTACTTCGACATCGGCAGCACCATCAGGAAGTACACGACCGCGGCGGTGATGACGAAGGTCAGCGTCGCGTTCAGCACCGAGCCCCAGAGGATCTCCACACCCGTCGGCTGGCCGTCCGGGCCGATGGCGCAAGGAGCCTTGAGGCAGGACTTGTAGCCGTCCAGGCTCTTCGTGCCGACGGCGCCCACCACCGGGCTGATGATCCCCTTGACCACCGAGTTCACGATGCTCGTGAACGCGGCGCCGATGACCACGGCCACCGCCAGGTCGACCACATTGCCGCGCATCAGGAAGGCCTTGAAGCCTGCCAGCACGCTCTCCTTCTTCTTCTCGCTCACCACTGAGCCTCTCTTCACATCTACCGAACACGGAGCCAACGGTTCCGAAAGCTACGGCAGTCCAGGCGCGGAGTGTCCAATCGGCCCCCTCCTTGCAGTGAATTGACTGGCCGTGTGTGCGAATCAGCACAACGTCACCGCCAGCCGCGTCGTTGCGCCGGCGCCCACGAGACCCGGCGCGGTATCCCGCGGAACGGACAGCACCACCAGCGCCCCACCGTCCGCAACACCCCCGTCCGGATCGGGGACTTCGGCGACCAGCACCCCCGAGGCCACCACCCTGGGCGGCCCGGTGCGCTCCGCCGCGACCACGTCCACCCGGTCCCCGGGCCGCAGCAGCCGCACCGTCGCCGCGTCGGCGATGCGTACGGGCGCCGACACCATCCGCACCGCGGCGGGGGGCGCCGCACGCTGAGAGGCCCGCACCTCGGGCCGCGCGGCGCCCCGCGAGGCCTGCGCCTCCGTCCCGCCCACCGCCACGGCCGCCGCCACCACGGCCAGCGCGGCCGAGGCGGCCCGTCGCCGCCGTCGCACGGCCCGGCGCAGCCGGTCCCCGCCCCGCCCCACGCGAAGCGGCGGGAACGGCGGGACCGGGCGTGCGGGGGGACACGCGGAAGACGTCGCGCACGCGGCGGGAGCGAGGGCGGCACGGGAAGCGGAGGAGGTGCAGGAGACGGAGGAGGTGCAGGAGACGGAGGGGGCGGAGGAGGCGGAGGAGGCGGAGCGGACCGAAGGGGCCGCGGAAGTACGGGACATGACGAACACCACCAGACCGAGGGAGTTGCTGTGTCCGGACCCGGCGCCCGGACACATCTCACGATCCGGCCTCCCCGGAAATCCCGTCGGCGCCTGTGGACGATCCCCAGCTTGTGGACAACCCCGTCACCCGCACGAGTCAGCCGGCGGAGGAGATCACCTGCCGCAGCGCGGCCACCGGGTCCGCCGCCCGGGCGACCGACCGGCCCACCACGATGTGCGAGGCGCCGGCCGCGAAGGCAGCCCGCGGCTCCCCGGCCGGGCGTGCCCGCCCGCCGCGCCCTCCGGCTCCAGGACCACCCCCGGCGTGACGATCAGCCGGTCCGGCCCCAGGAGCTCACGCAGCACCCCGGCCTCCCGCGGCGAGGCGATGACCCCGTCGCAGCCCGCGCCCACGGCCAGCCGGGCCAGCCGCAGCACCTGCTCCTCGGTGTCCGCGGCCACGCCGATGTCCGCGAGGTCGCTCCCGGTCATGCTGGTGACCACCGTCAGCGCGAGTACCCGCAGCCGCGGGAACTCCCGCGCCGCCTCCACCGCCGCGGACATGATCCCCGTACCGCCCATGGCGTGCACGGTCACCATGGACGCGCCCAGCGCGCCCGCGGCCCGGACCGCTCCGGCGACGGAGTTGGGGATCTCGAAGAGCTTCAGGTCGAGAAAGACCTCGTGCCCCCCGCCCGACGAGGTCCCGCGCGAGTCCGGGGCCCGCGGCGGTCAGCAGTTCCAGACCGATCTTGTAGAAGCCGCACGCGTCGCCGAGGCGCTCGACGAGCGCCTCGGCGGCCCGGCGGTCGTCGAAGTCGAGGGCGACGATGACCCTGCGGTCGGCGAGAGGGAGTTCGGAGAGAGGGCGGTCGGTGTTCACGCCGCCATTGTCGACGTCACTGCCCGGCCGGGACCTGGCAGGCCTCCGCGAAGCCCTGACTGGTCAGGCCGAAGGCGCTGTTGACGCGCGAGCGCCAGTTCTCCAGCGCGACCATCGCGGTGAGCTCGACGAAGGCCTCCTCGCCGAGCCGCGCGATCAGTTCCCGCGCGAGCTCGTCCGTGACCGCCGGCTCGGTCTCCGTCATGGCCTCGGCGTACTCCATGACCAGCAGTTCCAGCTCGGTGAACACCTCAGGGGCCTCCCGCCACTGCGGCACCCGCTCGATCTTCTCCGTCGGCACGCCCAGCTCGTGGCCTTCCCAGTAGCCGAAGTCCATGCACCACGAGCAGTTGATGCGCGCCGCCGCCGCCATCACGGCGAGGTGCTTCAGCCCGGCGTCGAGCGCCTTCCACTTCGCCACGCTCCGCTCCAGCCGGACGTAGGAGAAGAGCACGCGCGAGTTGTGCCCGTACGCCTGGCCGGGGTCGAGCACCTTGCCGTAGGTACGGCGCGAGTACCAGGCCCCGATCCGCATGAGCAGGGTGCGGGGCGGGGTGAGCGAGATACGCGGCATGACAGTCATCTCCCTGGCTGGGGCGGTCTTCGTTTCCGCCTTCACCAGGGAGGACCGGACAGCCCCGCCGGATGTGACAGCCGACGGCCGGTTCTCTAGGCGCTTTCCTCGCCGGGTGCCGCGGGAGCGATCCCGAGCGCGCCGAGGAGCCGGTCCGCGAGGTCCTCCGCGAAGACCTCGGAGCCGGTGAGGACGGCCCGCACACCCTCCGGGTCGGCGGTCAGCCCGCCCGCGGCCGCCCAGTCGAGGGCGCCCGCCAGGGCCGCCTCGACGGGGAACCGGTCGACGGGTATCTCGTAGTCCGCAGCCATGTCCCGGTTGAGCAGCGCCTTCCAGCGGCCCCCGGCGAAGGTCGCGCCCTCGACGAAGCCGACATCGCTGTCGAGGTAGGCCACCGTGAGCACCGGCGCCCCGGTCCGCCGCGCCAGCGCCGCCGCGGCGCCGTCCGCCTTGTCGGCGCAGTACACCACCGACCAGCCGCCACCCAGGTCCGCGTCGCCGTCGACGCCGGCGCACCCGGCCTCGGCCGCGAACTCACGCACCTCCGCCACCGTGGCATGCGCCACGGCCATCCCGCCCCGATTTCCCATGCGCGCAGGTTAGGGGCCGCCACTGACAACCCGGCCGGGGCGTCCCCAGGACAGCCCGGCAGCGGCTAAGGGAGCTCGATGCCCAGGTCCCACCCGTCGTGCGCGTGCGTGCACAGGCAGGCCCGGGCCTCCGTGGCCGGCAGGGCCGCCACCGCGTCGAAGAGGACCTCGCGCAGCCGCCCGACGTTCTCGCCGAACACCTTCAGGACCTCGGTGTGGGAGACGCCCTCACCGGTCTCCGCGCCCGCGTCCAGGTCCGTGACCAGGGCCATCGAGGTGTAGCAGAGCCCCAGCTCACGGGCGAGGACCGCCTCCGGGTGGCCGGTCATGCCGACCACCGACCAGCCCGCCGCCGCGTGCCACCGCGACTCGGCGCGCGTCGAGAAGCGCGGTCCCTCGATGACGACCATGGTGCCGCCGTCCACCGGCTCCCAGTCCCGCCCGCGGGCCGCCGCCAGCGCCACGGACCGGCCCACCGGGCAGTACGGGTCGGCGAAGGTGGTGTGCACGACGTTCGGAACAGAACCGTCCGGCAGCGGCTCACCGTCGAAGAAGGTCTGGGCGCGGGCCTTCGTACGGTCGACCAGCTGGTCGGGAACGAGCAGCGTGCCCGGTCCGTACTCGGTCCGCAGACCGCCGACCGCGCACGGGCCCAGCACCTGGCGGACGCCGACCGAGCGCAGGGCCCACAGGTTGGCCCGGTAGTTGATCTTGTGCGGGGGGACGGTGTGGCTGCGTCCGTGCCGGGGCAGGAAGGCCACCTGGCGCCCGGCCAGCTCACCCACGTACAGGGAGTCGCTCGGGGGTCCGTACGGGGTCTCCACCTGGATCTCGGAGACGTCCTCCAGGAAGGAGTAGAAGCCCGAGCCGCCGATGACACCGATCTCTGCGTTCACCATGCGGTCCACCCTAAGGCCCTGCCGTGGGCATGCCGAAAGCCCCGCTGCCGGCAGGGGCGGCGGGGCTTCGGGGAGAAGCGATCAGGCGGCCGACGTGGAGCTGCTGCTCGACGAGCTCGACGACGTCGAGGCGGCAGGAGCGGCGGCAGCGGTCGACGTCGAGGACGACGAGGAGCCGGACGACGGCTTCGAGGCAGGGGTGCTGCTCGACGACGCGCCACGGCTGTCGTTCCGGTAGAAACCGGAGCCCTTGAAGACGATGCCGACCGCGGAGAACACCTTCTTCAGGCGTCCGTCGCAGCTCGGGCACACGGTCAGTGCGTCATCGGTGAACTTCTGCACGGCCTCAAGGCCCTCACCGCACTCGGTGCACTGGTACTGGTAGGTCGGCACGAATTTCCTCCTGGCACTCTGACTCAATGAGTGCTAACGACGCTCCATGGTGACGTATTCCGGCGGATCAGTCCACCGTCACCGGCACGCGGTGACCCATCCCACGCTCGTTCACCCGGTTACGGGAGGCCGGCGAGGGGGTGGTGCGGGCGGTCGCCTGGGCCTTTGCCTGCGTCTGCGCAGAGGCCGGTGCCGCGGGCGCGGGCGCCGGAGCGGCCTCCTGCGCGGACGCGTTCACGATCCGGCTCGGGGCCTTCGGGGCGAGCTTCGCGCGCAGCGCCAGCAGGGTGGCCAGCGCGAGCGCGGTGGCACCCATGGGCACCAGGAAGCCGAACGAGGATCCGTGCGCGTCCGTCAGGCGGCCGGCCAGGATGACGGCGATGGCCTGACCGAAGGCGATCGAGCCGGTCAGCCAGGTGAAGGCCTCGGTCCGCGCGTTCGCGGGGACCAGCTGCTCGACCATCGTGTAGCCGGTGATCAGCGCCGGGGCGATGCACAGGCCGACGACCAGGCCGAGCGCGCCCAGCAGGATCATCGAGTTCGCCGCCCACAGGACGGACGCGGCGGCGGTGAGGCCGATGTAGCCCAGGATCAGCCGGCGACGCGGGCCGATCTTCCAGGCGATGGCGCCCATGGCGATACCGGCGATCATGTTGCCCGCGGCGAAGACTCCGTAGAGCATGCCGTTGGCGCCGGGGTTGCCGATCTCGTTGGAGAAGGCGGCGAGCGAGACCTGCATGCCGCCGAAGACGGCGCCGATCCCGAGGAAGGCGAAGATCAGGACGCGCAGGCCCGGGAAGGACAGTGCGAAGGCGCGCTTCTCGCCGGTGAGCGACGGGGTGTGCGTCTTGGGCTGGCTGGCCCGCTGGGCCGCGAAGAGCAGGCCGCCGAGCAGGGTCAGCGTGGCCTCGGTGACCAGGCCGGCCGCCGGGTGGACGCCGGTGCACAGCGCGGTCGCCAGGACGGGGCCGACGACGAAGGTGAACTCGTCGGTGACGGACTCGAAGGCGGCGGCCGTCGGCAGCAGCGGAGAGCCCTCCAGCTTGGCGGCCCAGCGTGCCCGGACCATCGGTCCGACCTGCGGCACCGAGGCACCGGTGGGTACGGCGGCCAGCGCCAGTGCCCAGACCGGCGCGTCCAGCAGCGCGAGCGCGGCCAGGCCGGTGACGGCGGCGGAGTGCGCGAGGACCACGGGCAGCAGGACGGCGGTCTGGCCGAAGCGGTCGGTGAAGATGCCCATCAGCGGGGCGGACAGTGCCATGGAGATACCGGTGACGGCGGCGACGATGCCGGCGCTGCCGTAGGAACCGGTGGTGTGCTGGACCAGCAGCAGGATGCTGATCGTCAGCATGCCGAAGGGGAGTCGTGCTGCGAAGCCGGGGAGTACGAAGCCGAGGGCGCCGGGAGTGCGCAGGAGCTGCCCGTAGCCGGGGCGGGCGGACGTGTCGGTCGTGACCGCGGATGTCACGGCCTTGCCTTTCCGCTGCCTGGTAGAGCGTCCCCGTCTGCGGACGGTGCTTCGCCTTGTGAGCGACCGCACCCGTACATGTGGGAGCCCCGAGAGCTGTCCTCTTGCGCAGAACCGAGTGATACCTGGGCGCCCACGTCGGGGTGGTGCCACGGCCGCTTTGCGGTCGCGCCAGCTCTGCGTCAGGCAGAGTTGGTTCGATCTGGTGTGCCTTCATCGTACAGGGAAAGCCACTACCACGCCCTGTGAATTCGGTGACAGGGGGTCTCTTCACCTGGGATTAACGGCTGCTTCGCATGCAAAGAGCCCGGAAGAGTAGGCAAAATCGGGCATATCTTAGCGAATTTGGCCGAATTAGAACGACGCTCTAACGGCGCTCCAGTGACACGCTCGCGGCGCTCTAACGCGAAACGGGTCCGCCCGTGCCCAGCCATCCCGCGAGCTTGCCGCCCCGGGCCACCGCCCGCAGCCGTGCCTCCGCCGCGTCCCGCACCGGATCCGTGGCCACCACCAGCAGCTCGTCCCCGCGCCGCAGCACGGTCGACGGCGCCGGTACAAAACTCTTCGCGTCCCGGACCACCAGCGTGACCGAGGCCCCCGGCGGCAGCCGCAGCTCGCTCACCTCCACGCCGTGCATCCGCGAGGCCGGCGGGATGGAGAAGGAGAGCAGGTGTCCGCGCAGCTTCTCCAGCGGTGCCGACTCGATCCCGAGGTCGAAGGCGCCCTCGTCCCCGTTCCCGAGGTTCAGCTTGCGCGCGAGCCAGGGCAGGGTCGGGCCCTGCACCAGGGTGTAGACGACGACCAGTACGAAGACGATGTTGAAGACCCGGTCGCTGCCCTCGATCCCGGACACCATCGGGATGGTCGCCAGGATGATGGGCACGGCCCCGCGCAGGCCCGCCCACGACATCAGCACCTGCTCCTGCCAGGTGATCCGGAAGGGCAGCAGGCTGATGAAGACCTCCAGGGGGCGCGCCACCATCGTCAGTACCAGCCCGATGACCACGGCGGGCCAGAAGTCGCGGACCAGCTCGTGCGGGGTGACCAGCAGGCCCAGCAGCACGAACATGCCGATCTGGGCGATCCAGCCGAGCCCGTCGGCGAAGCCCCGGGTGGCCGGCCAGTGCGGAAGCTTCGCGTTCCCGAGCACCATCGCCGCCAGGTACACCGCGAGGAAGCCGGAGCCGTGCGCGATGGCGCCGGCCGCGTACGCCACGATGGCGATGGCCATCACGGCGATCGGGTAGAGGCCGGAGGCGGGCAGCGCCACGTGCCGCAGCCCGTACGCGCCCAGGAAGCCCACGGTCAGGCCGATCGCGGCGCCGATCGCCAGCTCCAGGGTGATCTTGCCGATCAGGACGTACCACTCGTCCACCGGGCCGACGGTCGAAAAGGCCACGACCAGGATGACGACGGGTGCGTCGTTGAAACCGGACTCGGCCTCCAGGACACCGGTGATCCGGGCGGGCAGCGGCACCTTGCGCAGCACCGAGAAGACGGCCGCCGCGTCGGTCGAGGAGACGACCGCGCCGATCAGCAGGGCCTGGCGCCATTCCAGTCCGACCAGATAATGCGCTCCCGCCGCCGTTACGCCCACGCTGATCGCAACGCCCACCAGTGACAGCATGACCGCGGCCGGCAGGGCCGGCTTGATCTCTTTCCACTTGGTGCCCAGACCACCCTCGGCGAGGATCACGACGAGCGCGGCATAACCGATGACCTGGGTCAGCTCGGCATTGTCGAATACGACGTTGCCGATGCCGTCCTGTCCTATCGCGATGCCTATGCCGAGGTAGATGAGCAGGC
This sequence comes from Streptomyces sp. NPDC001549, assembly GCF_042894025.1. Taxonomy (NCBI): domain Bacteria; kingdom Bacillati; phylum Actinomycetota; class Actinomycetes; order Kitasatosporales; family Streptomycetaceae; genus Streptomyces; species Streptomyces sp. NPDC001549. The sequence goes on from NZ_JBIAVJ010000017.1 coordinate 115,791, forward strand.
TGGGGAGGCCGCTGCGTGAAGAGATGCGTACCGCCGCCACGGCGACGAGCAGCACGAGCGAGCAGACCAGCAGAAGCTCATTGAGCGTGTGGACAGTCAGCGGGCGGCCCTCCTCAATGCGCCCGGCGGATCGATCCTCCCGGCGACAAGTTCGGCAAGTAGTTCGTTACCTTACCTAATCTTTGACGCGCCCTTTACGCGATAACCACATTGTGAAACGCCTGTTCCCCCCTGTCCTCAGCACCTCGACCCCTGGCGGATCAACGGAGGCGGTCGTGCGCCTATGGTTGCTCCCAGTACTCCCAGGACCACCCTGCCCCTCTAAGGACAGCGATGCCCGCCAACGAAACCGCTCCTCCCGTCAAGAAGAAGGGACGACGCGCCCGTCTGATCGTGCTCGTCCTGGTCCTGGCGCTCTTCGCGGGCCTCGGCTACGGGGCGTACTGGAGCGTGGACAGCGTGCGCGCCTCCTTCCCCCAGACGACCGGCTCGCTCAAGGTGCCGGGCCTGACCGGGACCGTCGACGTCAAGCGCGACGCCCACGGCATTCCCCAGCTCTACGCGGACAACGACGACGACCTCTTCCGCGCGCAGGGCTTCGTGCACGCGCAGGACCGGTTCTGGGAGATGGACGTACGACGTCACATGACGTCCGGCCGGCTCTCCGAGATGTTCGGCTCCGGCCAGGTCGAGACCGACGCCTTCCTGCGCACGCTGGGCTGGCGCCAGGTCGCGCAGGCCGAGTACGACACCAAGCTGTCGGCCGAGACCAAGAAGTATCTCCAGGCCTACGCCGACGGGGTCAACGCGTACCTGAAGGGGAAGTCCGGCAAGGACCTCTCCGTCGAGCACGCCGCGCTCAAGCTGAGCGACGACTACCGGCCCGAGCAGTGGTCGCCGGTGGACTCGGTGGCCTGGCTCAAGGCGATGGCGTGGGACCTGCGCGGCAACATGCAGGACGAGATCGACCGCGCCCTGATGGCGACCAAGCTCTCGCAGGCGCAGATCGACGAGCTCTACCCGCCGTACCCCTTCGACCGGAACAAGCCGATCGTCGAGGGCGGCAAGGTCGACGGCGGGAAGTACACCCCGAAGGGCAGCGGCTCGGGCACCGGCACCGGGACCGGCACCGGGACCGGCTCGGGCAACGGCAACGCCGCCGGGACCCAGACCTCGACCGTCACGGGCCCGGTCGGCGGCCCGGCCAACGGCGAGGCCAACGGCCTGGCCGACAACGCCGCCGCCCAGGGCGCGACCGTGGGCCTGCGCACCCAGCTGACCTCCCTCGCCGACACCCTGGACAAGATCCCCGCGATCCTCGGCCCCAACGGCAGCGGCATCGGCTCGAACTCCTGGGTCGTCTCGGGCCAGTACACGACCACCGGCAAGCCGCTGCTCGCGAACGACCCGCACCTGTCCCCGCAGCTGCCCTCGGTCTGGTATCAGATGGGCCTGCACTGCCGCGCGGTCTCGGCCCAGTGCCAGTACGACGTGGCCGGCTACACCTTCTCGGGCATGCCCGGCGTGGTCATAGGCCACAACACCGACATCGCCTGGGGCATGACCAACCTCGGCGCCGACGTCACCGACCTCTACCTGGAGCAGGTCAAGCCCGAGGGCTACCTCTACGACGGGAAGGTGCTCCCCTTCACCACCCGTGAAGAGGTCATCAAGGTCGCGGGCGGCGACAGCAAGAAGATCACCGTCCGCACCACCAACAACGGCCCGCTCGTCTCCGACCGCAGCGAGCAGCTCGGCACGGTCGGCACCCGCGCCCCCGTCGCCAGCTCCGCCCCCGACCGCGGTGACGGTTACGCCGTCGCCCTGCGCTGGACGGCGCTGGACCCGGGCAAGTCCATGGACGCGGTCTTCAGGCTCGACAAGGCCAAGACCTTCGACGACTTCCGCAAGGCGGCCGCCGACTTCGAGGTCCCGTCCCAGAACCTGATCTACGCCGACAACAAGGCCCCCAACGGCAACATCGGCTACCAGGCCCCGGGCCGCATCCCGGTGCGCGGCCAGCACGACGGCCGGATGCCCGCCCCGGGCTGGGACTCCAAGTACGCCTGGAAGGGCGGCAAGGACGGCAACACCGGCTACATCCAGCAGAACGAGATGCCCTGGGACCTCAATCCGTCCCGCGGCTACATCGTCACCGCCAACCAGGCCGTCGTGGAGAGCGGGACCGGCGCGGGCAAGTACCCGTACGTGCTGACCACCGACTGGGGCTACGGCGCCCGCAGCCAGCGGATCAACGACCTCATCGAGGCGAAGATCAAGGACGGCGGCCGGATCTCGACCGACGACATGCGCACCATGCAGATGGACAACAGCAGCGAGATCGCCGCGCTGCTGACCCCGATGCTGGCGAAGATAGAGGTCTCGGACCCGGGCGTGCGGGCCGCGCAGAAGCTGCTCGACGGCTGGAACTACACGCAGGAGCCCGACTCGGCGGCCGCGGCCTACTTCAACGCGGTCTGGCGCCACATCCTCAAGCTGTCCTTCGGCGACAAGATGCCCAAGGAGCTGCGGATCGAGGGCAGCTGCATGAGCGTCGTCGGCAACGGCACCGGCCCGGCCGACGACCTCGCCAAGACGGTCCGCGAATGCGGCACCCGGGACGCCGACTCGGCGCAGCCCGACGGCGGCGACCGCTGGTTCGAGGTGGTCCGCCGCCTGGTCAAGGACGAGAAGTCGCCGTGGTGGAGTTCGCCGCGGACCGTGACCCAGCCGGCGGCCACCACCCGCGACGAGCTCTTCGCCCGGGCCATGCGGGACGCCCGCTGGGAGCTGACCGCCAAGCTCGGCAAGGACCAGTCCACCTGGAGCTGGGGCCGCCTGCACCAGCTGACGCTGAAGAACCAGACGATCGGCACCGAGGGCCCCGGCTTCATGCAGTGGCTCCTCAACCGCGGCCCGTGGGACGTGGGCGGCGGCGAGGCCACGGTCAACGCGACCGGCTGGAACGCCTCCAGCGGGTACGGGGTCACGTGGGTGCCCTCGATGCGGATGGTCGTGAACCTCAACGACCTCGACAAGTCGCGCTGGATCAACCTGACGGGTGCTTCGGGGCACGCGTACAACGCGCACTACACGGACCAGACGACGATGTGGGCCAAGGGCGAGCTGCTGGAGTGGCCCTTCGGCAAGGACGCCGTCGAGAAGGCCACGGTCGACACCCTGACCCTCAAGCCCGAGGGCTCGTAGGGGTCAGGGCGCGGACCAGGTCGTCATGCACTGAAGCGGCGCACCCCTGACGGGGTGGCCACCGCCTGCACGGGGTGGTCGTGCGGTTCCTCCGGGACCCGCGCGACCACCTCGTCGTCGTAGAGGAGCACGACGAGTGCGGGATGCGCCCCGGCGCGCTCCAGCCGCTCCAGCACCCGGTCGTACGAGCCCCCGCCGCGGCCCAGGCGCATGCCGCGGCCGTCCACGGCGAGCCCGGGCAGCAGTACGGCGTCGGCCCCGGTGACCGCGTCCGGTCCCAGCGCGGGGCCGGTCGGCTCCAGCAGCCGCATCTTGCCCGGGTGGGCGGCCTCGGCGAGTGTGGCCGGGCCTTCGTACGCCGCCCAGTCGAGGTCGTCGTCGGGCAGCAGCAGGGGGAGCAGCACCCGCTTGCCGGCCGTGCGCAGGGCGTCGAGGAGCTCCCGGGTGCCGGGTTCGGTGCCGACCGAGACGTAGGCCGCCACCGTGCGGGCATCGGCCAGTTCGGGCAGTTCGAGGGACCTGACGGCGAGTGCGGTGGCCGCCGCACGGCGGTTCTCGGGGGACAAGGCGCGGCGTGCGGCGAGCAGTTCCCGGCGCAGTTCGGCCTTGGCGGAGGCGGTGGGCTGGTTCTCTGCCACGAGGAAATCAAATATCCTTCCGAATCGGGGCATATCTGTATCTACCTGATGCGATCTCGTCCGGTGTTCGACGGAAGCCCACTATCGTTCGGGGCATGACTATGTTGCACCCCGTGATCAAGAAGGCCGTGATTCCGGCCGCTGGCCTCGGTACCCGCTTCCTTCCGGCGACCAAGGCGACCCCGAAGGAAATGCTCCCGGTTGTGGACAAGCCGGCCATCCAGTACGTGGTCGAGGAGGCCGTCGGGGCCGGGCTCGATGACGTACTCATGATCACTGGGCGTAACAAGCGTGCCCTGGAAGACCACTTCGACCGGAACTACGAGCTGGAGTCGGCCCTCATCGCCAAGGGCGACGACGACCGCCTGAAGAAGGTCCAGGAGTCCAGCGACCTGGCCACCATGCACTACGTCCGTCAGGGTGACCCGCGGGGCCTCGGCCACGCGGTGCTGTGCGCCGAGCCGCACGTCGGCCGGGAGCCCTTCGCCGTCCTGCTCGGCGACGACCTCATCGACCCGCGCGACCCGCTGCTGCGCCAGATGGCCGACATCTACGCCCGCACCGGCGGCACCGTCATCGCGCTCATGGAGGTCGACCCGGCCAACGTCCACCTCTACGGCTGCGCCGCCGTCGAGGCCACGGACGAGGAGGACGTGGTCCGCATCACCGGCCTCGTCGAGAAGCCGGACGCCGAGGACGCCCCCAGCAATTACGCGGTTATTGGACGCTACGTCCTCAACCCCGCGATCTTCGACATACTGCGGGAGACCGAGCCGGGCCGCGGTGGGGAGATCCAGCTCACCGACGCCCTGCAGAAGCTGGCCGCCGACGAGACCGTCGGCGGTCCGGTGCACGGCGTGATCTTCCGGGGCCGTCGCTACGACACCGGGGACCGCGGCGACTACCTGCGGGCCATCGTCCGCCTCGCGTGCGAGCGCGAGGACCTGGGCCCCGAGTTCCGCACCTGGCTTCACCATTACGTCACGGAGGAGATGTAGCACCTTGAGCAGTTCCGCACCGCAGGACACCGGCCACCGTCTGTGGTCCGTGGACGAGCACCTCGCGGACGTCCTCTCGGCCGTCCGGCCGTTGGAGCCCATCGAGCTCCAACTGCTGGACGCCCAGGGCTGTGTCCTGGTCGAGGACGTGACCGTGCCCGTCGCCCTCCCGCCCTTCGACAACAGCTCCATGGACGGCTACGCCGTCCGGACGGCCGACGTCCAGGGTGCGAGCGAGGAGTTCCCCGCGGTGCTGACGGTCGTCGGGGACGTCGCGGCGGGCAGCGGTGAGCTGCCCACCGTGGGCCCCGGCGAGGCTGCCCGGATCATGACCGGCGCCCCGCTGCCGCCCGGCGCGGAAGCCGTCGTACCGGTCGAGTGGACCGACGGCGGCACGGGCGGCGGCGCGGCCGCCGGGATGACCCCGGCCAGCGCCGCCCCCGAACATGCGGGCGGCGAGGTACGGGTACACCGTGCCGCCGAGGCGCGGGCGCACGTCCGCGCGCGCGGCAGCGACGTACAGGCCGGTGACCTGGCCCTCGCGGCCGGCACCGTCCTCGGGCCGCCGCAGATCGCCCTGCTGGCTGCCATCGGGCGCGGCACCGTACGGGTGCGGCCGCGACCCCGCGTGGTGGTCCTGTCCACCGGCAGCGAGCTGGTCCAGCCCGGCGAGGCGCTCACGGCGGGCACCATCTACGACTCCAACAGCTTCGCGCTGGCCGCGGCCGCGCGGGACGCCGGCGCCATCGCCTACCGGGTCGGCGCCGTCGCGGACGACGCCGACACCCTGCGCGCCACCATCGAGGACCAGCTGATCCGGGCCGACCTGCTGGTCACCACGGGCGGGGTCAGCGTCGGCGCGTACGACGTCGTCAAGGAGGCGCTGTCCTCGGTCGGGCAGTCCGACGAGGGCGCGGGCGAGGACGTCGACGGCGGCCGGATGGACTTCCGCAAGCTCGCCATGCAGCCCGGCAAGCCGCAGGGTTTCGGCACGATCGGCCCGGACCACACTCCGCTGCTGGCGCTGCCCGGCAACCCGGTGTCCTCGTACGTCTCCTTCGAGCTATTCGTGCGCCCCGCGATCCGCACCCTCATGGGGCTGCCGGAGTCCGAGGTCCGGCGGCCGGGCGTGCGCGCGGTGCTGAGCGCCGGCAAGGCACTCGGCTCCCCGGCCGGCCGGCGCCAGTTCCTGCGCGGCAAGTACGACGCCGAGAGCGGCACGGTCAGCCCGGTCGGCGGATCGGGCTCCCACCTGATTGCCGCGCTGGCGCACGCCGACTCCCTCATGGTCGTACCGGAGGACGTCACCTCGGTGGAGCCGGGGACCGAGCTGGAAGTGATCCTGCTCGGCTGAAGTCGGGCCGGTGCGGGTAGCGTGTGTCGCACCACACAGGCTCCCCGGGAGCCCAGAGCGGAGCGGCGCAGCAATGAGTACCGAAAGCAGGCTCACCCACATCGACGAGGCCGGCGCGGCCCGGATGGTCGACGTGTCCGGGAAGGACGTCACCACCCGGACGGCACGGGCCAGCGGACGCGTACTCGTCGCCCCGCGGGTGATCGAGCTGCTGCGCGGCGAGGGCGTCCCCAAGGGCGACGCCCTCGCGACCGCGCGCATCGCCGGGATCATGGGGGCGAAGAAGACCCCCGACCTGATCCCGCTGTGCCACCCGCTGGCCGTCTCGGGCGTGAAGGTGGACCTGCGGGTCGCCGACGACGCGGTCGAGATCCTCGCCACCGTGAAGACGACCGACCGCACGGGCGTCGAGATGGAGGCGCTGACCGCGGTCGCGGTCGCCGGCCTCACCGTGATCGACATGGTGAAGGCGGTCGACAAGGGCGCGGTCATCACGGACGTCCGGGTGGAGGAGAAGACCGGCGGCAAGTCCGGCGACTGGGCGCGCTCGTGAACGCCCCGCGCGGCGGCGAGGTCCACAGCCACACCCACACCCACACCCACACCCACGGTCATGGCCACGGCGTCACCGCCGAGGCGGTGGGTTCTGCGCAGCCGCTGGGCCGGGCCCTGGTCGTCACGGCCTCGAACCGGGCCTCGCAGGGCGTGTACGCGGACAAGGGCGGCCCGCTGCTGGCCGAGGCGCTGCAGGAGCTCGGCTTCACGGTGGACGGCCCGCGGGTCGTCCCGGACGGCGATCCCGTGGAGCAGGCGCTGCGCGAGGGCGTGGCCGCCGGGTACGACGTCATCCTGACCACCGGCGGGACCGGGATCTCGCCGACCGACCGCACCCCGGACGCCACCGCGCGGGTGCTGGACTACGAGGTCCCCGGCATCCCGCAGGCCATCCGTGCCGAAGGCCTGGCGAAGGTGCCGACCGCGGCCCTGTCCCGGGGCCTGGCGGGCGTGGCCGGACGCACCCTCATCGTCAACCTCCCCGGCTCGACGGGCGGGGTGCGCGACGGCCTCGCCGTCCTGGCCCGCGTCCTGCCGCACGCGGTGGACCAGATGCGGGGCGGCGACCACCCCAGACCGGCGGCACCCTCCGGGAGCACGAGCTGAACGGCCCGACCTGGCCGGTGGTCCTGTCGGACGGCGATGTCACGCTCCGGCCGATAAAGCTGCGGGACCAGAAGGCCTGGCGTGAGGTCAACCGGCGCAACCGCGACTGGCTCCGGCCGTGGGAGGCCACGATTCCGCCGCCCGCGCCGTGGGGGCCGGTGGTCCAGCGGCCCACGTACCGCCAGATGGTCCGCCATCTGCGGGCGGAGGCGAACGCGGGCCGGATGCTGCCCTTCGTCATCGAGTACCAGGGCCGGCTGGTGGGCCAGCTGACGGTCGCCGGGATCACCTGGGGCTCGATGTGCGCGGGCCACATCGGCTACTGGGTGGACCGCGAGGTGGCGGGCCGCGGCGTGATGCCGACGGCGGTCGCGCTGGCGGTGGACCACTGCTTCGGGAAGGTCGGCCTGCACCGGATCGAGGTGTGCATCCGCCCCGAGAACATTCCGAGCCGGCGGGTCGTGGAGAAGCTGGGCCTGCGCGAGGAGGGGCTGCGGCCGCGCTATCTGCACATCGACGGGGCCTGGCGCGACCACCTCGTCTACGCGGTGACGGTGGAGGAGGTCCCGGAGGGGCTGCTGCGCCGCTGGCACCGTGCGCGCCACTCGCAGTCCCCGCCGAAATAGCGGGGACCACTCGGAGCGTCGATAAGCGAATATCTGTTCGAATTAATGGCCTCGGGTAACCGATTCGCCCATAACCTGATCCGAAGATTCACAAAAAAAGTCCGTGATATCAGCGAGATCGCACGACACACCGGCCCAATTGGCCGATCCCCTCGGCCGCGCCCCTCTACGGTGTGAGGTGTGAGCAGCAGCGGCCTCATCTACGCAGTCATTGTCGGGGCCTGGGCCGCCTACTTGGTGCCCATGTGGCTCCGGAGGCAGGACGAGCTGAACGAAGCCCGTCCGACGGAACGCTTCTCCACTGCCATTCGGCTGCTTTCCGGCCGGGCGGGAATGGAGCGCCGTTACGCCAAGGGGCTGCGTGAGCGTGGTGACGAGCAGGCGGAGCCCCACGCGGACCCGGACGCCGCGACGGAAACGGTTGATTCCGTCGACGCCGACGCCCGGGCCTTTGCCGTGCCCCCGACCAGGGCGGAGCCGAGACCGGCCGCCGTCGAACGGGAGCAGCGGGCGGAGCGGGCCCGGCGCGAACAGCGCCTCCAGGTCCTCGCGCGCCGCCGGCGCACCACCGCACTCCTCTTCCTGGTCTTCACCCTCGGCGCCGTCGTCGCCGCGGTGGGCGGTCTGCACTACCTGTGGGCTCCCGCGGTTCCCGCCCTGCTGCTGAGCACGTACATCGTGCACCTGCGGGTCCAGGAGCGGCGGCGCTACGAGTTCACCATGGACCGGCGGCGCGCCGAGGCGGCCGCGCGGCAGCTGCGGGAGAACCGCCCGAGCCGCCGTGAGCCCGAGGCCGCGGCGGGCACCGAACCGGACCCTGCGCCACCGGTTTCCCCGCAGGAAGCCGGACGGCGCGCACTGGTCGAGCAGACCGACCACGCCGAGTGGGTGGACCAGCAGCGCGAGCGCGAACGCGGCCCCGCCCGCGGTGACAGCTGGGAGCCGGTCCCGGTCCCGCTGCCGACGTACGTGACCGCCCCGGTGGCCCCCCGCGCCACGGGCCCGGCGGCCCCGGACGCCTGGAGCGCGACCCGCTCCAGCACAGCCGAGCCGACGGAACCCCGCCTGCGCGCCCAGCCCGGACCCCTCAAGCCGGATCCGAAGCCCCAGACCACCCCGCGCCCGCGCGGCCAGGGCAAGGGCCGCACCCCGCTGTTCGACCAGTACGAGGGCGAAGACCGCCCGCGCGCCGCGAACGAGTGATCGGTGACCTGCGCGGACGCTGCGGGATATCGGTTTTGGAGCACCCGCGCGGGGATGCTAATGTTTCACACGTCGCAAGGGCCTGTGGCGCAGTCTGGTAGCGCACCTCGTTCGCATCGAGGGGGTCTGGGGTTCAAATCCCCACAGGTCCACAAACGACAGTTCGCGAGTAGCTCTCGTGGACGTCATGAGATCCCGTCCGGTCGGAAGACCGGGCGGGATCTCGGCGTTTCCGGGGACGACCTTAGGATGATCGGCGAATGATCATCCGACGGGGAGAAGAACTGTGCCAGTTGCTTGGCAGCACGAGGCGGCCCAACTCCGGGACGCGGCCATCTTCATAGGACTGCCGGACCCGAGGCTGTGGTCCGGCCCACCGGTCCGGGAGAGCGAGATCGCCGCGTGGATGGAGGAGGTCAAGTTCTTCACCACGATCGAGATCGACTCCGTCCTCACCGTGCACAGCCGTTCCGGCAACGCCTTCGAGCTGTACGGAAAGGGACGCGACTTCCTCAACCCGGTGCGGCTGGCGCGCTATGCGCCGTACGCGATCGAGGCGGAGAGCATCGAGGAGAACGCGGAGATCCTCGCCCGGGGGCGCACCGCGTGGCGGGAGTACGTGGACGGCATCGCGCGGCGCATCGGCGCCCCCGTCCGGGTGACGGAGGACGACGCCGAGGTGCCGGAGGCGATCTGGCGCCCCGGGGGCGAGGAAGGCCCGTACCTGCGCCTCTGGATGAACAGCTCGCACGGACTGGACCCGGACAGCCCGCTGTTCACCAGGATCCCCGGCCGCGTGCTGGTCCGCCTCGACGCGCACGCCCCGGAGGACATGGCCGGCGTCACGCCGCGGGAGGTGCCCGGGGCGGGCGACCTGCCGGAGTGGATTCCGGACTGGTACCAGGAGCACGCCGTCGAGCAGGCGCGACTCGCCTACGAGACGCCGGACGACGAGGACCGCCTGCTCGAAAGGATCCGGCACGTGCTGGGCGGCTCGATCAGGACCGGCGGATCCGTCCACGCGTACCTCGGCCGGCTGGCCGCGACCCCGGTCGAGGCCCGCCCGGACACCGACTCCTACCTCTGGCAGCACACCTTCCAGCACCCGGACGCCCCGCAGGGCCGCCTGCCCGCGATCCACATGGCGCACGTGATCAGTGTCCTCGCGAACCACGAGAAGGAGGGCTCGGCCCGTACCCCGGAGACCGTGGAGCCCGGCCTCACCCTCCACTACTACGACCTGTTCGACCCGCGCATGCAGAACGCGCTGGCCGTCACGGGGCGGGAGGCCTGCGCGCTGTGGCGGCAGGTCCGCTCCTCGTACGAGCGGTCCATCACGGGCAAGTCGTACCTCGTCACCCCCCAGGACGTCCTGGACCGCCTGAGAGCCGCCGCCGGCATCGAGTGAGCGGCCCCGCGCGCCGTCCGCCGGTCACCGGCTGTGCTCCAGGACGAGCTGCCGGAGCTCGGCGGCCGAGTCGGTGGCGAGCCGGTAGATGCCCTGGACGCTGATGGAGTGGACCAGTTCGCCGTCGACGACGTGCTTGAGGGTGCGTTCACCGCGGCGGGAGGTGTACGTGAGCCGTCCCAGCAGATCGGCCGGGACGGTCACGTCGAGTCCGAGCGCGGAACCGGGCGGTCCGAGCAGCACCTCGGTGACGCAGCCCGCCTTCAGCGTCCGCCAGTCCAGCAGCTTCGTGTAGTCGTCGTCGTGGAGCTCGGCCCCGGCATCCTCGTAGGGGATGACCCGCGACACCTCCATGGACCCCAGCACGTGGAGCCGCTTGCGGAAGGCCCGGACGGGGAAGACGGTGTCGCCCGGCCGGACCCCCGCCCGTACGAAGCTCGGCAGCGACTGGTGCGGGCCCCCGAACAGCATCGTGAGGCGCTGCCCGGCACGACCCGTGCGTTCGAGCTCCCGGCACAGGTCGTTGGTCCACAAGGTCGTATAGGAGTTCGGCACGCCAGAACCGTAGAGGCACCCACTGACAAGGGGTCAGTGGGCCGCGTCGAGCCTCGTGCGCTGGTCCGGGGTCAGGTCGAGGTCCACCGCGGCCAGGCTCTCCTCCAGCTGGGCCACCGACGAGGCCCCGACCAGGGGGAGGATCGGGATGTCCCCGCCCATCAGCCAGGACAGCACCACCTGGTTGACGGTGGCTCCGGTCTCGGCGGCCACCGCGCGGACCGCGCGCAGGCGCGGCTCGGTGCCCGCGTGGTCGAAGCCCGGACCCAGCGGCTTGTCGTCGCGGACGTAGGCGCCGGCGATCAGCGGGGAGTACGAGACCTGCGTCAGCGACGGGTTGTCCCGCAGGTAGCTGAGCAGGTCGCCGCTGACCAGGCCCTGGTTGCCGTCGGGCGAGCGCAGGCTGGGGAGGTCGGTGCGCTGGCGCAGGTAGCTGTGGTGGTGCTGGAGCACCTCGTAGCCGGGTACGCCGGCCGCCGCGGCCAGCGCACGGGCGCGCTCCACCCGCCAGGCCCAGTGGTTGCTGGCGCCGAGCAGGCCCGCCGTGCCGTTCGCGACGACCTCGGCGAACCCCTGGACGGTCTCCTCCAGCGGGGTGTTCTCGTCCATGATGTGCGCGTACAGCAGGTGGATGCGCTCGATGCCGAGCCGTTCCCGGCTGCGTTCCGCGGACTCCCGGATGACCTTCGCGGACAGGCCCTCCACGTCCAGACTGAAGCCGCTGGTCGGCTGGTTGGGGCGGGCACCCAGCTTGGTGGCGACGGTGATCCCGTCGCCGGCGCCACGGCTGCGCAGCCAGCGTCCGACCAGTTCCTCGCTCTCGCCGCCCTGGGTTCCGTTGACCCAGAAGGCGTAGTTGTTGGAGGTGTCGATGAAGGTGCCGCCCGCTTCCGCGAAACGGTCGAGGATCGCGTACGAGGTGGCCTCGTCGACGGTGGTGCCGAAGGTCATCGTGCCCAGGCTCAGCACGCTCACTTCGCGGCGGGTCTCGGCGGCGGTTCCGATGACACGGTATTTCACGGTGATGGTGCCTTTCGCTTCGTCAGACCTCTCTGGGCGGATGATCGTCGAGGAATCCGCTCCGGGCAATCAGATAAGCGAGCTGCGCGCGGCTGCGGCTGCCGAACCGGTCGGCGGCCCAGCGCATGTGGTGGGCGACGCTGCGCGTGCTCATGCCGACCCGGGCGGCGATGGCCTCGTCGGTATGGCCGTTGACCATGTGGCGCAGGATCGTGCGGCGGATGTCGTCGGTGAGCGCGGCCGGCAGCCGGCCGCCGGACACGTCCCGCAGCGGCGAGGCGCGCTGCCAGGCGTGCTCGAAGAGGCCCACGAGGTAGCGGACGACGCCGGGATGTTCGATGGCCAGGGCGACCTCGCTGCGCTCCGCGCCCGGGTCGGGGACGAAGGCGATCCTGCGGTCGCAGACGATCAGCCGGTCGAAGACCTCGTCCAGGGTGCGGACTTCGCCGCCCGCCCGCGAGATCTGTTCCACGTAGGCCAGTGTGGGCTGGTCGGAGCGGACGGTGTGCTGGTAGACGGTCCGCTGCCGGACCCCGCGGCCGAGGGCGGCGAGGTCGTTCACGAGCGCCGCGTCGAGCACTTCCTGCGGGCGCCCGCCGCCCGGCTGGGCGGTCAGCAGCTCCTCCTGGCAGGAGCCGACGGCTGCGGAGACGGTCGCGCCGATGGTGCCCGCGCCGCGCACCGTACGGACCGGATGCGCGTCCCCGTTGCGGTAGCTGTCCAGATAGACCTCCTGGGCCAGGGAGATCGAGGTGCGGACGGCCGCGAGGGCCTTCCGCCGCTCCTCGATGGCCCGCTCCAGACGTTCCGTGTGCGCGCCCGCCGCGAGCCGGGGCGGGATGGCGGCGAGGGTGCCGTCGGGCAGCCGCCGTACGAGTTCCAGGTCGAGCAGGCACCGGGGGCATGGGCCGGAGGGGGCCCGGCCCTGCAGGAGGCCGGCGAAGTACTGGAGACCTTCCGGGCAGATCGCGTGCCCGCGGACCTCCGTGGACGGGCCCGTGTCGCTCATGTCCGTTCCAGTGCACATATATCCACCCTGCTGGATCTCGCATTGCACGATCATCCTGCACGCTTCCCGCTGCCCTCGGGGCCGCCGGCGGCAAGCATGGGGTGCACGGGGACCACAACAGGTCCGCGGGGGAGGGCAGCTGGGGCCGTTGGGGCCGCTGGGCAAAGATGCGTTCATGACGATCAGTTGGGAACGTGACAGCGGGACGGCCCAGGCCTGGGAGGCCGTCGGGGGCGCACCGGAACTCGTCGAACGGGTCCGGTACGCCGGAACCGGCGATCTCGGGACAGGGCCGCTGCCGGTACGGGAGTTGGCGCGCGCCACCGTCGGGGTCTGCGGACTGGCGGCGGGGGAGCTCGCCGCACTGCGGGCCGGAGGTACGACGGGGGACACCGCTCCCCTCGTCGTGCACGAGGGGGCGGTGGCCACGGCCTTCGTCAGCGAACGTCACCTCCGGGTCTCTGGCCGGACCCCGGTGACGTTCGCTCCGCTGTCCGGCTTCTGGCAGGCGGCCGACGGGTGGGTGCGCACGCACGCCAACTATCCGCACCACGCAGCCGCGCTGGTACGGGCGTTGCGGCTGCCGTCGGCGACCCCGGAGGCGGTACGCGCCGCGGTCGCGGGGCGCACCGCCGTCGAGGTGCAGGAGCTCGTGTACGGGGAGGGCGGACTCGCCGTCGCCGTGGCACGGGACTACGGGGAGCCGCAGCCGCTGGTGGAGCCCGTACGGGTGACAGGGGCGCGGGGACGGACCCTCGGCGATGCCCCGGTCGGCCGGCCCGCCACGGGGGTGCGGGTACTGGATCTGACCCGGGTCATCGCCGGGCCCGTCGCGACGCGCACGCTCGGGCTGCTGGGGGCGGACGTGCTGCGGATCGATTCGCCGCGGCTGCCGGAGGCGGACGACGCGTACGCGGACACCGGCTTCGGGAAGCGGTCGGCGCTGCTGGACCTGGCTGAGGCGGGGGACCGGGCCGTCTTCGAGGGACTGCTCGCCGAGGCCGACGTGGTGGTGACGGGCTACCGGCCGGGCGCGCTGGAGCCGTACGGGCTCGGGGCGCGACAGCTGCTGGAACGGTGGCCGGGGCTGGTGGTGGCCGAGCTGTGCGCGTGGGGGTGGCGGGCGGCGGAGCCGTGGGCGGGGCGGCGGGGGTTCGACTCGCTGGTGCAGGCGGGGTACGGGATCGCCGCCGCGTGTGCCGGGCCCGACGGGAGGCCCGGGGTGCTGCCGGCGCAGGCGCTGGACCACGGGACGGGGTACCTGGTGGCGGCCGGGGTACTGCGGGCGCTGGCGGAGGGGGGTGGGCGGGGGCTGCGGTTCTCCCTCGCCGGGACGGGGTCGTGGCTGGTGCGGGGGCTCTCCCGAGCGGGTGCGGGTGTGGGTGCGGGTGCCGGGGCTGGTGCGGAGGCTGGTGCGGAGGCGGGGGCTTCGGGGTATGCGGCGGAGCCGTGGCTCAGGGAGACCGGGTCGGGATACGGGGTGCTGCGGCACGCCGCCAGTCCCTTCGGGGAGTGGGGGGTAGGGCCGTCCCGGTGGGGGACGGACCGGGCCGTCTGGCTCCCGCGGTAGGGGTGGGGTGGGGCGGGGCGGGTGCGGCGCCGTTGCGGGGGCGCTGCCCCCGGACCCCTGCGCCTCAAACGCCGGCGGGGCTGAGAGAGCGCCTCAAACGCCGGCGGGGCTGAGAGAGCGCCTCAAACGCCGGCGGGGCTGGGCTGGGCGGCGGGGCTGGGTGGGGCCGCGGGGAAAGGGTGGGGGCGGCGGCGCCGGGAGAGCGGCTCAGGCGTCGGTCAAGGGCTTCGTCATGCAGCGGCTGGAGTCGTAGAAGCGGTAGTGGCCGAACTTCGGGGACAGGGTGTAGCCCGAGGAGAGGTACAGGGCTATCGCCTCCGGCTGCTGGTCGCCCGTTTCGAGGACCATGCGGTGGCGGCCCGCCGCGCGGGCGTCCGCCTCCAGGACCGCCAGGATGCGGCGGGCGAGGCCCAGGCCGCGGGCCTCCGGGACGACGTACATGCGCTTGAGCTCCGCGTCGCCGTCCGCGTAGCCCTCGTCGTTCTCGTCCTGGGTGCGCCAGCCGCCGCTCGCCACCGGGGTGCCCGTGGCGTCGTACGCCATCAGGTACAGGCCGTGCGGCGGCGCGAACATCGCCGGGTCCAGGAAGGTGGCGTCGCCCTCACCGTCGTACCGCTCCTGGTACTCCAGCTGGACCTGGTCGTTGAGTTTGACCGCGTCCGGGTGGTCGTACGGCACGGTGCGGAGGTCTATCCGGTGAGACATCCGGACATCGTACGGAACCCTCCCGCTAAGGTGCTGGGATGCTCACTGTGACCTCCGTGAATGTGAATGGGATCCGGGCCGCCGCCAAGAAGGGCTTCGGGGCGTGGCTCGCGGGATCCGACGCCGATGTGGTCTGCCTGCAGGAGGTACGGGCCGAGGAGGGGCAGATCCCGGACGAGGTCCGGGCCCCCGCGGGCTGGCACACCGTCTTCGCGCCGGCCGCCGCCAAGGGGCGGGCCGGGGTCGCGCTCTACACGCGACGGGCGCCCGAGCGCGTGCAGGTCGGGTTCGGCAGTGAGGAATTCGACACCGCCGGGCGCTACCTGGAGATCGACCTTCCGGGTGTGACCGTGGCCAGCCTCTACCTGCCCTCGGGCGAGGCCGGGACGGAGAAGCAGGACGAGAAGTACCGGTTCATGGGGGAGTTCCTGACGTACCTGGCGGCGCTGAAGGAGCGGGCCGCCGCCGACGGCCGCGAGGTCGTGGTGTGCGGTGACTGGAACATCTGTCACCAGGAGGCCGACCTCAAGAACTGGAAGACGAACCGGAAGAACGCGGGCTTCCTCCCCGAGGAGCGGGAGTGGCTCGGCAAGGTGTACTCGGACGCGGGCTACGTCGACGTGGTGCGGGAACTGCACCCGGACACCGAGGGGCCGTACTCCTGGTGGTCCTACCGCGGGCGGGCCTTCGACAACGACGCCGGCTGGCGGATCGACCTCCAGGTGGTCACCCCCGGGCTGGCGGCGAAGGCCGTGAAGGCCTTCGTGGAGCGGGCCGAGACGCACCCCGAGCGCTGGTCCGACCACGCGCCCGTGACCGTGGTCTACGAGCTGGGCGTCTGACCGGATTCGGTGTCGGCGGCGGCGCCTCCGCCCGCGGCCAGCAGGCGGTCCATCGCCATCGTCAGCTCGGCCTCGACCACGCTCTTCGCCAGCGGGCGCAGCCGGGTGAGCGCGTCCGGTGAGATGTGGGCCGATATCAGCTCGGTGAAGAGCAGGGCCATCGCGTCCGCGTGCTCGCGGACGCGGCGGCCGGTCTCCAGGACGGCCGCCAGCGGGACGCCCTCGCGGACCAGGGCCGAGGAGACGTCCAGCAGACGGCGGCTGACGTGCACGATCGCGTCGCCGTCGACGGCGACGTAGCCGAGGTCCAGGGAGGCCGCCAGGTTCTCCGGGGTGACCTCGCCCTCGAAGTAGTCGGCCAGTGCCTCCGGGGTGAGCCGGACCGGGGTCTCCTCCGACCAGCCGATGCCGAGCAGCTCCCCGAGCTGGCCGACGTCGCGGCCGCTCTCGAAGGCGGCGGTCAGCTCGGCGATGCCGCCGAGGGTGTGTCCGCGTTCCAGCAGGGCGGCGATGGTGCGCAGCCGGGCCAGGTGGTGGTCGTCGTACCAGGCGATCCGCCCCTCGCGGCGGGGCGGTGGGAGCAGTTTGCGCTCGCGGTAGAAGCGCAGGGTGCGGACCGGGATGCCGGCCGCTTCGGCCAGTTCCTCCGTGCGGTACTCGCGCACCGTCTTCGCTCGCGTCTCTTCCTTCGCCACAGACGCACCTTATGGCGTACCGGCAGTAACTTTCCGGGTCGGACCCCTACCCATGAGTACGGGGCTGCTCTACCCTCCCGATTGTGCCAGTGATTGCTGGCAGTGTTTCGATGGTGTGGTGCGGCGGTGCGGTGCGGTGCGTGGCTGGGACTGCGGATGAGCGGAAGGCGGCGGGCATGGGTGGCACGAGTGGCATGGGCGGGCGCGAGCACGTACGGGTGGCGGTGATCGGGTCCGGATTCGGCGGGCTCGGTGCGGCCGTACGGCTGCGGCGCGAAGGGATCACGGACTTCGTCGTACTGGAGCGGGCCGACTCGGTCGGCGGCACCTGGCGCGACAACAGCTACCCCGGGTGTGCGTGCGACGTGCCCTCCCACCTCTATTCGTTCTCGTTTGCCCCCCATCCCGACTGGCCGCGGACCTTCTCCGGACAGCCGGCCATCCGCGCCTACCTGGAGCACGTCGCCGACACCTTCGGACTGCGCCGGCACATCCGGCTCGACACCGAGGTGCGGATGATGCGCTGGGACGCGGACGAGCTGCGCTGGGAGATCGAGACCTCGGCCGGATCGCTTGCCGCGGACGTCGTCGTCTCCGCGACCGGGCCGCTGTCCGACCCGAAGATGCCGGAGATCCCCGGGCTCGCCGAGTTCCCCGGCAAGGTCTTCCACTCCGCCCGCTGGGACCACGACTACGACCTGCGCGGCAAGCGCGTCGCCATGATCGGTACCGGCGCCTCCGCCATCCAGATCGTGCCGGCCATCGCCCCCGAGGCGGAGCGCCTGACCCTCTTCCAGCGGACCCCGCCGTGGGTCATGCCCCGTACCGACCGGTCCATCACTGCCGTGGAGCGCTGGCTCCACCGCCAGCTGCCCTTCACCCGGGCGGCGCGGCGCGGGCTGCTGTGGGGGATCCGGGAGCTGCAGGTCAGCGCCTTCACCAAGCGCCCGAACCAGCTCGGCCTCATCGAGTCCCTGGCCAAGGCCAACATGGCGCGCTCGATCAAGGACCCGGCCCTGCGCGCGAAGCTGACGCCCTCCTACCGGATCGGCTGCAAGCGGATCCTGCTCTCCAGCGAGTACTACCCGGCCCTGGCCCGGCCCGATGTGGACCTGGTCGCCTCCGGGCTCAAGGAGATCCGCGGCTCGGTGCTGGTCGCCGCCGACGGGACCGAGACCGAGGCCGACGCGATCATCTTCGGCACCGGCTTCCACGTCACGGACATGCCGATCGCGGACCGGGTGGTGGGCGCGGAGGGCCAGACGCTCGCGGACGCCTGGAAGGACGGGATGCAGGCGCTGCGCGGGGCCACCGCGGCCGGCTTCCCCAACTGGATGACGATCATCGGGCCGAACACCGGACTCGGGAACAGCTCGATGATCCTGATGATCGAGTCGCAGCTCAACTACATGGCGGACTACCTGCGGCAGCTCGGCATGCTGGGCGGGAAGGTCGCGCTCGGCGCCCGGCCGTCCGCCGTGAGCCGGTGGAACCGGCAGGTGCAGGCCCGGATGGAGCGGACGGTGTGGAACACCGGCGGCTGCACCAGCTGGTACCTGGACGCGCAGGGGCGCAACACGACGGTCTGGCCGGGCACGACGGGAGAGTTCCGCCGGGAGACGCGGAGCGTCGATCTGGCGGAGTACGAGGTCGTCCGGGTGGGGGAGCGCGAGCGGGTCCCGGCCGTTGCTGTTGCCGCCGGGCCGAAGCCGCGCCGCTCCCGCGGGGGTGCCGCGGGGTCCGGTGCGGCGCCGCTGCCGGGGGCGCTGCCCCCGGACCCCCGCGCCTCAAACGCCGGCGGGGCTGGATTTGCCCCGGGCGACGCCTCGAACGCCGGCGGGGCTGGATCCGCCGAAGCGCCGGAGGGTGTCGCGTGAGCCGGTTGATGCATGTCGTCTCCGGGCCCTACGCTCCGCCCCTCGCGCGGCGCGAGCTCGTCGCCGTCTCCGCCGACGGGGCCCGTCTGCACGTCGAGGCCCCCGAGGCCGTCACCGCTGCCCTGCGCGAGCTCGCCGCGCTGTATCTGGGCACCACCGGGCCGGACACCACCGATCTCGACACCACCGTGAAGGAGAAGACGCCGTGAGCGCTCGCAGGAGTCTGGAAGGCCAGGTCGCCGTCGTCACCGGCGCCGCCCGGGGGGTCGGCGAGCTGCTCGCGCGCAAGCTGTCGGCCCGCGGCGCGAAGATCGCGCTCGTCGGCCTGGAGCCGGAGGCCCTCAAGGAGGTCTCCGAGCGGCTGCACACCGACAGCGACCACTGGTACGCCGACGTCACCGACCACGAGGCCATGGCCCGGGTGGCCGAGGAGGTCAAGCAGCGCTTCGGCAAGGTGGACATCGTCGTCGCCAACGCGGGCGTGGCCGCCGGCGGGCCGTTCGCCGACTCGGACCCGGACGCCTGGCGCCGGGTGATCGAGGTCAACCTGATCGGCGGGGCCGTCACCGCCCGCGCCTTCCTGCCCGTACTGACGGCGAGCCGCGGCTACTTCCTGCAGATCGCCTCGCTCGCCGCGATCACCCCGGCGCCGATGATGACCGCCTACTGCGCCTCCAAGTCCGGGGTCGAGGCCTTCGCGCACTGCCTGCGCGCGGAGGTCGGCCACAAGGGGGTCAAGGTCGGCGTCGGTTACCTCTCCTGGACCGACACGGACATGGTGCGCGGCGCCGACCAGGACGAGGTCATGCGGGAGTTGCGCCAGCGGCTGCCGTGGCCGTCGAACCGTACGTACCCGCTGGGGCCGGCCGTCGACCGGATCGTCGCGGGCATCGAGCGGCGCTCGCCGCACGTGTACGCGCAGTGGTGGCTGCGCGGCATGCAGGGGATGCGCGGCTACCTGCCGGGGCTGATCGCGACGGTCGGGCAGCGCGAGATGAAGCGCTTCGAGCCGCGTCTGAGCGGTGTGTCCAAGGGGCTCGTCGGGGCCGGCGGGGCGGCGGACGAGAAGGAGCGCACACAGAGTCACTGATCGAAATGCGACCTTTGTCCGCCCGTGCAAGTCTGGTCGAGGCCCCACCACCAACACCCCTCATGGAGTGAACAGCATGGGTATCAAGGACCAGTTCCAGGACAAGGCGCAGGAGCTCAAGGAGAAGGCCCAGAAGGGGCAGAAGCAGCCGGGCAAGGGCCCGCAGGACCCGAAGTCCCAGCGGACCCCGCAGCCGAAGGACTCGCCGCAGCGGTCGTTCGACGACATCCGGGACGAGCTCGACGACCGGACCTAGGTACCCGGCCCGGCCGTTACCGGGCCCGCACGCAGCGCCGAGGGGCGCGATCCCCGCTGTTCCCGGGGATCGCGCCCCTCCCGCATGCCGCGCCTGCATCCCGCATGCCGCGCCTGCTCACTCCCTCGGCGGCAGCTTCGGACGGCGCCGGTCCGGTACGTCCGTGTAGCCGGGCGGCACCGCGGCCGGGTCCTGTTCGAGCAGTTCCAGCGCCAGGTGCACGGCGTCGTCCAGTTGGGCGTGCCGCCCCTCCGCCCAGTCGAGGGGAGTGCGCTGGATCTCCAGGTCCGGCTCCACGCCGTGGTTCTCCACCGACCAGCCGTACTCCGGGAACCAGGCGGCATTCATCGGCACCGTGATCACCGTGCCGTCCCCGAGGGTGTGGCGGCCGGTCATGCCGACCACCCCGCCCCAGGTGCGCAGGCCCACCACCGGGCCCAGGCCCAGCAGTTTGAAGGCCGCGGTGATCATGTCCCCGTCCGAGGAGGTCGCCTCGTCGGCCAGCGCCACGATCGGACCGCGGGGCGCGTTGGAGGCGTAACTGACCGGCTGCGCGTTGCGCGTCAGGTCCCAGCCGAGGATGGAACGGGTCAGCTTCTCCACCACCAGCTCGCTGATGTGCCCGCCCGCGTTGCCGCGTACGTCCACGATCAGCGCGGGCCGGGACATCTCCATCCGCAGGTCGCGGTTGAACTGCGCCCAGCCCGAGCCGCCCATGTCGGGGATGTGGAGGTAGCCGCACCGGCCGCCGCTGATCTCGCGGACCGCCTCGCGCCGCTTGGACACCCAGTCCTGGTAGCGCAGCGGCCGTTCGTCGATCAGCGGCACGATGGCGACCCGGCGGGCCCGGCCCTCGCCCGCCGCGGGCTGGAAGGTCAGCTCCACCGTGGTGCCGCCCGCCGCCGCCAGCAGCGGGTAGGGCCCGGCGACGGGGTCCACCGGACGGCCGTCCACGTGGGTGAGCACCGCTCCCTCCCGGATGCCCGTGCCGGCCAGCGGGGAGCGGGCCTTGGAGTCCGAGGACTCGCCGGGCAGGATCCGGCTGACCACCCATTCCCCGTCCCGGGGGAAGAGGTTGGCGCCGAGCAGGCCGATCGCCCGCTGGTAGTGCGGGGGGCCTTCGTTGCGGCGCGCGGGGGAGACGTAGGCGTGCGAGGTGCCGAGTTCGCCGAGGACCTCGCGCATCAGGTCGGCGAACTCGTCGGGCGAGGCGACCCGTTCGACCAGGGAGCGGTACTGGCTCAGGATCCCGTCCCAGTCGATGCCGCACATCTTCGGCTCCCAGAAGTACGCGCGGATGATCCGCCCGGCCTCCTCGTACGCCTGGCGCCACTCGGCCGCCGGGTCCACCTCGTGCAGGATGCGCCGCAGGTCCAGGTAGACGGTCGAGTCGCTGTCGCCCGACTCGGTCGCCGGGACCGCGCGCAGGTCGCCGTCGTCGTTGATCACGAGCCGGGTGCCGTCGCCGCTGACCGCGAACCAGTCCAGCCCCGAGGCCAGTTCGGTCTTGCGGGCCTTGGTGAGGTCGAAGTGCTCCAGCGTCGGCTTGCCGCTGATGTCGGCCGGGTTGGCGAAGGTCTCGCCGAGCGCGCCCGAGATCGGCCAGCGCAGCCACACCAGCCCGCCGCCGTGCACCGGGTACAGGGCCGAGTACTTGGACGCGGTCACCGGGAACGGGGTGACGCGGCTCTCCAGCCCCTCCACCTCCACGGTCACGGCGCCGTCGGCCTCGCCCGAGTCGCCCTCCGCCACGTCGAGTCCGCCGGCCGCGGGCCGGCCCTCGGCGGAGAGCGCGAAGGGGGAGGGGGTCGCGGAGTTCAGCGGCACCAGGTAGGGGCGGCAGCCCAGCGGGAAGGACAGGTCGCCGGTGTGCACGTCGTAGACCGGGTCGAAACCGCGCCAGGACAGGAAGGCCAGATAGCGCCCGTCCCGGGTGAACACCGGATTCTCGTCCTCGAAGCGGCCGTTGGTGACGTCGACGACGGTGCGGGCGCCGGGTCCGGAGATCCGGGCCATCTTGATCTGCCGCAGCGAACGCCCGATGCCCGGGTGCGACCAGGTCAGCCAGGCCCCGTCGGGGGAGAAGGCGAGGTCGGTGACGGGGCCGTTGATGGACCGGATCAGCTCGGTGACCGCGCCGTTGGACTCCTCGGTGGCGTCGATGAGCAGCAGCCGGCCGTCGTTGGAGGCGATGGCGAGCCGCTCGCCGTCCGGGTCCGAGAGCAGCTCGGTGACCCGCCCCAGCTCGCCCGAGGCCAGTCGGCGCGGCTCCCGTTCCCCGGAGGCCCGCGGCAGGTAGGCGATCTCGATCGCATCCTCGCCCTCGGCGTCGGTGATGTAGGCGACCTGCCCGCCGCTGCCGAGCATCTCCGGCAGCCGTACGCGTACGCCCGGGGTGTCGGCGATGGTGCGGGCCGGGCCGTCGCGGTGGGTCAGCCAGTAGAGGCTGCCGCGCACCACGACCGCGCTGGCGCGCCCGGTGGCGTCCACGGAGAGCGAGTCGACGTGGCTGGCGGCCGGCACCTGGTACGTACGCCGGCCCGCACGCGGGCCGCCGAGGCGGACGTCGAGCTTGCGCGGAACGGCGTCCCGGTCCAGGGACTCGACGAGCCAGAGGTCGCCGGCGCACTGGTAGACGACGCGGGAGCCGTCGCTGGAGGCGTGCCGGGCGTAGAACTCCTCGTGATCGGTGTGGCGGCGCAGACCGGTGCCGTCGGGCAGGCAGGAGTACAGGTTGCCGATGCCCTCGTGGTCGGAGAGGAAGGCGATCCTGCCGCCCACGAACATCGGGGAGTCGAGGTGGCCCTCGACGTCCTCCAGCAGCCGCTGCCCGTGCAGCCACAGCCGGCCGGTGGCCCCGCCGCGGTAGCGCTTCCAGGCAGCCGGCTCGTGCGGGGGCTTGCCGGTGAGCAGCAGGGAGTGCCGCTCGCCCTCCTCCGTGGCGTGCACCTGGATGTCGGAGACAGGTCCCCAGGGCAGGCGCCCGCCGGGGCTGCCGTCGGTCGGCAGGGTGTAGGCCCAGGCGAAGTAGGAGAAGGGCTGGCTGTGCGAGGACACGGCCAGGATGTCGCTGCGGCCGTCCTCGTCGGGCGGGGTCCAGCCGCAGACGCGGGTGTCGAGGGCGCCCCAGTGGCTCAGCTGGCGGGCGGGGCCGCCGTCGACGGGGGCGAGGTGGATCTCGGGGTCGAGGCTGCGCCAGGTGGTGAAGGCGATGTGCTTGCCGTCGGGGGAGAAGCGCGGGTGGCCGACACGGGTCCGGTCGACGGTGATGCGCCAGGCCCGTCCGGGTGTCTGGCCGTCGGGGACCAGCGGGGCGACCCACAGGTCGTCCTCGGTGGCGAAGCAGAGAAGGTCGTCGTGCAGGTGCGGGAACCGGAGGTACGCGACGTCGTGACTCACCCCCCAATGCTTTCCGCGTAGGGGGGCCCTGGCAACTCGTACAGGTGATCCATGCCACTCCCCAAGCGAAACGGAACGGTTTCGTTTCGCTTGGGGTGGGGGTATGGTCTTAAGCGTACGGAACAGTTTCGCTTCGACGGGAGGCACGGACATGACCGAGGCGATGGCGGCTCGGCGTAGCCGGATCACCCCCGAGCGGCAGGCCGAACTGCACGAGGCGGTCCTCGACCTCCTGCGTGACGTCGGCTACGAGGCGCTGACCATGGACGCGGTCGCCGCCCGTACGAAGTCCAGCAAGGCCACCCTCTACCGCCAGTGGGGGAGCAAGCCGGAGCTGGTCGCCAAGGCCCTGCGCTGCACGCAGCCGGTCTCGCTGCGCGAGATCGACACGGGCAGCCTGCGCGGGGACTTCGCGCTCATGGTCGAACACTCCGACGACGCGCAGATGGCCAAGGACACCGCGCTGATGCGGGGTCTGGCCCATGCCGTCCACGAGAGCCCGGAGCTGCACAAGGCCCTGCGCGACCTGCTGGTCGACCCGGAGATCAACGGTCTCCAGGCGATGCTGCGGCGCGCGGTGGACCGGGGCGAGATCCGCCCGGACTGTCCGGCGCTCGACTTCGTACCGCACATGCTCATCGGGGCGTTCATCGCGCTCCCGCTGATCGAGGACCGCTCGGTGGACCGGGCCTTCCTCGGTGACTTCATCGACGCCGTGGTCTTCCCCGCCCTCGGCGTCTGATCCTCGATCCTCCCCGTCCCCAGCTCGGCTCTTCGCTGCTCCTGACACGCCGCTCTCGTCGTCGGGCCGGCTCCTCATGCCCTGATCCGATCCGGATCCATCCCACGACCTGAACGGGAGAACCACCGACGTGGCTACCTTCCTCTACCGACTCGGCAGAGGCGCCTTCCGGCGCCGCGGTCTCGTCGCCCTCCTCTGGGTGGCACTGCTGTTCGCCGCCGGCTTCGGCGCCGCCTCGGCGGCGGCGCCCACCTCCGGCTCGTTCTCGATACCCGGTTCGGAGGCCCAGAAGGCCTTCGACCTGCTGGACGAGCGCTTCCCGGGCATGGCCGCCGACGGCGCCACCGCCCGCATCGTCATCAAGGCCCCCGAGGGCGCCAAGGTCACCGACCCCGGCCCCAAGGCCGAGGTCCAGAAGATCGTCTCGGGTCTGAAGACCGGACCGGGCGCGGCCGAGATCTCCTCCGTCGCCGACCCGTACGAGGTCCAGGCCGTGAGCCAGGACGGCTCGACCGCCTACATCAGCGCCAAGTACACCGTCAGCGGCATGGAGCTGAAGGACGACACCCGCGAGGCGCTCAAGGGTTCGGGCGAGGCCGCCAAGGCCGCCGGGCTGAACGTCCAGATCGGTGGCGACGCGCTGATGGCGGCCCCCGAGACGGGCTCCGGCGAGATCATCGGCATCGCGGTCGCCGCGATCGTCCTCGTCATCACCTTCGGCTCGCTGATCGCCGCCGGTCTGCCGCTGCTGACCGCGATCATCGGCGTGGGCATCGGCGTCTCCTCCATCACCGCGCTCGCCAACGTGCTGGACCTCGGCAACACCACCGCCACCCTCGCGACGATGATCGGCCTCGCGGTCGGCATCGACTACGCCCTCTTCATCGTCTCCCGCTACCGCGTGGAGCTCGCCGAGGGCCGCGAGCGGGACGAGGCCGCCGGCCGCGCCGTCGGAACCGCCGGCTCCGCCGTCGTCTTCGCCGGTCTGACCGTGGTCATCGCCCTGGTGGGCCTGGCCGTCGTCAACCTCCCCATGCTGACCAAGATGGGCTTCGCGGCCGCGGGCACCGTGGTCATCGCCGTGCTCGTCGCGCTGACCCTGGTCCCGGCCATCCTCGCCTTCGCGGGCAAGAAGGTGCTGCCCGCGGGCGAGAAGAGCCGGCTGTTCGGCAAGGGCAAGCCGGCGGGCGCCGAGAAGAAGGCCAACGGCGGCACCCGCTGGGCCCGCTTCGTCCTGCGCCGCCCCGTCATGGTGCTGCTGGCCGGTGTGATCGGCCTCGGCATCATCGCCATCCCTGCGAGCAAGCTGGAGATGGGCCTGCCGGACGACGGCGCCCAGCCGGTCTCCACCACCCAGCGCCAGGCGTACGACCTGCTGTCCGACGGCTTCGGCCCGGGCTTCAACGGCCCGCTGATGGTGGTCGTGGACGGCGACAAGGCGCTGGCCGACTCCACCGTCGACCGGATCAAGGGCCTGGAGGGAGTCGTCGCGGTCACCCCGCCGACCCTCAACGAGGCCGGCGACGCCGCGGTGATCACCGTGATCCCGAAGGACCGCCCGTCCTCCACGCACACCGAGGAACTGGTCCACGAGATCCGCGACGGCAGCGGGGACGACGTCCTCGTCACCGGCGCCACCGCGATGAACATCGACTTCTCGCAGAAGATGAACGACGCGCTGCTGCCCTACCTGGCGCTCGTCGTCGGCCTCGCCTTCCTGCTGCTGATGCTCGTCTTCCGCTCGGTCCTGGTCCCGCTCAAGGCTGCCCTCGGCTTCCTGCTCTCGGTCGTCGCCGCCCTCGGCGCGGTCGTCGCGGTCTTCCAGTGGGGCTGGCTCGGCTCGGTCTTCGGAGTGGAGCAGACCGGTCCGATCATGTCGATGATGCCGATCTTCATGGTGGGTGTCGTCTTCGGCCTGGCCATGGACTACGAGGTCTTCCTCGTCACCCGGATGCGTGAGGCGTACGTCCACGGCGAGCGCCCGGGCCAGGCCGTGGTCACCGGCTTCCAGTACAGCGCGCGGGTCGTCGTGGCCGCCGCCGTCATCATGATCGCGGTGTTCGCGGGCTTCATCGGGGCCAGCGAGCAGATGGTCAAGATGATCGGCTTCGGTCTGGCCGTCGCCGTCTTCTTCGACGCCTTCGTGGTCCGCATGGCCATCGTCCCCGCGGTGCTCGCCCTGCTCGGGCACAAGGCCTGGTGGCTGCCGAAGTGGCTGGACCGGCTGCTGCCGAACGTGGACGTGGAGGGCGAGAGCCTGCGCAGGCACCTGGAGTC
This sequence comes from Streptomyces sp. NPDC001549, assembly GCF_042894025.1. Taxonomy (NCBI): domain Bacteria; kingdom Bacillati; phylum Actinomycetota; class Actinomycetes; order Kitasatosporales; family Streptomycetaceae; genus Streptomyces; species Streptomyces sp. NPDC001549. The sequence continues at coordinate 142,423 of NZ_JBIAVJ010000017.1, forward strand.
CGCGCAGTCCCCGGAGGGCCCGGACAAGGACCGCGAGCTGGTCAACGCCTGACCCCGCCCGACCCCGTCGGCCCCGCACCTGCCGACAGGACGGCCCGGCCCCGTACCGCCCGATCACCGGGCGGTACGGGGCCGGGCCCGGTTACGCCTGACGGGTGGCGGCGGCCGCGGGGGCGTACGTACGCCGCAGGAACCGGCGCAGCGCGGCGATGTCGAACTGCACGACGGCGACGCCCTCGGGGGAGTGGAACTCGACGACCGCCTGGACGCGGCCGCAGGGCCAGACGCGTACGTCCCCGGTCCCGGTCGGGGCCTGGAGGCCGGCCTCCAGGAGGGCCCGGGGGAAGACCCACTCGTTGTCGGTGCCCTCGGGGGACAGGCCTGCCGGGAAGACGATCCGCACGGCCAGCGGCTCGGCCACGGCGAAGCGCAGGGCGACCGGGATGGTCCGGTAGAGGGGATCGTCCGTGATGACGCGGGCACGGACCCGTTCCTCGACGCCGGTGGCGGTGGCGGTGGCGGTGGCGGTGGCGGTCGCGGTCGCGGTGGCGGTCGCCGTCGCTGGGGGATTCTCGGCGGTTGCTGACATCGACAAGACTCCTCGAAATCAGAACATTTGCGTCCTTTTGTCCCGTCCAGCCTCGCACATTCCCACGAAAGCGCGCGGTTCTATTTGTGATGCGTCCGCTCTTGCCAACGATTTGCAACTGGGCACTATGGTTGAACAGCTAAAGACTGAGTAAGAAGCGGAGCCACTCCATGCATGTGCCCGACGGATTCATCAACGCACCCGTCTCGGTGGCCGCCGGAGTGGTGGCCGCCGCCGCGGTGGCCGTCAGTCTCCGCGGCGCCCGGCGCGAACTCGACGAGCGCACCGCGCCGCTCGCCGGTCTCGTCGCCGCCTTCATCTTCGCCGTCCAGATGCTGAACTTCCCGGTCGCCGCCGGCACCAGCGGCCATCTGCTGGGCGGGGCGCTCGCCGCGATACTCGTCGGCCCCTACACCGGCGTGCTGTGCGTGTCCGTCGTCCTGCTCATGCAGGGCATCCTCTTCGCCGACGGCGGCCTGACCGCCCTCGGTGTGAACGTCACCGTCATGGGCGTCGTCACCGTCGTCGTCGCCTACGCGATCTTCCGCGGCCTGCTCGGGATCCTGCCGCCCACCCGCCGCTCGGTCACCGTGGCCGCCTTCACCGGCGCCCTGCTCTCGGTGCCCGCCGCCGCTGCGGCCTTCACCGCCGTCTACGCCATCGGTGGCACCACCGACGTGCCCGTCGGCAAGGTGATCACCGCCATGGTCGGCGTGCACGTGCTCATCGGCATCGGTGAGGCCGCGATCACCGCGGCCACCGTGGGCGCGGTGATCGCCGTACGCCCCGACCTGGTGCACGGGGCCCGATGGATGGCCTCGCCCCTGAAGCTGCGCGTCGACGGCGCGCTCGTCGACGCCCCGGCCGAGGCCGCCGCGCCCGTCGCCGCCGGCGCCGGATCGACGAAGAAGGTGTGGGTGACCGGCCTGGTCACCGCCCTCGTGCTCGCCGGGTTCGTCTCCTTCTACGCCTCCGCCGACCCCGACGGCCTGGAGAAGGTCGCCGCGGACAAGGGGATCGACGAGAAGGCCGAGGAGCACGCCGCGGCGAACTCCCCGCTCGCCGACTACAGCGTCAAGGACGTCGACGACGCCCGCCTGTCCGGCGGTCTCGCCGGGGTCATCGGCGTCGGCGTGACCGTCGTCGCCGGCACCGGGATCTTCTGGGCCGTGCGCCGCCGCCGGGCGGAAGACCTCACCGCCGCTTCCACCTCCACCTCCACCTCCGTCTCGGCAGGCTGACATGGGGGCCGGCCACGCCCACAAGCTCTACCGCCACGGCCACTCGCCGGTCCACCGCCTGCCTGCGCACTGCAAGCTCGCCGCGACCCTGGCCTTCGTCGTGGTCGTCGTGTCCACACCGCGCGAGGCGGTGTGGGCCTTCGGCCTGTACGCCGTCCTCATCGCGGTGGTGGCCGCCGTCGCCCGGATCCCGGCCGGCTTCCTGCTCAGGCGGCTGCTGATCGAGGTGCCCTTCGTCGCCTTCGCCGTGCTCATGCCCTTCGTGGCCGAGGGCGAGCGGGTGGAGGTGCTCGGCATGTCGCTCAGCGTCTCGGGCCTCTGGGGCGCCTGGAACGTCCTCGCCAAGGGAACCCTCGGTGTGGCCGCGTCCGTCGTGCTCGCCTCGACGACCGAGCTGCGGGCCCTGTTGCTGGGCCTGCAGCGGCTGAAGCTGCCGCCGCTGCTCGTCCAGATCGCCTCCTTCATGATCCGCTACGGCGATGTGATCAGCGACGAGCTGCGCCGGATGTCCATCGCCCGCCGCTCCCGCGGCTTCGAGGCGAGCGGGATCCGGCACTGGGGGGTGCTGGCCAAGACCGCCGGCGCGCTGTTCATCCGCTCCTACGAGCGCGGCGAGCGGGTCTACCTCGCGATGGTCAGCCGTGGCTACGCCGGTTCGATGCCGGTGATCGACGAGGTCGTGGCCACGCGCGCCCAGTGGGCGTACGCGGCCGTGCTCCCGGTGACGGCCCTCGCCGTCTGTCTGATGGGATGGACCCTGTGACCAGTACCCCCTCCCTCGAAGTCGCCGGCCTCGCCTACGCCTACCCGGACGGCCACCAGGCCCTCTTCGGGGTGGACCTGACCGTCGGGCCGGGCGAGCGGGTCGCCCTGCTCGGACCCAACGGCGCCGGCAAGACCACCCTGGTGCTGCACCTCAACGGCATCCTCACCGGCGGGGTCGGCACCGTGGCCGTCGCCGGACTGCCCGTGGAGAAGCGGAACCTCGCCGAGATCCGCCGCCGGGTCGGGATCGTCTTCCAGGACCCCGACGACCAGCTGTTCATGCCGACCGTCCGCGAGGACGTGGCCTTCGGCCCGGCAGCGGCCGGAATGCGGGGCGCCGAGCTGGAGGAGCGGGTCCGGGCGGCCCTGGACCAGGTCGGCATGGCGGACTTCGCCGACCGGCCGCCGCACCACCTGTCCTTCGGCCAGCGCCGCCGCGTCGCGGTGGCGACCGTCCTGGCCATGCGGCCCGAGATCCTGGTCCTGGACGAGCCCTCGTCCAATCTGGACCCCGCCTCGCGCCGCGAGCTCGCGGACATCCTGCGCTCGCTGGACGTGACCGTGCTGATGGTGACGCACGACCTGCCGTACGCGCTGGAACTGTGCCCGCGCTCGGTGATCCTCAGCGAGGGGGTCATCGCGGCGGACGGCCGCACGCAGGAGCTCCTGTGCGACGACAAGCTGATGCGGGCCCACCGGCTGGAGCTCCCGTTCGGCTTCGACCCGCGCACGCCCCTTCTGACGCGCCCCTCGCACTGATCGGCGCCGGGGCGCCTCCCAGGCTTCGAGCCGCTGCGTCGGACTCCGTCCGCCGGTCGGGGGCCGGGCCCGGTGAGCCGCTCCGGGGGGACCCGGGAAGCAGGGCCGTCCGGCAGGCGTTGCATTGTGGCGTAGGCGCCGTCGGGGCGCCGCGGCAGGTGCTGGGAGTAGACGTGGATGTCCACGGGACGGTGACGGAGGGCTTCGAGCCCGTCAGAGATGCGTTCGTACGCAACTTCGAGGTGCTCGGCGACCGGGGCGCGGCCGTGGCCGTGTACCGCGACGGCCGCAAGGTCGTCGACCTGTGGGGCGGCACCCGGGACGCGGAGGGCACCGAGCCCTGGACCGAGGACACCGCGCAGATCGTCCGCTCCGCCACCAAGGGCGTGGCGGCCGCCGTGCCGCTGCTGCTGCACCAGCGCGGACTGCTGGACCTGGACGCGCCCGTGGGCTCGTACTGGCCGGAGTTCAAGACGGGCGGCAAGGAGCGGATCCTGGTCCGCGACGTGCTCGCGCACCGCGCGGGCATACCGGCGCTGGACCGGGGGCTGAGCGCCGCCGAGGCCGCCGACGGGGTGTCCGGGGCGCGCGCGGTCGCCGCGCAGCAGCCCTTCTGGGAGCCGGGCACCGGGCACGGCTACCACGCGCAGACCTACAGCTGGCTGGTGTCCGAGCTGGTGCTGCGGGCGACCGGCCGCACGGTGGGCTCGGTCCTCGCGGAGGAGATCGCCGAACCGCTGGGGCTGGAGTTCTGGATCGGGCTGCCCGAGACCGAGGCCCACCGGGTGGGCCGGGTGGCGCCGGTCGAGCCGCCCGAGAGCGCGGGCATGCTGCGGACCCGGCCGCGGCGCAACGTTTCCGAGGCCTACGCCGACCCGGACTCCCTCACCCGCCGCGCCTTCGCCGCCATCGAACCGCTGCCCGACGAGAACGACCCCGCCTACCGGGCCGCCGAGCTCCCCGCATCGAACGGCATCGGGACGGCCCGCGCCCTGGCCCGCTTCTACGGGGCCGCCATCGGCGTGGTCGAGGACGGCGCGCGGATCTTCACCCCGGCCACCACCGCGCTGGCCGCCCGGGAGCACTCCGCCGGACCGGACCGGGTGCTGGTCGTCAACACCCGCTTCGGCGCCGGCTACATGCTGCACGGCCCGGCCTCCCCGCTGCTCTCGCCGGCCTCCTTCGGGCACCCCGGCCGCGGCGGCTCCCTGGCCTTCGCGGACCCGGAGGCGGGCATCGGCTTCGGCTACGTGACCAACGCCCTGGCCAAGTCGGTCACCGCGGACCCCCGGGCGCAGGCCCTGGTCCGGGCCCTGAAGTCGGCGCTGTCAGCCTTCTGAAGCCTGCGCGTCGGCGGGTGTGTCAGCCTGCTTACCAGCCTGCTCGCGCACATCGGCCAGCGTGGCCCCCGCGTACGCGATGAGCGCGTCCGGGGCCATCGGGAACACCGTGGTCGGGGTACCGGCCGCCGCCCAGATCTCCTCGTGGGCCAGCAGCGACCGGTCGGCCAGCACCCGGGTACGCGTGCGGTGCCCGAAGGGAGGGACCCCGCCGATCGCGTACCCCGTGGTCTCCCGGACCAGGGCGGCATCGGCCCGCGTCACCTTCCCGGCGCCGAGCTCGCGGCGTACCGCCTCCACGTCCACCCGTGAGGCCCCGTCCATGAGGACCAGCACCGGGACCCCGTCCGCGGCGAAGACCAGCGACTTGACGATCTGGCTCAGCTCGCAGCCGATCGCGGCCGCCGCGTCGGCGGCCGTACGGGTCCCTTCGGGAAAGCTCCGGACGGTGAGGTCGAGGCCCAGCTCGGCAAGGGCCTCGGCGAACAGAGGGTGCGTGGACGTCGTCATGCCGCGACGTTAACGCCGCCCGGCGTGGCGACACGACCGATTTCGGCCCGAGCCGGTCGCGTCGCCGCCACCCGGTCAGCCCGCGTTCAGTACCTGGGCGACGATCGGGCCCGCCGCCTCGCCGCCGTGGCCGCCGCCCTCGACCATGGCCGCCGCGGCCACGTCACCGCTGAAGCCGGTGAACCAGCTGTCGGGGCTGTCCCCGGCGCCGCCGACCTCCGCCGAGCCGGTCTTCGCGCCCTTGTCCGAGCCGCGGACCGGGGCCATCGCCTTCTGTGCGGTGCCGCTGGACGCCGTCAGCTTCATCATGGCGACCAGCTGCTGCTGCACCGAGGACTTCATCCGGCGCTGCGCCGTCGCGATCGTCCGGCCGTCCAGCTCCGGCGAGACCAGTACCGGCTGGCGGAAGACACCGGTGCGCGCGGTCGCGGTGATGGACGCGACGTTCAGCGGGTTCATGGTGATCTGGCCCTGCCCGATGTACTCGGCGGCCGCCGCCGCGCCCGTCGCCTGCGGGACCTTGCCGTCGGTGGACTTGACGCCGGTCTTCCAGTCCAGGCCGATGCCGAAGACCTCCATCGCCTCCTTCGGCAGTGCGGAGTCGTCGTCGACGGGCTTGATCTGCTTGATGAAGGCGGTGTTGCAGGATTTGGCGAACGAGGTGGCGAAGTTGGTGCCGGGCGGCAGGTCGAAGTGGTCCAGGTTGTGGAACTCACGGCCCCAGGTCACCGTCTTCGGGCACTCCGCCGGCTTGTCGGCGGCGACCAGGCCGCGGTCCAGCAGCATCGCCCCCGTCACGATCTTCATCGTGGATCCGGGTGCACGGTTGCCCTGCATCGCCGCGTTGAAGCCGTCCTTGCGGTTGTTCGCGATGGCCAGGATGTGCCCGTTGCTCGGCTGGACGGCGACCACCGAGGCCTCAGGGAACTTGGTGACCGCCTGCTCGGCCGCCGCCTGCACCTTCGCGTCCAGGTACGTCTTGAGGGTGCTCGGCTCGCCCTCGACCAGGGTCAGCAGGGTCCGCTTGGGCGCCTCCTTGGCGGCCGGCTCGATCCACACCTCGGCCCCGGCCTTGCCGCCCGCCTTGTTGCCGTAGTTCTGGCGCAGCTCGTCGAGGATCTGGCGCAGCGAGGGGTACTTCTCCGCGGTCAGCTCCTCGCCGTTGCGGTCCACGGCCTTGACGGGCGGGCTCGCGGGCGCGCCGGCGCGCAGTTTCTCGTCCTTCTGGAGCTGCGGGTGGATCACCGAGGGCTGCCAGTCGACCAGCGGCTTTCCGCTGGTCAGCCCGCGCACCACGGTCAGCTGGGAGTCGTAGGCCAGCGGCTTGGTGGTGCCCTCGTACGTGATCTCCGCCTCGACCTTGAACGGCACGGTGGTGCCGTTCGGCGGGCCGGGGGTGATCACGGCCTTGGACACGTACGTCTTGGTCTTGAAATCCCCGACCGCGGCCTGTGCGGCCGCGGCGTTGTTCGTCAGGTCGGCGGCCACCCGCTCGTCCCCGGCCGCCCATGCGGCCAGGAAGGCCTTGGCGGTCTTCGCGGCGTCCTTCTCGCTGACCGGCCCGCTGCCCTTCTCGGCCTGGACGGAGGTCTCGCCGTCCAGGCCTTCCTCCGTGTCGCCGCCGGCGTCTCCGACCAGCGCGTACACCCCGTACCCGGCGCCGCCGAGCATGGCGAGGAACACCCCGCCGATGACGGCACCCTTCGCTGCCCCGTTCACTTGAGTCCTTCCCCCATGGTCACGGTTCCTGAACACGTTCAAAGAACCCTTGGTGCGGACTTTACTCTGTGCAGCGCTCTGGTACGTCGTTGTTACCGGACCGGGACATCCGAACGTAATCGGCTCGGCACCGGCGGCCCCCCGTCCCTAGAGTGCCGCCGTGGACCTCACCTACCGGCGCTACGCCGATGCCGATGCCGATGACCTGGTCGCCTTCCTCGCCGGGGACACCTGGCCGTTCCACGGATCGGCCGTGGTCGACCCGGAGCAGGCCCGGCAATGGGCCGCGGAGGGCCGCTTCGGCAACGCGGAGACCAGGTCGTTCTGGATCGCCGGCGGCGGCGAGACCCTCGGCCTGGTCCGCCTGATGGACCTGGGCGACAGCACGCCCGTCCTCGACCTGCGGATCCGCTCCCGGTACCGGGGCCGGGGGATCGGCGGCCATGCGCTGACCTGGCTGACGGGATACCTGTTCACCGAACTCCCCCGGATCCGGCGGATCGAGGGCACCACGCGCCAGGACAACACGGCGATGCGCCGCACCTTCCGGCGGTGCGGGTACGTCAAGGAGGCGCACTACCGGGAAGGATGGCCCTCGGCCGACGGTACGGTCCACGACGCGGTCGGGTACGCGATCCTGCGGCGGGACTGGGCCGCAGGTACGACCACGGCGCCCGCGTGGGACGACGAGCACACGCGGGAGGGCTGACCCCGGCGCGGCGCGAAAGTGCGTGCTCCGGCGCCGTGTTCTAGCGTCGGAAGAGCGAGGGTGGCCGTTGCGTCGAGCCGGTCGCCCCCCCGGAGTGCCCCCTCCGCGCCCCCGCCCCCGCCCGCGGTCCCGCGCGCCGGTGGACCGCGTGACCCACCGAGAGAGCAGGTGCATCCGCATGCGTCCGTCGGCTCGTATCCCCAGCATCCTGGCAGGCCTGGCCCTCGCCGTCGGCGGCACCGCCATCGCCGCCCCGTCCGCCCACGCGGACGTGAAGGCCTGCGAGCAGTACGTCGCCCAGCACGCCCCGAAGGCCACGGACGGCGCCGCGGAGGCCTGCTACCAGGGGTCGATCGGCAACCAGACCAGCTGCGACGCCAGCCTCGTCGCGGTCGGCGCGAGCAAGGACGTCGCCTCCGCGGCCTGCGAGGCCTCCCGGTAACGGCGGTGGCGACGACGACGAAGGCCCCGACACCGTCCGGCATCGGGGCCCGTCGCTTCGCCTGCTAGACCCAGGTGTCCAGCCACATGCGGCCGCGCCAGGAGTCCATCGGCAACATCTGGCCCGTGTAGATCGGCCAGAAGTAGATGAAGTTCCACGCGATCAGCAGGACCAGCACGCCCGCGCCGATCGCGCCCAGCGCCCGTCTGCGCTCGCTCGACCCGGCCGGGCCCAGCAGGGCGCCGATCATCATCGCCACCGCCAGGCACAGGTACGGGACGAAGACCACCGCGTAGAAGTAGAAGATCGTCCGCTCCTGGTAGTTGAACCAGGGCAGCAGACCCGCACCCAGCGCGCACGCGATCGCGCCCGCCCGCCAGTCGCGGCGGAAGAACCACCGCCACAGCACGTACAGCAGGGCGAAGCAGCCCGCCCACCACAGCAGCGGGGTGCCCAGGGCCAGGACCTCGCGGGCGCACTTGCCGGCCGCGGTCGCCGGGCAGCCGTCGGTGCCGGCCTCGGGGGACTCGTAGAAGTAGGAGACGGGCCGGCCCAGGACCAGCCAGCTCCACGGGTTGGACTCGTAGGTGTGCCCCGAGGTCAGGCCGACGTGGAACTTGTAGACCTCGGTCTCGTAGTGCCACAGGCTGCGCAGCCACTCCGGCAGGAACCCCAGCGAACTGCCCTGGTCGTACTTGGCCGCCCAGTCGCGCAGATAGCCGCCCTTGCCGTTGTCCGGACTGAGGATCCAGCCCGACCACGAGGCCAGGTACGTGACGATCGCCACCGGCACGGTCGAGACGAAGGCGGGCAGCGCGTCGCGGCGCAGCATCGAGGCGTACGGGGCACCCGCGCCCGCGGTGCGGCGCGCGGCGGCGTCCCACAGCACGGTCAGGACGCCGAAGAAGGCGAGGATGACGAAGCCGTTCCACTTCGTGCCCCCGGCCAGACCCAGGCAGACGCCCGCCAGGATCCGGTACGGCCGCCAGCCCAGCCGCAGCGTCTCGGCGATCTTCACGTCCGGCCGGGTCCGGCCCTCCTCGTCCACCGGCAGCGCGTCCGCGAGCCGGGCTCTGGCCCGGTCACGGTCGATGAGCAGGGCCCCGAAGGCGGCGAGCACGAAGAACATCAGCACCAGGTCCAGCAGCGCGGTGCGGCTCATCACCAGGTGCAGGCCGTCCACCGCGAGCAGCGCGCCCGCCAGGCAGCCCAGGAAGGTCGAGCGGAAGAGACGGCGCCCGATCCGGCACAGCATCAGCACCGACAGGGTGCCGAGCACGGCGGTCATGAACCGCCAGCCGAAGGGCGTGAAGCCGAACATCCACTCGCCCAGCCCGATCACCCATTTGCCGACGGGCGGGTGCACGACGTAGCCCGGGTCGGACGGCAGGGCGACCGCGTCCGGGTTGGCGAGGATCGAAGCGTCGATGTCCTTGGGCCAGCTCGCCTCGTAGCCCTGCCGGATCGTGGCCCAGGCGTCCTTGGCGTAGTACGTCTCGTCGAATATCACCGCCTTCGGGCTGCCCAGGTGCACGAACCGCAGCACTCCCGCGACCAGCGCCACCAGCAGCGGCCCCACCCACGAGACGATCAGCCGCCAGGTCCCCCATACCTGGGGCGGCAGCCCGAAGGTCATCCACAACTGCTTGGACGGCCTGGTGTACGGGGGCACCAGGCGGGTGCGGACGTCCGCGCGCGCGGAAGCGGCGGCGGGCGGCACGTAGCCGAAGCCGCGCAGCCGGCGCAGCCAGGTGGGCGGCTCGTCTTCGCGTCCCACCGGTGAGGCGGGCGGGGCCCCCGCGGGGCTGGGCGGCGGCGTCGCGGTACTGGTCACCGGCACATCGTAGGGAAGAGATCTGTGTGCGCCACCAGTGGCGGGGGGCGGCGGGGCACCGGGCTGAGAGGATGGGCGGGTGACAACTGACCAGCCCCGCGGTACCCAGCCCACCTCGACTGCCGTCACGGCCGGAGGCCTGATGGGCACGCTTGTGCTCGCCGGCACCCCCATCGGCGATCTCGCGGACGCCCCGCCGCGTCTGGCGGCCGAGCTGGAGCGGGCCGATGTGATCGCCGCCGAGGACACCCGGCGGCTGCGCCGGCTGACCCAGGGGCTCGGCGTGCACACCACCGGGCGCGTCCTTTCGTACTTCGAGGGCAACGAGTCGGCGCGCACCCCGGAGCTGGTCGAGGCCCTGGCCGGCGGGGCGCGCGTGCTGCTGGTGACGGACGCGGGCATGCCGTCGGTCTCCGACCCCGGCTACCGGCTGGTCGCCGCCGCCGTGGAGAAGGACATCAAGGTCACCGCCGTCCCCGGGCCGTCCGCGGTGCTCACCGCACTCGCCATGTCCGGGCTGCCGGTGGACCGGTTCTGCTTCGAGGGGTTCCTGCCGCGCAAGGCGGGGGAGCGCCTGGGCCGGCTGCGCGAGGTCGAGGGCGAGCGGCGCACGCTCGTCTACTTCGAGGCCCCGCACCGGCTCGACGACACCCTGGCCGCGATGGCCGAGGTCTTCGGCGCCGACCGGCGGGCCGCGGTCTGCCGCGAGCTGACGAAGACGTACGAGGAGGTCAAGCGCGGCGGGCTCGGCGAGCTCGCCGCCTGGGCCGCCGAAGGGGTGCGCGGGGAGATCACCGTCGTGGTCGAGGGCGCCCCGGCCGCCGCGCCCGGAGATGTGGACGACGAGGAGCTGGTGCGCCGGGTGCGGGTGCGCGAGGAGGCCGGTGAGCGGCGCAAGGAGGCCATCGCGGCGGTCGCGGCCGAGGCCGGCGTACCCAAGCGCGAGGTGTTCGACGCTGTGGTCGCGGCAAAGAACGCGGCACAAAAGGTGCCGTCGGTCGGTAAAGAGCTAGCCTGAAAGGCAAAGCTCAGACCGCGCACCGGGCGCTTTGGGGCATGAGTCGCCCAAAGACCGTCCAACAGTAGACAGGGCCTGATGCGCTCCCGCCCGTTGAGGCGTCCACTGGCAATGGCACCAGTGGAACAAGAGGAGCTGGCATGAGTGAGATCGCAGACACCCCGGTACCCGTCCCCGCCGCAGTCCCTGTCGCTGTGACCGCTTCCGACGTGCACACCGTGCACGAGGCCTACTCCTTCGCGTGCATGAGGTGCGGGTACGGCTGGGAGCAGGCGTACGCGATCGAGCACCACGTCGACGGCAAGGGCGAGCCGTTCATCATGTACAAGGTCAACGGCGAGCGGGTGCCCTCGCCCCTGTCCAACCCGACCTGCCTGAACTGCGGCGGACACGTCGTACGGATCATGCGGGCCGGGCAGGTCTCCTCGGTGCTGGGGATGATCGACCACATCTACCACCACCAGATCGCCCCCGGGATCGCCGGACCGGTGCCGGCCGGTGCGAACGTCCCCCGGACGCCGAAGCCGCCGAAGCCGCCGAGGCAGCGCAAGCCCGCCCGGTCGCACGCCTCCCCGGGGCCGGTGGCCGCCGATCCGGCCGGGGAGCGCCGGGGCCTGGTCTCCCGTCTGAAGGGGCTCTTCCGCCGGTCATAAGATCGGCCGTATGAGCACACGCGTGGAGAAGACGCAGCCCAAGGACGCACCGCCGCCGCTGCCCGAACCCCTCCGGGTGGCGGTGGCGGACTCGCACACCCACCTCGACATGCAGTCGGGGACCGTCGAGGAGGGCCTCGCGAAGGCAGCCTCGGTGGGCGTGACCACCGTCGTCCAGGTGGGCTGCGACGTGAAGGGCTCCCGGTGGGCCGCCGAGACCGCGGCCGCGTACGAGAACGTCCACGCGGCCGTCGCCCTCCACCCGAACGAAGCGCCGCGGATCGTGCTCGGCGATCCGGACGGCTGGTCGCGGCAGGGTGCCAGGCCGGGCGGCGGCGAGGCCGCGCTGGACGAGGCCCTCGCCGAGATCGAGGCGCTGGCGGCCCTCGGCCACGTCAAGGCGGTCGGCGAGACCGGCCTGGACTACTTCCGCACCGGGCCGGAGGGCATGGCCGCGCAGGAGCGTTCCTTCCGCGCGCACATCGAGATCGCCAAGCGGCAGGGCAAGGCGCTCGTCATCCACGACCGGGACGCCCACGCGGACGTGCTGCGCGTCCTGCGCGAGGAGGGCGCCCCCGAGCGCACCGTCTTCCACTGCTACTCCGGGGACGCCGACATGGCCCGCGAGTGCGCCGCCGCCGGGTACTACATGTCCTTCGCCGGGACCGTCACCTTCAAGAACGCCGCGCCGCTGCGCGAGGCCCTGGCCGTGGCTCCGCTGGAGCTGGTGCTCGTCGAGACGGACGCGCCCTACCTCACCCCGGCGCCGTACCGCGGACGGCCCAACGCGCCGTACCTCATTCCGCTGACGGTCCGGGCGATGGCCGCGGTCCGCGGCATCGACGAGGACGCGATGGCCACGGCCCTGGCGGCCAACACGGCCCGCGCCTTCGACTACTGACCGCCACTGGCGCACCACCCGCTCCGACACGCTGAGTAATCGTTTCGCTTTGGAGTGTGACGGCTCCTCCGCTAGGGTGCCGTGCCCGCACCGGAGGGTGCCGGATCACCAGTGGAGCGAGCGTCGTGAGCGATACGCAGGGCAGTCACCGCCGTGGCGGTCCCGTCCCCGAGGCGTACGAGGCCCAGCCCTTGGCCCAGCCCGTGGCCTGGCCGTCCGGTACGGGGGATCCCGGGCCCGCCGCGTGGGACCCGGAGCCGCCGGTCCCGGCTCCGGCCCCAGTCCGAGTCTCGGCCCCGGTCCCGGTCCCGGCCCCGACCCCGGTCCCGGCCCCGCGCGGCGGGCGCCGCCGCCGGGCCGGCCTGTCACCGGCCGAGCTGTCGCAGGCCGACACCCTGGCCGCGGTGCCCGTCGCGCCCGGCTCGGGCCGCCGCAGGGCCGCGGCCCCCGTGGCGGTGGCCCCGGCCGCACCCGCCCCCACGGTGCCGGGCCGCCGCCGCGCCCGGGGCCGCGGCGCCCCCGCCGAGATCCTCGGCGGGAACTGGCGGCGGATCGTGCCGCAGGCCCTCGTCGTCGCCTTCCTCGCGGGCGGCACCACGGCGTTCGTGGCCGCCGACAAGGCCGTACGGCTCACCGTGGACGGCGTCCCGCGCAACCTCCGCACCTTCGCCGACGACATCGGCGAGCTGCTCGCCGCCGAAGGCCTCGGCGTCGGCCCCCACGACCTCGTCGCCCCCGCCCCCGGCGAACCCCTCGACGACGGCGAGGAGATCGTCGTCCGCTACGGCCGCCCCCTGCACCTGACCCTCGACGGACAGCATCGCCAGGTGTGGACCACCGCCCGAACCGTCGAGGGCGCCCTGCGCCAGTTCGGCATCCGCGCCGAGGGCGCCTACCTCTCCGCCCCCCGCACCGCCCCCGTGCCGCGCGGCGGCCTGGCCCTCAGCGTCCGCACCGAACGCAGCGTCACCTTCATGGCCGACGGCCGCGAACGCACCATCCGCACCAACGCCGCCACCGTTCAGGAGGCCCTCGACCAGGCCGGCATCACCCTCCGGGGCCAGGACACCACCTCCGTACCGCCCACCGACTTCCCGCGCGACGGACAGACCGTCACCGTGCTCCGCATCACCGGCACCCGCGAGGTCCGCGAGGAGCGGATCCCGTACGAGACCGAGAAGGTCAAGGACCCCGAGCTGTTCGCCGGCACCGAGGTCGTCGAACGCGTCGGCCGCCCCGGGGCGCGCAGGGTCACGTACAGCCTGCGCACCGTCAACGGGGTCCGGCAGAAGCCGCGGCCCATCGCCGACGAGGTCGTCCGCGAACCCGTCACCCAGCTCGTCAGGGTCGGCACCACGGCGCTGCCGAGCTCCGTCGCCGGCGCCGACGGCCTCAACTGGGCGGCCCTCGCCCAGTGCGAGTCCGGCGGCCGCCCCTCCGCCACCGACGCCTCGGGGACCTACGGCGGGCTGTACCAGTTCGACGTCCGCACCTGGCAGGGCCTCGGCGGCAGCGGACGCCCGCAGGACGCCTCGGGCGCGGAGCAGACGTACCGGGCGAAGAAGCTCTACGTGCAGCGGGGGGCGAGTCCGTGGCCGCACTGCGGCCGTACGCTTTACCGGTGAGCACCGCAGAGCAGCAGCCCGAGAACACCGAGAACACCTCCCCCGCCGCGCCCGACGCCCTCCTCGGCCCGGCCGACATCAGGGAGCTGGCCGCCGCCCTCGGCGTACGCCCGACGAAGCAGAAGGGGCAGAACTTCGTCATCGACGCCAACACGGTCCGCCGGATCGTGCGCACCGCCGAGGTCCGCCCGGACGACGTGGTCGTCGAGGTCGGCCCGGGGCTCGGCTCGCTGACGCTCGCGCTGCTGGAGGCCGCGGACCGGGTCGTCGCCGTCGAGATCGACGACATCCTCGCCGCCGCCCTGCCCGCCACCATCGAGGCCCGGATGCCCGCGAAGAAGGACCGCTTCGCGCTGGTCCACTCCGACGCGATGCTGGTGACCGAACTGCCCGGCCCGGCGCCGACCGCGCTCGTCGCGAACCTGCCGTACAACGTGGCCGTGCCCGTCCTGCTCACCATGCTCGACCGCTTCCCGACCATCGAGCGCACGCTGGTGATGGTGCAGGCCGAGGTCGCCGACCGGCTGGCCGCGGAACCGGGCAACAAGGTCTACGGAGTGCCCTCCGTCAAGGCCAACTGGTACGCGCACGTCAAGCGGGCCGGCGCCATCGGCCGCAAGGTCTTCTGGCCCGCCCCGAACGTCGACTCCGGTCTCGTCTCGCTGGTGCGCCGCACCGAACCGATCAAGACCACCGCCACCAAGGCCGAGGTCTTCGCGGTCGTCGACGCCGCCTTCGCCCAGCGCCGCAAGACGCTGCGCGCCGCGCTGGCCGGCTGGGCCGGCTCGGCGGCGGGCGCGGAGGCCGCGCTGGTCGCCGCCGGTGTCTCGCCACAGGCCCGCGGGGAGTCCCTGACGGTCGAGGAGTTCGCGGCGATCGCCGAGCACAAGCCGGCGGCGGAGAGGCCCGCACTGTGAGCGTGCACCAGGCGCCCGTGACCGTACGGGTCCCCGCGAAGGTCAACGTCCAGCTGGCGGTGGGCGCGGCCCGCCCCGACGGCTTCCACGACCTGGCCAACGTCTTCCTCGCCGTCTCCCTGTACGACGAGGTCACCGCCACCCCGGCCGACGCCCTGACCATCACCTGCACCGGCCCCGACGCCGACCAGGTCCCCCTGAACCGCACCAACCTCGCGGCCCGCGCCGCCGAGATCCTCGCGGCCCGGGCCGGGATCGAACCCGCCGTCCACCTGCACATCGCGAAGAACATCCCGGTCGCGGGCGGCATGGCGGGCGGCAGCGCGGACGGCGCGGCGGCCCTGCTGGCCTGCGACACCCTGTGGGGCCTGAACACCCCGGTCGCCGAGCTGCTCGACATCTGCGCGGAGCTCGGCAGCGACGTCCCCTTCAGCCTCGTCGGCGGGGCCGCGCTCGGCACCGGCCGCGGTGAGCTGCTCACGCCGGTCGCGGCGGGGACGTTCCACTGGGTCTTCGCGGTGGCCGACGGCGGGCTGTCCACCCCGGCGGTCTTCCGCGAGTTCGACCGCCTCACCGCCTCCACCCCGGTCCCGGCCCCCGAGGCCTCCCCGGCGCTGCTCGCGGCCCTGGCCTCGGGCGACGCGGACGCGCTGGGCGCCACCTTGGCCAACGACCTCCAGGCCGCGGCGCTGTCTCTTCGGCCGCAGTTGGCGCGGACGCTGGCCTCGGGTGTGGAGGGCGGTGCGCTCGCCGCGCTGGTCTCCGGCTCGGGGCCGACGACGGCGTTCCTCGTCGCGGACGAGGAAGCCGCCGCCAAGGTCGCTGCCGCGCTCGAAGCCTCCGGCACCTGCCGGGCCACGCGGATCGCCTCCAGCCCTGCCCCGGGTGCCACGGTCCTGCCGTCCTGACCCCGCGGGTCCGCTGCCGGGGGCGCCGCCCCCGGACCCCCGCGCCTCAAACGCCGGCGGGGCTGAATGTCGAGGCGCGGGGTTCGGGGCGGAGCCCCGGATCTTTGGGCCCGGCCTACTCAGGCCGGAGTTGAGTATCCGCACCCTGTCGGGAGACACCCGGCAGGGGACACCGTGGCCCCATGACAGCTAGCGCACGCGCCCTGGCCGAGGCCACCCCCGCAGACCGTGACCGGTACGTCGACCTGCTGCGCGTCGCCTCGCTCGGCACCGTCATCGCCGGACACTGGCTGATGGCCGCCGTCAGCGGCGACGGCATAGGGAATCTGCTCGCCCTCGTGCCCGCCCTCCAGGTGCTCACCTGGGGGCTGCAGATCATGCCCGTCTTCTTCTTCGTCGGCGGGTTCTCGCACGCCCTGTCCTACCGCTCCCTGGCCCGCCGCACCGAAGGGCCCGTCTACGCCGCCTTCCTGCGGGCCCGGCTCCAGCGGCTGCTGCGCCCCACCCTCGTCTTCGTCCTGGTGTGGGCCGCGGCCGCGCTCGCCGTGCAGCTCGCCGGCCACGGCGGCGGAACGCTGACCGGGGCCGCGCTGCGGCTCGTCACCCAGCCGCTGTGGTTCATCGGGATCTACCTCGCCATGGTCGCCTTCACCCCGCCGCTGCTGAAGCTGCACGAGCGCCACGGCTGGGCCGCCTTCGCCGCCCTGGCCGGGGCGGCCGCACTGGTCGACGTACTGCGCTTCGCGCTCGGCGTCCCCTACGTGGAGTTCCTGAACTTCGCCCTCGTCTGGCTCGCCGTCCACCAGCTCGGCTTCCTGCGCGCCGACGGCCGCATCCGCAGGCCCGCCGTCCTCGCCGCCGCGGGACTCGCCTGCGCCGCCCTGCTGGTGGCGTACGGCCCGTACCCGCTGTCCATGGTCGGGATGCCCGGCGAGAAGGTCTCCAACATGGCCCCGCCCACCCTCGCCCTGCTCTGCCACGGCCTGTGGCTCGTCGGCGCCGTCCAGCTGGCGGCCGGGCCCGCCACCGCGTGGCTGCGCCGCCCGCGCGTCTGGCGCGGGGTGGTCGCGGCCAACGGCCTCGCCATGACCGCCTTCCTGTGGCACCTGACCGCCATGCTCGGCGTGTACGCGGCCCAGCTCGCCCTCGGCCTCGGCCTGCCGGCTCCCGCCACGGCCGCCTGGTGGGCGCAGGTCCCGGTACGGATCCTGGCCGCGGCCGCCCTGACGGGGGTGCTCGTCGCGCTGTTCCGCCGCTTCGAGGCGCCCCGGCCCGGCGCGCCCGCCTCCGTGCGGAGCTCGGGCGGCCCCGTCGCCGCCCTCGGGATCACCCTGTGCCTGCTCGGCATCCTGGGCCTGTCCATGACCGGCCTCGGCGGCCTGCTCGACGGGCACAGCGCCACGCTGATCGCCCTGCCCGTCACCGCGCCGGCCGCGATCGCGATGGCACTGGGCGGCTGGTATCTCGTAGAACGGTCTGCCCCGGCCCGGAGGGTTAGGCTGAGGGGCTGATCCACACCCTTTCCCTGGAGCGCGTCTGATGGCCGTCAATCTGGTCAATGTCGAGGCAGTCAGCAAGGTGTACGGCACACGTACCCTGCTGGACGGCATCTCCCTCGGCGTGTCCGAGGGGGACCGGATCGGCGTGGTCGGCCGCAACGGCGACGGCAAGACCACCCTCATCCGGATGCTCGCCAAGCTGGAGGAGCCCGACACCGGCCGGGTCACCCAGTCCGGCGGCCTGCGGATGGGCGTCCTCACCCAGCACGATTCCCTCGACCCCCGGGCGACCATCCGCCACGAGGTCATCCGTGACATGGCCGACCACGAGTGGGCCGGCAACTCCAAGATCCGTGACGTCCTCACCGGACTCTTCGGCGGCCTCGACCTGCCCGGCTTCGGCCAGGGCCTCGACACGGTCATCGGCCCGCTCTCCGGTGGCGAGCGCCGCCGGATCGCCCTCGCCCAGCTGCTCATCGCCGACCAGGACCTCCTGATCCTCGACGAGCCCACCAACCACCTCGACGTCGAGGGCATCTCCTGGCTGGCCAAGCACCTCCAGGAACGCCGCTCCGCGCTGGTCTGCGTCACCCACGACCGCTGGTTCCTCGACCAGGTCTGCACCCGCATGTGGGACGTGCAGCGCGGCGACGTGCACGAGTACGAGGGCGGCTACAGCGACTACGTCTTCGCCCGCGCCGAGCGCGACCGCATCGCCGCGACCGAGGAGTCCAAGCGGCAGAACCTGATGCGCAAGGAGCTGGCCTGGCTGCGCCGCGGCGCCCCCGCCCGGACTTCCAAGCCGCGCTACCGCATCGAGGCCGCCAACGAGCTCATCGCCGACGTGCCGCCGCCGCGCGACACCTCCGAGCTGATGAAGTTCGCCAACGCCCGCCTCGGCAAGACGGTCTTCGACCTGGAAGGCGTCAGCGTCCACGCCGGTCCGAAGGAACTCCTCAAGCACCTCACCTGGCACCTGGGCCCCGGCGACCGCGTCGGCCTCGTCGGCGTCAACGGCGCCGGCAAGACCTCCCTGCTGCGCGCCCTCGCCGAGGCCGCCCGCACCCAGGGCGAGGTCCAGCCCGCCGCCGGAAAGATCATCGTCGGCAAGACCGTCAAGCTGGCCTACCTCTCCCAGGAGGTCGGCGAACTCGACCCGTCCCTGCGCGTCCTGGAGGCCGTCCAGCGCGTGCGTGACCGCGTGGACCTCGGCAAGGGCCGCGAGATGACGGCGGGCCAGCTCTGCGAGCAGTTCGGCTTCACCAAGGAGAAGCAGTGGACGCCGGTCGGCGACCTCTCCGGCGGTGAGCGCCGCCGTCTGCAGATCCTGCGCCTGCTGATGGACGAGCCCAACGTCCTCTTCCTCGACGAGCCCACCAACGACCTCGACATCGAGACCCTGACCCAGCTGGAGGACCTCCTCGACGGCTGGCCCGGCTCGATGATCGTGATCTCCCACGACCGCTTCTTCATCGAGCGCACCACCGACACGGTGATGGCGCTGCTCGGCGACGCGAGCCTGCGGATGCTGCCGCGCGGTCTGGACGAGTACCTGGAGCGCCGGCAGCGGATGATCGAGGCGGCCGCCCCGGCGCCCGTCCAGTCCACGGGCGCCGCGAAGTCCACCGCCTCGGGGGACTCGCGCGCCGCGAAGAAGGAGCTCCAGAAGATCGAGCGGCAGCTGAACAAGCTGTCCGACCGCGAGGGCAACCTGCACGCCCAGATCGCCGAGAACTCCACCGACTACGACAAGGTGGCCAAGCTCGACGCGGAGCTGCGCGAACTCCTCTCGGACCGCGACGATCTGGAGATGCGCTGGCTGGAGCTGGCCGAGGAGGCCTGAGCGGGACCGGGCCGGGGCAGTGATAGAAAGGTCATCCTCCCCGACCTCCTGATGCCGAAAGCGTGCGCTGATGACCGAGCTGCCCCAGCCCTCGAACCAGCCGCCGACGCCTTCCGGTTACGGGCACCTGCCCGGTCCGCCGCAGCAGGGGTACGGGTTTCCGCCGCAGGGTGAGAACCCGTACGCCCAGCAGCCCGCGTACCCGCCGCAGCCGCCCACCGTGCCGCAGCAGGCGGCGGGGCCCGGCGGTTCCGGTTCCGGTCCCGGCATGGCGCCGAAGAAGAAGATGGTCCTGCTGGTCGCCGCTTCGGTGGCCTCCGTCCTCGTTCTCGGGGGCGTCGGCTACGTGGCCTTCTCCGGCGACGACAAGGACCCGAAGCCGGTCGCGCAGGAGCCCGCCGACGCCAAGCCCTCCGGGTCCCCCTCCGTGGACAAGGGCGACGGCAACGGCGACGGCGGAGGCCAGCAGACGGACCTCAACGCCGGCCGCAAGCAGGGGGAGGACAAGGTCCTCTGGCTCAAGACCACCAAGATCGACGGCCCCGGCATGGGCGTCGCCGCCGCCGCCCAGTGGGTCATCGGCGACACCGTGGTCAAGAGCCTCTGGAAGAACCTCACCGGCTACGCGGTCACGGACGGCAAGGAGAAGTGGACACTCCCCTTCCCCGCGCAGATCTGCTCCGTCGCCTCGCAGACCACGGCCGAGGGCAGGACGGTCGTCATGTACCGCGACGGCGAGGGGGAGAACACCTCCTGCACCCAGCTGCGCGTGGTCGACCTCAAGACGGGCAAGGAGGCCTGGTCGAAGGAGGTGCCCAAGGAGGGGCTCTTCGACATCTTCACCAGCCCCACGCTGTCCATGATCGGGGACACCGTCACCGTCAGCCGCGGCGGCAACGCCAGCGCCTTCAAGATCAGCAACGGTGACAAGCTCTTCGCGAGCCCTGTGGGCGACGGCTGCAACCCGGACTCCTACGAGGCCGGCAACGGCAAGATGATCGCCCTCGTCACCTGCTCGGACGAGGACTCGACCGCCGAGGTCCACGGCATCGACCCCGTCACCGGCGCGAAGGGCTGGGCCTACCGGCTCCCCGCGAAGTTCAAGGTCACCAGCATCTACTCGGTGAACCCGACCGTCATCGACATCGGCAACGAGCAGACGAAGCAGCGCTCCATCGTGGTCCTGGGACCCGACGGGAAGCAGACCGCCACCCTTGCCGGCGAGGGCAGCTTCGCCGTCGGCTGCGGCGACACCGGCGTCTTCCGGTCCCTGGCGACCTGCCCCTCGGCCGTCGTCGACGCGGGCACCCTCTACCTGCCCACCGCGGCGGGCACCGGCAAGGCCAACGAGATCGTCGCCATCGACCTGGCCACCGGCAAGGACAAGTGGCGTGTCCCGGCCGGGGACAAGCGCACGCTCACCCCGCTCAAGGCCGTGAACGGGCAGCTGATCGCCTACCGGAAGGCCGAGCGGGAGCAGGGCGGCGAGGTCCTCTCGATCCCGGCCGCCGGTGGCACCCCGACCGCGCTCCTGCGCCACCCCTCGGGCCCCGCGGCCCCGATCGAGCGGACCTTCACCCTCCCGAAGCTGGACTACGTGGACGGACGGTTCTTCATCTCCTCCACCCACCTGCGGGCCCAGGGCCAGGACGAGAAGCTCCTGATGGTCTTCGGAAAGTGAGGACGCGTCCGGGTTGGCGCAGGGCTCCGCTAACTCGACCCGGACCGCGCGGATTTGGCGGCGCGCCGGGGCGAGACGGCCAAGGAGGCCTGGATTCCGTCGGACTTCGGGGGCAACCGGCCGTATAACGGCGGCGTCACGGGCCGGTCCTCCCTTGGGAACAGGGGACGGACCGGCCCGATGTATGCGCGCCGTCAGTGATAGAAAGGTCATCCTCCCCGACCTCCTCGATGCCGAAAGCGTGCGCTGATGACCGAGCTGCCCCAGCCCTCGAACCAGCCGCCGACGCCTTCCGGTTACGGGCACCTGCCCGGTCCGCCGCAGCAGGGGTACGGGTTTCCGCCGCAGGGTGAGAACCCGTACGCCCAGCAGCCCGGGTACCCGCCGCAGCCGCCCACCGTGCCGCAGCAGCAGGTGGCGGGCCCGGGCGGCCCCGGCCCCGGCATGGCGCCGAAGAAGAAGATGGTCCTGCTGATCGCCGCTTCGGTGGCCTCCGTCCTCGTCCTCGGGGGCGTCGGCTACGTGGCCTTCTCGGGCGACGACAAGGACCCGAAGCCGGTCGCGCAGGAGCCCGCCGACGCCAAGCCCTCCGGGTCCCCGTCCGTGGACAAGGGCGACGGCAACGGCAAGGGCATGGACATCCCGACCGACCTCAACGAGGGCCGCAAGCCGGGTGAGGACAAGGCCCTCTGGCTGAAGACCGCCAAGATGGAGGGCCCGGGAGCCGGAATCCCCGCCAAGGGCATGTGGGTCGTCGGCGACGCCGTCGTCAAGACCGTCGACAAGTCCGTCATCGGCTACGGGGTGAGCGACGGCAAGGAGAAGTGGAAGATCGACCTCCGCACGGAGATCTGCGGACTCACCGGTCAGACCACCCCCGACGGCAGGACCGTCATGGTCGTCAAGAACGCCGACGGCTCCAGCTGCAACCAGATGAAGCTCATCGACCTCAAGGCCGGCAAGGAGGGTTGGACGAAGGAGGTCGCCATGACGGGGCCCTTCGACACCGCCGACTCCACCAGGGTCACCCTCAGCGGCGACACCTTCGCCCTCGACTGGGTGGGGGGCCAGAGCGCCCACCGCCTGAGCACCGGCGACAAGCTCTTCTCCGACGCGGGCCCCGAGGGCTGCAAGCCCATGACCTACGCCGCGGGCAACAACAAGATGATCGCCGTGGCCCTCTGCCTGGACGCCGACAAGACCATCGAGATCCAGGACGCCGACCCGAACACCGGCAAGAAGACCTGGAGCTACCGCCTGCCCAAGGGCTACCAGGTCAACGCCGTCTACTCGGTCAGCCCCATCGTCATCGACGCCGGCAACCGCGACACCAAGGAGCGGGCCATCCTCGTCCTCGACGAGAAGGGACAGAAGCGCAACACGCTCTCCGGTGAAGGCAACTTCGTGGTCAACTGCGGTGGTTACAGCACCAGCGAGGGCCTCCAGAACTGCGGTAACTCCGCGGTCGACGCGGACACCGTCTACCTCGCTGCCGGGGACAAGTCCACCGGCAGCGAGATCGTCGCCTTCGACCTCGGCACGGGCAAGATCAAGTGGCGCACCAAGGCCGGTGACAAGAAGCTCCTCATCCCGCTCGATGCCGCGAACGGCCGGCTGACCGCCTACCGCGCCAGCGTTGTCGGCGAGCCCGGCGAGATCGTCTCGTTCCCGGCCGACGGAGGCGCGCCCAAAACGCTGCTGAAGCTCCCCTCGGGCCCCTCCGCACGGATCGAATCCTCCTTCCTGTCCGCCTCCTTCCTGGCTTCCCAGAGCGCCGCCTACGTGGACGGGCGGTTCTTCCTCTCCACCACCACGCTGCTGGGCGAGAACAAGGACGAGAAGCTCCTGATGGCCTTCGGCAAGTGAACACGCGTCCCACGACCCGCCCACCGAGAGGCAACAGCAACCGATGAGTATCCCGCCGCCCCCCAGCCAGCCGCCGTCCGGTGGCTTCGGCGCGCCCCAGGACCCGCCGCCGGGCGGGTTCGGCGCGCCCGTGCCGCCGTCCGAACCGGCCGCGCCGCAGGCCGGGCCCCCGCAGCAGCCGCCGGCCGCGGCTCAGCCCGCGTACGGGTACCCGCAGACCGGGCCCGGCTACGGCTACCCGCAGCAGCCCGGCACCCCGCCGCCGTTCGGCGCCCCCGGCGCCCCCGGCGGCGCGCCCGTGCCCGCCCCGCAGCCCCCGGCCGCGGCCGGCGGCAACGACAAGCGCACCCAGCTGACGATCGTCGGCGCGGCCGTCCTGGCCATCGTCCTCATCGTCGGCGGCGGCCTCTGGTACACCTCCGGCGACAGCGGCGGCGGGGACAAGGCCGACAGCAACCCGAGCGCCTCCCCGGGCAACGACAAGCCCCAGGACTTCGTGCCCGGCACCGAGAAGGTGCCCGGCAACCCGAAGTCGAAGCCGCTCCTCAACCTGCCGAGCCCGGTCCCGGCCGACGTCGTCGGCGTCGCCGGCTCCTGGCTGACCGACTCCACCTACATCAAGTCCGATCTGTCGAAGGTCGTCGGCTACAACCTCGTCGACGGCGGCAAGAAGTGGGAGCTGCCCTTCCCCGGCGAGCTCTGCGGCGCGACCAAGCACGTCAGCGAGAACAAGGCGGCGGTCCTCTTCAAGGCCTCCCAGCCGACGCCCGAGAACAAGTACATCCAGTGCACCGAGGTCGGCGTCATCGACCTGGAGAGCGGCAAGCTCGTCTGGTCCGGCAACGCCAAGAGCGCCACCGGCGGCGACAAGCCCGTCACGTTCTCCAGCGTCACCCTCAGCGGCAAGACGGTCGCCGCGGCCGGCATCTCCGCGGGCGGCGCCGCCTGGAACCTCGCCGACGGCAAGTCCCTGTGGCTGCCCAAGGTCGACGGCGAGGGCTGCCGTGACGTGGGCTACGGCGGCGGCGAGGCCCTCGCCGCCATCCGCAAGTGCGGCCAGAGCCCCAACTACACGCTGTACGGGCAGCTCCTCGACCCGGCCACCGGCGCGCCCACGGCCTCGTACAAGCTTTCCCAGGGCATCGAGGACGCGTACATCGTCGCCACCAAGCCGCTGATCGTGGCGGCCGACGTCGGCAAGACCGCGAAGAACGCCACGGGCATCAGCGACCTCTTCGTCGTCGACGCCAAGGGCGAGCTGAAGGCCCGTATCCCGCTCGCCTCCGGAGACTTCGGCGGCAAGTGCGGATCCGAGGTCGAGAAGTGCACGAACATGGTGGTCGGCAACGGCAAGCTCTACCTGCCGTCGTACGAGCACCAGGGCCAACAGGCCTCCGGCGGCCGCACCAACGAACTGCTCTCCTTCGACCTGGAGACCGGCAAGCAGACCACCGACCGCGCCGACGCGGGCGAGCGGTACACGATGTTCCCGCTGCGCATGGACGGGTCGAACATCATCGCCTACAAGAACCCCCCGTACGACAAGGGCGGTCAGATCGTCAGCATCGACAGCAGGACGATGAAGGAGACCGTCCTCATGGAGAACCCGGAGGACAAGGCGAGCCGGCGCGCCGAGACCGGCTACTCGCCCGAGTACTCCGAGTACCGGTACCACAACGGCAAGTTCTTCATCTCGCGCACCACGGTCTCCAAGCCGTACTCGGACAAGGACGACCCGGAGTACCTCTTCGTCTCCTTCACCGCGAGCTGACGGGGCCGCGCCGAATTCGCACAGCACCGCCGAAAGCCCCCGAACGGTCCGCACCGATCGGGGGCTTCTGCGCGGTATCCCCCGCGCACCGTCGAACAAGCGTGTAGCTTGCCGGGTCAGAAGGGTGGGGGGTGTTTCCTCGATGGGCGTACGGGTCGTGGTGGTCGACGAGCACCGGCTGCTGGCCGAGGCACTCGCCTCTGCCCTGAAGCTGCGCGGCCACCGGGTGCTGGCCGCGGCCGCCCCGGCGGCGGGCGCCGCCGAGCTGGTCATCAGCCGCGCCCCGGAGGTCTGCCTGCTCGGCACCGCCACCCCCGCCGAACCCGGGGTCTTCGAGCCCGTCGTCCGCATCAAACGGGAGCGCCCGCAGATCGCCGTGGTCGTCCTCGGCCCGGTGCCCAGCCCGCGCGGGATCGCGGCCGCCTTCGCCGCCGGCGCCTCGGGGTACGTACGCCAGGACGAGCGCATCGAGGGGGTGGAGCGGGCGCTGGCCAAGGCCAGGGCGGGGGAGGTGGCGATCGCCCCGCAGCTGCTGCAGGGGGCCTTCGCGGAGCTGCTGAACCCCGCCGCCCAGCCCGACGACGAGGGGAGCCGGCTGCTGCGGCTGCTCACCCCGCGCGAGGTGGAGGTGCTCGTCCGGGTCGCCGACGGGGAGGACACCCGGCTGATCGCCGCGGGCATGGAGATCGCCCCGAGCACCGCCCGTACGCACGTGCAGCGGGTGCTGATGAAGCTGGGCGTGGGGTCGAGGCTGGAGGCGGCCGCGCTGGCCGCCCGCACCGGGCTGCTGGACCGGGCGCTGCCCACGCTGCCGTCCGCCGCCGCCGCGCGCGGCTGACGTACCGGCCGGGGGCCGGGCCCCGATTTCCCCGTGGGCGCGGAATCGGGTAAGCCAGTGTCCACGCACGCGCACGTACCCGCGCGTGCTCCCCCGCGAGAGGCAGTAGGCGAGTGAGCAAGTACCTGGTAACCGGTGGCGCAGGATACGTCGGCAGCGTGGTCGCGGCCCACCTTCTGGAGGCCGGCCACGAGGTCACCGTCCTCGACGACCTGAGCACGGGCTTTCGCGTAGGGGTCCCGGAGGGCGCCACCTTCATCGAGGGCCGGATCCAGGACGCCGCCCGGTACGTGGACGGCTCCTACGAGGCGGTGCTGCACTTCGCGGCCTCCTCGCAGGTCGGCGAGTCCGTGGTGAACCCGGGCAAGTACTGGGAGAACAACGTCGGCGGGACGCTGGCCCTGCTGGCCGCGATGCGCGGGGCGGGAGTGCGCAAGCTGGTGTTCTCCTCCACCGCCGCCACCTACGGGGAGCCGACGGAGGGCCTGCTGACCGAGGCCTCGGTGACCGCGCCGACCAACCCGTACGGCGCCTCGAAGCTGGCCGTCGACCACATGATCGCGGGGGAGTGCGTGGCGCACGGCCTGGCCGCGGTGTCCCTGCGCTACTTCAACGTGGCCGGCGCCTACGGGGAGTTCGGCGAGCGCCACACCCCCGAGACGCACCTGATCCCGCTGGTCCTCCAGGTCGCGCTGGGCGAGCGGGAGTCGATCTCGGTGTTCGGCGAGGACTACCCGACCCCCGACGGCACCTGCGTACGCGACTACATCCACGTCGCCGACCTCGCGGAGGCCCACCTGGCCGCCCTGCGGGCCGCCACCGGCGGGGAGCACCTGATCTGCAACCTGGGCAACGGCAACGGGTTCTCGGTCCGCGAGGTCGTCGAGACCGTCCGCAAGGTCACCGGCCGGGAGATCCCCGAGGTGGTCGCGCCGCGCCGGGCCGGCGACCCGGCGATGCTCGTCGCCTCCGCGCGCACGGCCCACGAGCGCCTCGGCTGGACCCCGAGCCGCTCGGACCTCACCGGGATCATCACGGACGCGTGGAACTTCGCGCGTACGCACACCTCCTGAACCTCCTGGATCTCCGGTATCCGCCCGGACCTCCCCTTGTCCTGCGCGCCCCCCGCACCCCGACCGGTGCGGGGGGCGTGTGCGTGTCGGCCGTGCGCTGCGGACGGGCGCTGTGCGCGGGCGCCCGGCGTGCACACGCCGGGTGAAATGCCCCCCGTGCAACTGCCCGCGGCACACGCCGGTACCGAAGCCGCCATCAGGACCTTCGGTGCGGGCGATTTCAAGCCATCACAAAGCGGGTTCGGGACGCCCGCGCCGGAAAATCCCCGGGAAAACTTCTGCTATTCGGCCAACCGCCGGACGCCCCCGGCCCTACGCTGATGCGTGACACCGGTGGGGGCCGGTGTTGATTCAGGGGTCGAGACAAGTCGGGTACGTCGTCCGGTCCGGGGTAGTGCAGAGATGTCACGGCGGCGGCCGGGGCAGCTGCGGATCACCCGGTCCGGGCGCCGTACCCGCCGTCGTCCGTTCCCCTACCCTTGGGGGTTTTGTGGTTCGTATCCGGGTTCTCGTCGTCGACGATCACCGCATCTTCGCCGAATCGCTCGCAGCCGCGCTCGCGGCCGAGCCGGACGTGGACGTGTCCGCGGCCGGCAGCGGCCCCGCCGCGCTGCGCTGCCTCGAACGCGCGGCGGCCGAGGGCCGTCGCTTCGACGTCCTGCTGGTCGACGCCGATCTCGGCGTGGTCCCGGGGGCCGTGCCCGCCCAGCGGGAGTCCGGCTCCGGGCCTCCGCCGCCCAGCCCGGACGGGATCGCGCTGGTCGCGGGGGTGCGGGTGTCCCACCCCGGGGTCCGCATCGTCGTGCTCGCCGAGCGCGACGATCCCCGCCGGGCCGCCCTCGCACTCCAGGCGGGAGCCTCGGGCTGGGTGGCGAAGGACTGTTCGCTCTCCCGGCTGCTGGCCGTGATCCGCGGGGTCCTGCGCGAGGAGACCCACCTGCCGCCCGCCCTGCTCACCGGCGTGCTCCGGGAGCTGACCGCGGCGCGCAAGCACCGTACGGACAGCGAGCGGCTGGTGGAATCGCTGACCCCGCGTGAGCACGAGGTGCTGCGCTGCATGGTGGCGGGGCTGGGCCGCAAGGACGTGGCGGCACGGCTGTTCCTGTCCCCGCACACGGTCCGCACCCACATGCAGAACGTGCTGGGCAAGCTCGGGGTGCACTCCACGCTGGCCGCGGTGGCACTGGCCCGGCGGGCCGGTGTACGACCGGCGGACCTAGCCGGGGATGTTGTCGAACGGAGCGGTCAACTGGCGTAGCAGCCCGGCGAGATCGCCGCGCTGGCTCTGCGAGAGCTGGGCCAGGATCGCCCGTTCCTGGGCCAGCAGCCCGGCGAGGGCCTGGTCGGCGCGGTCCCGGCCCTCGGGGGTGAGCCGCACCAGGACCCCCCGGCGGTCGCTGGGGTCCGGGAGCCGTTCGACGAGGCCCTTCTTGGCGAGCCGGTCGATGCGGTTGGTCATGGTGCCGGAGGTGACCAGGGTCTGGGTCAACAGCTGGCCGGGGGAGAGCTGGTAGGGCGCGCCGGCCCGGCGCAGCGACGTCAGGACGTCGAACTCCCACGGCTCCAGGCCGTGCTCGGAGAAGGCCAGCCTGCGGGCGCGGTCGAGATGGCGCGCGAGCCTGCTGACGCGGCTCAGTACCTCGAGCGGTTCCACGTCGAGGTCAGGGCGCTCCCGCCGCCATGCCGCCACCAGTCGGTCGACCTCGTCCTCCATGCCGATCAGTGTAAGGGATCTGTCGACGTGAAGTCTCTTCATGTCGAGTATCTCGATCGCGAGTATCTTGACATCGAGATATAAATGAAGGGAGCATGGGGCATGGAGGGGGCCGGAACGGATTCCGCTTCCGATCGCCCGCCAGCAGGGAGGCTCGAACATGTATTCCGATACCGCGCGCGCCGGGACCCCCACGTCCACCGCGCCATCCGCCCCCACCTGGGATCCCCAGCAGTACCTCCGGCACTCGGGTCACCGCACACGGCCCTTCCTCGACCTGCTCACCCGCATACCCGAGCTCCCCCACCGCCCCGCCCGCATCGCCGACCTCGGCTGCGGCCCCGGCAACGTCACCACCCTCCTCGCCGAGCGCTGGCCCGAGGCCCGCATCACCGGCTTCGACCTCTCCCCGGAGATGCTCCGCCGCGCCACCGAGGAGTACGCCGGGCCCACCCCCGGCGGCGGCAGCCTCGACTTCCGCCACGGGGACCTCGCCACCTGGCTGCCCGAGGAGCCCTACGACCTGATCGTCTCCAACGCCGCCCTGCAGTGGGTCCCCGGCCACCCCGGCTCCTTCGGCGCCTGGATCAACGGCCTGCGCCCCGGCGGCACCTTTGCCTTCCAGATCCCCGGCAACTTCACGGCCCCCAGCCACGCCCTGCTCGCCGAACAGTGCGACACCCCGCGCTGGCGGGCCCGGCTCGCCGGCCACGGCGCCCGCTACATCCATCTCCTCGAACCCGCCGAATACCTCGCCCGGTTCACCGAGCTCGGCTGTGCCGCCGACATCTGGGAGACCACCTACCACCAGCTGCTCCAGGGCCCCGACCCCGTGCTCGACTGGGTCAAGGGCACCGCCCTGCGGCCCGTCCTCACCGCCCTCGGCGACGACCGCGACGCCGTGGACGCCTTTCTCACCGAATACCGTGACCGGCTGCGCGCGGCCTATCCGACCGGCCCGCGCGGCACCGTCTTCCCGTTCCGCCGCATCTTCGCCGTAGCCCGCAAGGAGGCATGACCGTGCTGACCGCAGTCGACCACGTGCAACTCGCCGCGCCGCCGGACTCGGAGGACCGGCTCCGCGCGTACTACACGGACGTCCTCGGCATGACCGAGATCCCCAAGCCGCCCGTCCTCGCCGCCCGCGGCGGCTGCTGGTTCGCCGCCGGGCCCGTCCAGCTGCACCTCGGCGTCGAGGAGGACTTCCGGCCCGCCCGCAAGGCCCATCCGGGGCTGCGGGTGACCGGCATCGAGGCGTACGCGAGCAGACTGCGGGAGCGGGGAGCCAAGGTGGTCTGGGACGACGACCTGCCGGGCCACCGCCGCTTCTACTCGGAGGACCCCGTCGGCAACCGGCTCGAATTCCTGGAACGGCACCGCCCGGAACCGGCAGCGCTGGAACCCTGCGCCTAGGACGCGCACCACGACGGCGCCCCGCCACCGGATCTCCGGTGACGGGGCGCCGTCGTGGTGCGCGTACGGGGCTCAGTTCTTGCGCCGGCCCACCAGCTGAGGCTTCGACTCCAGCCCGTCCAGCCCGTGCCAGGCCAGATTCACCAGGTGCGCCGCCACCTCCGCCTTCTTGGGCCTGCGCACGTCCAGCCACCACTGCCCGGTCAGCGCCACCATCCCGACCAGCGCCTGCGCGTACAGCGGGGCCAGCTTGGGATCAAAGCCCCGCGCCTTGAACTCCAGACCCAGGATGTCCTCGACCTGCGTGGCGATGTCGCTGATCAGCGAGGCGAAGGTGCCGGTCGACTGGGCGACCGGGGAATCGCGCACGAGGATCCGGAAGCCGTCCGTGTACGACTCGATGTAGTCCAGCAGCGCGAAGGCCGCCTGCTCCAGCAGCTCCCGCGGGTGCCCGGCCGTCAGCGCACCCGTCACCCCGTCCAGCAGCTGGCGCATCTCCCGGTCCACGACGACCGCGTACAGGCCCTCCTTGCCGCCGAAGTGCTCGTACACCACCGGCTTGGACACCCCGGCCTTCGCCGCGATCTCCTCCACCGAGGTGCCTTCGAAGCCCTTCTCCGCGAACAGCGTCCGGCCGATGTCCAGCAGTTGCTGGCGCCGCTCCGCGCCCGTCATCCGGACCCGGCGGCCGCGCCTGGGCTTGTCGCTGCTGGAATTACTGCCGTCGATCGCCACGCCCCCCATCATGCCGCGTTCGACTCGTTTTCCCTGCGCCGGGCGTCGATGCGGGCCGCCGACGGCCAGCGGACGTCCGTCGCCCAGCCCAGCTGCTCGAACCAGCGGATCAGCCGCGCGCTGGAGTCGACCTGGCCGCGCAGCACGCCGTGCCGCGCCGAGGTCGGGTCGGCGTGGTGCAGGTTGTGCCAGGACTCCCCGCACGAGAGCACCGCCAGCCACCAGACGTTCCCACTGCGGTCCCGGGACTTGAACGGCCGCTTGCCCACCGCGTGGCAGATCGAATTGATCGACCACGTCACGTGGTGCAGCAGCGCCACCCGCACCAGGGAGCCCCAGAAGAACGCTGTGAACGCGCCCCACCAGGACATCGTCACCAGACCGCCCACCAGCGGGGGGATCGCCAGCGAGAAGATCGTCCAGAAGATGAAGTCCCGCGAGATCCGGCGGATCGCCGGGTCCTTGATCAGGTCGGGGGCGTACTTCTGCTGATCGGTCTGCTCCTCGTCGAACAGCCAGCCGATGTGCGCCCACCACAGCCCCTTCATCAGGGCCGGCAGCGTCTCCCCGAACCGCCACGGCGAGTGCGGGTCACCCTCGTGGTCGGAGAACTTGTGGTGCTTGCGGTGGTCCGCCACCCAGCGCACCAGCGGCCCCTCCACCGCCATCGAACCCATCACGGCGAGGACGATCCGCAGCGGCCGCTTCGCCTTGAAGGAACCGTGCGTGAAGTAGCGGTGGAAACCGATGGTGATCCCGTGGCAGGCCAGGAAGTACATGAAGACCATCAGGCCCAGGTCCAGCCAGCTCACCCCCCAGCCCCAGGCCAGCGGGACCGCCGCCAGCAGGGCCACGAAGGGCACGGTGATGAACAGCAGCAGAGCGATCTGCTCGATGGAGCGCTTGTTCTCGCCGCCCAGTGTCGCGGACGGCTCGGACGTGTCGGAGGGCGCGGAGGCACCCTCGATCAGATCGGGACTGGTGGTCATGGGTGTCCCCTGGGGGGTGAGAGAAGTCGGCGGGCTCCCGGGTCACGAACCCTACGGACCCGTAACCTACGGCATCGTAAGTATGGCAAAGCCGGGTACGCAGGCAAGAGGGGCGGCGCCGGGAGAAGGAGCGCGCCCGAGGTGTTCACGCGCCGCCTGATGAGACGTTTGTCCAGGCACACGCGTCGGACACCTATCCTGGGTCCCGTCGGACAGCGCGGTCCGCACGGGCAGCCCGAGCTGCGCATCAGGAGCGGAGATCCCGCCCCCGGACGGAGTCCGGGGAAGGCATCGCCGCACGTCGCCGGGAGCCCACCGCCCAGTAGCGCTCGAACACTGCAAGGAGCCGCACCTGTGAGCAGTGCTGACCAGGCCCCCCAGGGCCAGGCCCCCGTCACCCCGGCCGCCACCGCCAACGCGGAACTGCGCGCGGACATCCGCCGCCTCGGCGACCTCCTCGGGGAAACCCTCGTACGCCAGGAGGGCCAGGACCTCCTCGACCTCGTCGAGCGCGTCCGCGCCCTCACCCGCACCGACGGCGAGGCCGCCGCCGCCCTGCTCGGCGACACCGACCTGGAGACCGCCGCCAAGCTCGTACGCGCCTTCTCCACCTACTTCCACCTCGCCAACGTCACCGAGCAGGTGCACCGCGGCAAGGAACTGCGCGCCCACCGTGCCGCCGAGGGCGGGCTCCTCGCCCGCACCGCCGACATGCTGAAGGACGCCGACCCCGAACACCTGCGCGAGACGGTCAAGAACCTCAACGTCCGTCCCGTCTTCACCGCACACCCCACCGAAGCGGCCCGCCGCAGCGTCCTCAACAAGCTGCGCCGCATCGCCGCGCTGCTGGAGGAGCCCGTCACCGGCGCCGGCGACCGCCGCCGCCACGACCTGCGCCTCGCCGAGAACATCGACCTCGTCTGGCAGACCGACGAACTGCGCGTCGTGCGCCCCGAGCCCGCCGACGAGGCCCGCAACGCCATCTACTACCTCGACGAGCTGCACGCCGGCGCCGTCGGCGACGTCCTCGAGGACCTCGCCGCCGAGCTTCAGCGCGTCGGCGTCGAGATCCCCGCCGGCACCCGACCGCTGACCTTCGGCACCTGGATCGGCGGCGACCGCGACGGCAACCCCAACGTCACCCCCGAGGTCACCCGCGACGTGCTGATCCTCCAGCACGAGCACGGCATCACCGACGCCCTCGAACTCATCGACTACCTGCGCGGGCTCCTCTCCAACTCCATCCGCTACACCGGAGCCACCGAGGAACTCCTCGCCTCCCTCCAGGCCGACCTGGAGCGCCTCCCCGGGATCAGCCCGCGCTACAAGCGGCTGAACGCCGAGGAGCCGTACCGCCTCAAGGCCACCTGCATCCGGCAGAAGCTCCTCAACACCCGCGAGCGCCTCGCCAAG
Source organism: Streptomyces sp. NPDC001549 (assembly GCF_042894025.1). Lineage (NCBI taxonomy): Bacteria > Bacillati > Actinomycetota > Actinomycetes > Kitasatosporales > Streptomycetaceae > Streptomyces > Streptomyces sp. NPDC001549. Next base: position 175,188 of record NZ_JBIAVJ010000017.1, read on the forward strand.
GGCATCCCGCACGAGGAAGGCCGCGACTACCTCGGCACCGCCGAGCTCCTCACCGACCTCACCCTCATCCAGACCTCCCTGCGCGAACACCGCGGCGCGCTCTTCGCCGACGGCCGCATGGACCGCACCATCCGCACCCTGGCCGCCTTCGGGCTCCAGCTCGCCACCATGGACGTACGCGAGCACGCCGACGCCCACCACCACGCGCTCGGCCAGCTCTTCGACCGTCTCGGCGAGGAGTCCTGGCGCTACGCCGACATGCCGCGCGAGTACCGCCAGAAGCTCCTCGCCAAGGAACTGCGCTCCCGCCGCCCGCTGGCCCCCACCCCGGCCCCGCTCGACGCCGCCGGAGCCAAGACCCTCGGCGTCTTCGGCGCCATCAAGGACGCCTTCGAGAAGTTCGGCCCCGAGGTCATCGAGTCCTACATCATCTCGATGTGCCAGGGCGCCGACGACGTCTTCGCCGCCGCCGTCCTCGCCCGCGAGGCCGGCCTCATCGACCTCCACACCGGCTGGGCCAAGATCGGCATCGTCCCGCTCCTGGAGACCACCGACGAGCTGCGCGCCGCGGACGTCATCCTCGACGAGATGCTCGCCGACCCCTCCTACCGCCGCCTCGTCTCCCTGCGCGGCGACGTCCAGGAGGTCATGCTCGGCTACTCCGACTCCTCCAAGTTCGGCGGCATCACCACCTCCCAGTGGGAGATCCACCGCGCCCAGCGCCGGCTGCGCGACGTCGCCCACCGCTACGGCGTGCGCCTGCGCCTCTTCCACGGCCGCGGCGGCACCGTCGGCCGCGGCGGCGGCCCCTCCCACGACGCGATCCTCGCCCAGCCCTGGGGCACCCTCGAAGGCGAGATCAAGGTCACCGAGCAGGGCGAGGTCATCTCCGACAAGTACCTGGTCCCCTCGCTGGCCCGGGAGAACCTCGAACTGACCGTCGCCGCCACCCTGCAGGCCTCCGCCCTGCACACCGCGCCCCGCCAGTCCGACGAGGCCCTCACCCGCTGGGACGCGGCCATGGACGTCGTCTCCGACGCCGCGCACGCCGCGTACCGCGAGCTCGTCGAGGACCCCGACCTGCCCGCCTACTTCTTCGCCGCGACCCCCGTCGACCAGCTCGCCGACCTGCACCTCGGCTCCCGGCCCTCCCGCCGCCCCGACTCCGGCGCCGGCCTCGACGGCCTGCGCGCCATCCCGTGGGTGTTCGGCTGGACCCAGTCCCGCCAGATCGTCCCCGGCTGGTACGGGGTCGGCTCCGGCCTCAAGGCCCTGCGCGAGGCAGGCCAGGAGGACGTCCTCGCCGAGATGGGCGGACGCTGGCACTTCTTCCGCAACTTCCTGTCCAACGTCGAGATGACGCTGGCCAAGACCGACCTGCGGATCGCCCGCCACTACGTCGACACCCTCGTGCCCGACCACCTCAAGCACGTCTTCGCCCGCATCGAGGCCGAGCACGAGCTCACCGTCCGCGAGGTCCTGCGCATCACCGGCGCCGAAGAGCTCCTCGGCTCGAACCCGGTGCTCCAGCAGACCTTCGCCGTACGCGACGCCTACCTGGACCCCATCTCCTACCTCCAGGTCTCCCTGCTGGCCCGCCAGCGCGCCGCCGCCGCCCAGGGCGAGGAAGCCGACCCGCTGCTGGCCCGCGCCCTGCTCCTCACGGTCAACGGCGTCGCCGCGGGCCTGCGCAACACGGGCTGACGCCGGGCCCCGGTATCCGTGTCCGTCACCCTTTGTGATGACGGACACGGATACCGGGCGCTACCGTGGACGTCCAGGACCACAATCCCGTCCATGGGAGCAACCATGACTGCCGAGCCCGTACACGACTGGTCGAGGCCGCCGTTGGACGGGTACACGGTGGACGACCTGCTGACGCTGCCGGACCTCCCGCGACACACCGAGCTGATCGACGGGAGCCTGGTCTTCGTGAGTCCGCAACGCTTCATCCACTCTGATCTGATCGACTTCCTCGTCACCCGGCTGCGACTGACCGCCCCCCGGCACACAAGGGTCGCGCGAGAGATGACTGTGGTGATCGACAAGCGCAACGGGCCCGAACCAGACATCTCAGTCGTGCGGCGAGAAGCCTGCACGAGCCCCATGCAGACCCACTTCTATGCCGCCGATGTCCTGCTCGCAGTCGAGGTGGTCTCGCCCGAGTCCGAAGCCCGGGACACCAAAGCGAAGCTGCACAAGTACGCCGCTGCCGGTATCCCGAACTACTGGATCGTCAAGATCGAGGGCGACGAAGCCATCGAACCGGTCGTGTACCTCTACGAGCTGGACCCCCACACACGTGCCTACGTCTGCCAGGGGATCCACACCAAGCCGTTCAGCGTCGACCGGCCCTTCGCCGCCGAAATCGACTTCGACGGGCTCGACGAGATGTAGCGCCGCTCAGGAGTTGTAAGCGGACTGGGCCCGCTCCAGGCCCTCGGCGATCAGGCACTCCACGGAGTCCGCGGCCCGGTCCACGAACCAGTCCAGCTCCTTGCGCTCCGTGGAGGAGAAGTCCTTCAGCACGAAGTCCGCGACCTGCATCCGGCCCGGCGGCCGCCCGATGCCGCACCGCACCCGGTGGTAGTCCGGGCCCATGGACTTGGTCATCGACTTCAGACCGTTGTGCCCGTTGTCCCCGCCGCCCAGCTTCAGCCGCAGCGTCGGGTAGTCGATGTCCAGCTCGTCGTGGACCGCGACGATCCGTTCCAGCGGCACCTTGTAGAAGTCGCGCAGCGCCGTCACCGGGCCGCCTGACAGGTTCATGTACGTCATCGGCTTGGCCAGCACCACCCGGCGGTTGGCCGGCCCCGGCGGGCCCATGCGGCCCTCGACCACCTGGGCCCGGGCCTTGTGCGCCTTGAACTTCCCGCCGATCCGCTCCGCCAGCAGATCGGCCACCATGAAGCCGATGTTGTGGCGGTTGCCCGCGTACTCCGGTCCCGGGTTCCCCAGGCCCACGATCAGCCAGGGCGCCGCGTCGTCCGACATGAAAAGCTCCTCGGTTCCTCTACGAAGACGACCGCCGTCCCGCTCCAGTGGAGCCGGACGGCGGTCGGTCAGCAACTGCTGAGGGGATGGGGTGAGGCTCAGGCCTCGGTGCCCTCGGCGGCCTCGGCGGCCGGCTCCTCGGCCTGCGGGGCCACGACCTGCAGGACGGCGATGTCGCCGTCGACGGCCAGGGTGGTGCCCGCCGGGAGGACCAGGTCCGAGGCGTGGATGGTGGCACCGGCCTCGAGGCCCGCGATGGAGACGGTGACCTCGGTCGGGATGTGCGTGGCCTCGGCCTCGACGGAGATGGTGTTCTGGAGGGTCTCCAGCATGTTGCCGCCGGCGGCCAGCTCGCCCTCGGTGACGATCGCGACGTCGACGGTGACCTTCTCGCCCTTCTTGACGATCAGGAAGTCGACGTGGGAGATGGAACGCTTCAGCGGGTGCTTCTGCACGGCCTTCGGGATGACCAGCTCGGCGGCGTCGCCCTCGATGTCCAGGGAGATCAGGACGTTCGGGGTGCGGAGCGCCAGCTGCAGGGCGTGGGCGTCGACGTTGACGTGCTTCGGGTCCGTGCCGTGGCCGTAGATGACGGCGGGGGTCAGGGCGTCACGACGGGCCTGACGGGCAGCGCCCTTGCCGAAGTCGTTGCGGATCTTGGCGGCAAGCTTGATCTCGGACATGCTCACTCCTCGTGGGGTGACGGAAAACGGACAGAGTCACCCGGCCGGAACGGCCTGCTACGAAGAGCGCGTCGATAACGGAGCATCCGTACCGGAAACAGGTACGGCCTCCCTCGCCGAGCAACTCATGGAGTGTACCCGGCGGGGGAGGCCGTACCAAAAAGGATCTACCGCGGAGCGGTTACCGCTCGGGTTACTGCTGCTCCTCGAAGAGGCTGGTGACCGAACCGTCCTCGAAGACCTCGCGCACGGCGCGCGCGATCATCGGGGCGATCGACAGCACCGTGATCTTGTCGAGCTCCAGGTCGGAGGGGTCCGGCAGGGTGTTCGTGAACACGAACTCGCTGACCTTGGAGTTCTTCAGGCGGTCGGCCGCAGGGCCCGACAGGATGCCGTGCGTGGCCGTCACGATGACGTCCTCCGCGCCGTGCGCGAACAGCGCGTCGGCCGCGGCGCAGATGGTGCCACCGGTGTCGATCATGTCGTCGACCAGGACGCAGACGCGGCCCTTGACCTCACCGACGACCTCGTGGACGGTCACCTGGTTGGCGACGTCCTTGTCGCGGCGCTTGTGCACGATCGCCAGCGGCGCGTCCAGACGGTCGCACCAGCGGTCGGCCACACGCACACGGCCGGCGTCCGGGGACACGATCGTGAGCTTCGTACGGTCCACCTTGGCGCCGACGTAGTCCGCGAGGACGTTCAGGGCCGAAAGGTGGTCCACCGGGCCGTCGAAGAAGCCCTGGATCTGGTCCGTGTGCAGGTCGACCGTGAGGATGCGGTCCGCACCCGCGGTCTTCAGCAGATCGGCGACCAGGCGGGCCGAGATCGGCTCGCGGCCCTTGTGCTTCTTGTCCTGGCGGGCGTACCCGTAGGACGGGACGATCACGGTGATGGAGCGTGCCGACGCGCGCTTCAGCGCGTCGATCATGATCAGCTGCTCCATGATCCACTTGTTGATCGGAGCCGTGTGGCTCTGGATCAGGAAGCAGTCCGCGCCACGTGCCGACTCCTGGAAGCGGACGTAGATCTCACCGTTCGCGAAGTCGAAAGCCTTGGTCGGCACGAGGGCGACGCCCAGCTGATGCGCAACCTCCTCGGCCAGCTCGGGGTGGGCGCGGCCGGAGAAGAGCATCAGCTTCTTCTCGCCGGTCGTCTTGATCCCGGTCACAGCACAGTCTCCTCAGACGTGTTGAAGCTGCTCGCCCCCATGTGCGTCCGTCCCGCACACGGTGAGCCAGCCGAATTGCGTGCACCTATCACGGTACGCCGTAACGGGCGTACCTGTTTCCGGTCAGTTCACCTCAGGGGCGCTCGGCGTCCTCCGGGGCCGCCGACTGCGCCGCCGTGGCAGCCGCACTGCCCGGACGCTTGCGGGCCACCCAGCCCTCGATATTCCGCTGCTGGCCACGGGCCACGGCCAGGGCGCCGGGCGGCACATCCTTGGTGATTACGGAGCCGGCGGCCGTGTAGGCGCCGTCCCCGATGGTGACGGGAGCCACAAACATGTTGTCGGAGCCCGTCTTGCAGTGTGAGCCGATGGTGGTGTGGTGCTTGTGCTCACCGTCGTAGTTCACGAAGACGCTCGCGGCGCCGATGTTGGTGTACTCGCCGATCGTCGCGTCGCCCACGTACGACAGGTGGGGGACCTTGGTGCCCTCGCCGATCGTCGCGTTCTTCATCTCGACGTACGTACCGGCCTTGGCCCTGGCGCCGAGGTTCGTGCCGGGGCGCAGGTACGCGAAGGGACCCACGTTCGCCTGCGGGCCCACGACCGCGCTCTCGGCGACCGTGTTGTCCACCCGGGCGCCCGCGCCCACGTGGGTGTCCTTGAGCCGGCTGTTGGGGCCGACCTCGGCTCCCTCGGCGATGTGCGTGGTGCCCAGCAGCTGGGTGCCGGGGTGCACGATCGCGTCCTGCCCGAAGGTGACGGTCACGTCGATGAAGGTGCCGGCCGGGTCGACGACCGTGACGCCCGCGAGCATGGCCTGCTCCAGCAGGCGCGCGTTCAGCAGCGCGCGGGCCTCGGCGAGCTGGACGCGGTTGTTGATCCCGAGGATCTGCCGGTGGTCGCTGCCGACGGCCGCGCCGACGCGGTGCCCGGCCTCGCGCAGGATGCCGAGGACGTCGGTGAGGTACTCCTCGCCCTGGCTGTTGTCCGTACGGACCTTGCCGAGGGCGTCGGCGAGCAGGGCGCCGTCGAAGGCGAAGACGCCCGAGTTGATCTCGCGGATCGCGCGCTGGGCGTCGGAGGCGTCCTTGTGCTCGACGATGGCCGTCACGGCGCCGCCGGCGTCGCGGACGATGCGTCCGTAGCCGGTGGAGTCGGGGACCTCGGCGGTCAGCACGGTGACGGCGTTGCCGTCGGCCTCGTGCGTCCGCGCGAGCCCGGCCAGGGTCTCGCCGGTCAGCAGCGGGGTGTCGCCGCAGACGACGATCACGGTGCCGGTGATGCCGCCGCCGAGCTCTTCGAGGGCCATGCGGACGGCGTGCCCGGTGCCGTTCTGCTCGTACTGGACGGCGGTGCGGACGTCGGCGTCGATGCCGGCCAGGTGCGCGGTGACCTGCTCCCGGGCGTGCCCGACGACCACGACGAGGTGCTCGGGGTCCAGCTCACGGGAGGCGGCGACGACGTGACCGACGAGCGAGCGCCCGCAGATCTCGTGGAGAACCTTGGGAGTCGCCGACTTCATGCGGGTGCCTTCACCCGCTGCGAGTACGACGACGGCTGCCGGGCGGTTGGCGCTCACGGGGATGCCCTTCGGCTTCGGGGGTGGACCCGTGAAGGATACCGGGGTGCCGGTGCCCCCGAACGAACGCGGGTCCCGACCGTGAAGGTCCGGACCCGGAATCGAGCAGCTCCCCCGCCAGGACTCGAACCCGGACATAAGGCACCAAAAGCCTCAGTGCTGCCAATTACACCACAGGGGATAGTGAATGTGGCCTAATCGGACATTTCGGCGTACCGATCAAGCTGGCCGTCCCTACTATGCCGTACCACCTGCCCTCACCGCGACGGTACCCGTTCCCGCCGTTTCGGTGGCGGGTATTTCCCCGGGGCGCCGCGAAGGCCGCCCGTACGCTGGACGGCATGACCAAAACGGGGGAAGTGGAAGGCCGGGCCGGGCCGCCTTTGTGGTGGGTGCGGCGGCGGGACGCCGTGGGGGACGCGGTGCTCGGCGGGGTGTCCGCCCTGGAGTGCGCGTGGGAGGGCGTGCCCTTCGCCGCCGAGGCGGGGCTGCCGACGGCGGTCGGAGTGCTGTTCGGGTTCGTGGTGGGGGCCACGCTCGTGCTGCGGCGGCGGTGGCCGATCGCCGTGGTGCTCGTCGGGATCGCCGTGTCACCGGCCGCGATGGGGTTCCTGCTCGCGGTGGTCGGGATGTACACGCTGGCCTCCTCCGAAGTGCCCCGGCGGATCACGGCCACGCTGGCCTCGATGTCGCTGGCCGCGACCTTCGTCGTGATGTACCTGCGCACCCGCGGGGACGTGGAGGCCGACACGACGCTCGTGGTCGTGCTGTCCGGGTTCGTCGCGGTGGCGCTGACCGTGCCGCCGGTGCTGTTCGGGCTCTACATCGGGGCCCGGCGGCGGCTGATGGAGAGCCTGCAGGAACGGGCGGACTCGCTGGAGCGGGAGCTGTCGCTGCTGGCGGACCGGGCGGAGGAGCGGGCCGAGTGGGCCCGTACGGAGGAGCGCACCCGGATCGCGCGGGAGATGCACGACGTGGTCGCCCACCGGGTGTCGCTGATGGTGGTGCACGCGGCCGCGCTGGAGGCGGTGGCGGTCAAGGACCCGGCGCGGGCGGCGAAGAACGCGGCCCTGGTGGGGGACATGGGGCGGCAGGCGCTGACGGAGCTGCGCGAGATGCTCGGCGTGCTCCGGGCGCCGCCCAAGCCGGCCCCGGCTCCCGTGCCCGCCGTGGCCGTCGCGGCGGTGGCGTTCGCGGGGGGTGGAGGTGTGGAGGACGGGCCCACGCTCGGCGAGCTGGAGGCGCTGGTCGGGCAGTCGCGGGCGGCGGGGATGGCCGTGGAGATGCTGGTGCACGGCGAGTGGGCGGCGTACGCGGCGGAGGTCGAGCAGACGGCGTTCCGCGTGGTGCAGGAGGCGCTCACAAACTGCCACAAGCACGCCCCGGGCGCGCGGGTCGTGGTACGGCTCGCGCACCGGGCGGGGGAGGTGGCCATGCAGGTGGAGAACGGCCCCTGCGACGGGAAGGCCCCCGAGCCGGGGCTGCCCAGCGGGGGGAACGGGCTGGTCGGGATGCGGGAGCGGGTCCTGGGCCTGGGCGGGGTGTTCGTGTCGGGCCCGACGGACGCGGGCGGCTTCAAGGTCTCGGCGGTCCTCCCGACGGCCTAGTCGGTCCCTCGGCGGGGCGGGCGGGCCCGAGTCGCCCTGCGGGCCGGGATCCGGGCGCGGTACGGGCTGGTCCGCGGGGCCGGGCAGGGGTGTCTCCTCGGCTCGGCGCGTGCGGGCCATCTCGGCAGTACCCGGCGGTCGCGCGCTCGTCCTGCGGGGACACCCCTCCCCGTCCCCGCTCCCCACGCGCCGGGGCGGCTTCGGGGCACTGCCGGAGCCTTGCCGTGGGGCGGGGACACGGCGGAGTGTCCCCGCAGGACGAGCGCGCACCACCGGGCACAACCGAGACATGCCGCACCGCGCGAGCCGAGGAGACACTCGGGCGGGGCACCGCCCCACACCACCCAGCCCCGCCGGCGATTGAGGCGCGGGGCCCGGGGCAGAGCCCCGGCACCACCGGCCGGAGCCGAACCCGCGGAGCTCCGGCACCACCGAGCGGCCGGAGCCGAACCGCAGAACACCGGTCGGAGTCGGCGACCCCGGCGGGAGCTAGGTGGTGAGGCGGGTCGGCTGGAGGCCCGTCAGGAGGAGGGTGAGGGCCTCGTCGACGTTGGAGCCGAGGTACCAGTCGCCGGTGTGGTCGATGCCGTAGACGCGGCCCTCGCGGTCGAGCGCGAGGTGGGAGCCGCCGTCGGCCTCGACGCCCAGCGGGCAGAGCTGGGTCGAGAGGGCCCGGCCGAGGTCGGCGAACGTGCGCGCGAGGTGGAGTCCGGTGAGCGGGTCGATCCGGACGGGCGTCGGGGCGATCTGGCGGCCGGGACCGTGCGCGGCGACCGTCAGACCGCCGAACTCGGCCCAGGCCTCGACGGCGGCGGGGAAGACGGTGTGCCGGTGTCCGGCGGGCGTGGTGTGGTCCCGCAGGGCGTCGGCCCAGTACTCGGCCTGCTTGATGTCCCACCGGCCGGGTTCCCAGCCGGCGGTGCGCAGGGCGGAGTCCACGGCGACCGGGAAACGGGTGGCCGAGGAGCGGTCGTAGGAGGCGGAGGCGGTGGTCATGGCTACTCGGATGGGGTGAGGTCGACGGAGCGTACGCCGAAGTGGGCGAGGAGTGCTTCGCAGGAGCGGCAGGGGGCTGCGTAGCTGCCGTGGAGGGGGTCGCCGTCCTCGCGGATGCGGCGGGCGGTGATCTTCGCGTGCTTGAGGGAGCGGCGGGCCTCGCTCGGGGAGAGGGGTTTGCGGGAGGCGCGCCGGGAGCGGGCGCCCTCGACGGCGACCAGGTGACGGGAGAGCAGGATCGCCTCCGGGCACCGGCCGGTGAATCGTTCGCGCTGGCCGCTGGTGAGGGTGTCGAGGAAGTCCTGGACGAGCGGGTGGAGCACGGGCGGCTGATCGGCCTTGCCGGCGGTGCCGGTGAGGGTTTCGCCGCGTACGGAGAGGGCGGCGGCGACGGTGGGGAGGATGCCGTCCCGGCGGAAGCGCAGGACGGGCACGGCGGGGCGGCCGTCGGTGCTGCTCCAGCGCAGGCGGGGGTCGCCTGCGGGGCCGGCGGCTTCGCCGGCCGGTCCAGGCGCGCCCGGTGCGCCTGGTGCGTCCGGCGCGGTGTCGCCGGATTCTGTACGTGTTGCCGTGTTGTGCATGGTCGCGCTTTCCCTCCCGTGGCGGCGGTGGTGACCGCTGTCGCGCACGCCCCCGTGCCGCGGGGACAGCCTGTCAAACGTCACCTGTCATGCGGAAGCGGGGTCGAATATTCGTATCAATTCGGATGTTCCCGGCCCTCGGGCGGGTGCGCCGGTCGGGCGCGGGTAAGGCTCTTGCCCCAGCGCATAGGCTGTGGTGAACCAGCCAGATCCAGCAGGGGGCTACCGCCATGACGACAGGTCGGCTCGGGCAGCAGGCCGCGCCACCCAACGCCGCTTACTCGGGGCAGGTCGTGCATTTCCCGGACCCGGTCCGGGCCGCTCGGCATCCTCACGGGGTGCGGATGGACGGCAATGGGCATCCGGACTTCTCCGCCTACGCGCGCGCGGCGGTGGAGATCGCCGAACCGCCGGAGGGCTTCGGCGTGGACGAGCTGCGGCTCACGGACTGCGTGTCCGCGAACGCGGCGATGAAGGCCGCCGGGCACGAGCTGTGGGACACGGTCGGGCCGGTGGCGACCCCGCACGGCTGGACCTGGCACCACGTGGCGGGTTCGCGGCGCATGGAGCTGGTCCCGGTCGAGGTGAAGGCTCTGCTGCGGCATCACGCGGGCCTGACGACGGCTCCGGTGGACCACGACAAGCGCGGGACGCGGCCGTTGCAGGAGGTGCGCCCGGCGCACATGGGGCTGCCGAAGTCCGTGGTGTCGGTCGCCGAGGAGCAGGTGCAGGGCGTCGAGGAGGACCTCGGCTACCGGCTGCCGGAGGCGTACCGCTCGTTCCTGAAGGCCGCGGGCGGCTGTGCGCCGGTCGGTGCGGGCCTGGACGTGGACCTCGGCCTGCTGGTGGACCAGCCGTTCTTCACGGTGCGTGAGGAGGCGGCGGTCAACGACCTGGTGTACGTCAACAAGTGTCTGCGGGACCACCTGACGAAGGACTACCTGTGCGTGGCCTTCGCCCAGGGCGGGCTGCTCGCGCTGAAGGTCAAGGGTGAGGGCATCGGCTCGGTGTGGTTCTCCCCGTACGACGATGCCCGCGACCGGGACGGCTGGTCGGTCCAGGAGCGCGTGGAGCGGTTGTTGCTGCCGTGCGGTGCTGATTTCGACGCCTTCCTCGAGCGGCTGGCCGGTAACCCGCCGGAGCTGGAGACGGTGGCCGGTCTGATGGTGGACGGCGGATTCGCACGTTCGGTTCCGGTGTCGGGTTCGGCACCGGTGGAGGGGTGAGCGCGCGATGGTGACGTTTGCGCAGGCGCAGGAGCGCGCCGAGGAGTGGATCAACGGGGACGTGCCCGCGTACCAGCACCGGGAGGTGCGCGTACGGGAGTTCGGGCTCGGGTTCGTGGTGTGGGCGGAGGACCGCGCGGCCGGTCCCGTGTCCGGTGGTGGGCGGCAGCGGCTGGTCATCGCGCGGGACAGCGGGGAGGTGACGCTGTGGCCGGGACTGCCGGTGGGTGAGGTGATCCGCCGGTACGAGGAGGAGTACGGGGCCGTGGCCACGGCCGTTTCGGAGGCTTCGGTTCCGCAGCCGCGGATCGACTCGGAACAGACGTCGTTCATGCTCAGCCCGCCGGAGTGGCTGCAGGAGGCCGCGGACCGGGCGGGGATCGCGCCGAGGTCGACGCCCACGCCGGCTCCGGCCGCGCCCGCCGACGTCGTGCCCGAGCCCGCGCCGGCTCCCGCGGCACCGGCACCGGCGCCCGTCGAGGCCGTGCCGCTGCGGCGCGGGGGCGAGATCCCGTACGAGCCCACGGCCAACGACGGGGTTCCGGCGACGGCCCCGGCGACGGCCCCCGCTCCGGCCGCGCCCGCGGTGCCGATCGGTGCCACGCCCTGGGCGGGCACCGATGTGAACTCCGGTACGGACGACGTGTCCGTACCGCTGCCCGCGACCGTGTTCGCGCCGCCGCTGTCCGGGTCGGACCTGGAGGACGCGCCGTCGTCCGGGGTGGCCCCGGAGGCGAAGACCACGCTGATGCCGGGCGGCAGCCAGCTGCCGAGGACCGCCGTCGTGCCCGCGCTGGGTTCGCCGGGCGATTCGGCAGGCGGCTCGCAAGGCGGCTCGCAGGGCGGCTCGCAGGGCGGTTCGGCGGCGAGTGACATCGCGGACGCGCCGACCAGCAAGGCCCAGATCTCCCGGCCGTCGACGCCGTCGACGCCGCCCGGTCCGCCCGGTGCGCCTGCGGCTCCCGGTGGCGGGGCGCACCACGCCGCCACGATGCTGGCCGGCCCCGGTGTTCCGCAGCCGCCCGGTCCGCCCGGTGCTCCGGGCGCGGGTCAGCCGCCCGCGCCTCCCGGTCCGCCGGGTGCTCCGGGGTCGCTGGGCCGTGGGCTCGACCACGCCGCGACGATGCTGGCCGGTCCGGCCGTCACGGGTCAGCCGCCGGCGCCGCCCGGTCCGCCCGGTGCTCCGGGTGCGGGTGCGCCCCAGCCGCCCGGTCCGCCTGGTCCGCCGGGAGCTCCTGGTGCTCCGGGGTCGCTGGGCCGTGGGCTCGACCACGCCGCGACGATGCTGGCCGGTCCGGCCGTCACCGGTCAGCCGCCCGCGCCGCCCGGTCCGCCCGGGGCTCCCGGTGGCGGGGCCCATCACGCCGCCACCATGCTCGCGGGTCCCGGCGTACCGCAGCCTCCCGGTCCGCCCGGTGCGCCTGCGGCTCCCGGTGCGCCCGGCGCCCCCGGTGGCGGGCTCGACCATGCCGCCACGATGCTGGCCGGCCCCGCCATGGTGCAGCCGCCCGGGCCCCCCGGCCCGCCGCCCGGCGTGCCCGGTGGTCCCGGTGGTCCCGGCGCGCAGCCCTCGGTCCCGACCGGTGCGCCCACCGTCGGCCCCGGCTACCAGGCCGTGCTCCGCTACCGCGCACCCGACGGCTCCGAGCAGCAGCTCATCCGCCGCTCGGCGCCCGGCACCCCGCACCCGGAATGGCAGATCCTCTACGAGCTGCGCGCCATGAACGTGCCGCCGCAGCAGGTGCTGGAGCTGCACACCGAGCTGGAGTCCTGTGAGCTGCCCGGCGGTTACTGCGCCCGGATGATCCGGGAGACCTGGCCGCAGGTGCGGATCACGAGCGTGGCCCCGTACGGCAAGGACCACGCGGGCCGTCAGCAGGGCATGCGGCACCTGCTCACCCACCAGGGCGAGCTGCACCAGGTGGCGGACGGTCCGGCGCGCCCCGCGCCGGTACGGGCGCCGCTGCCGCAGGTCCCGCTGCAGCCGGCGATCCCGCTGGAGGCGATCGCGCAGGAGCTGACGGCCGCGTTCGGTCCGCAGGGCGTGTTCCGCTTCGACCAGCGGGCGGTGTCCCGCCAGGGTGTGCCGGAGATCGTGGCGCAGACGCTGATGTGGTCGGGTCTGCCGGTCGATTTCGGGCCGTTCTTCTGGGCGCAGGCGGTGCCGGGCCAGCCGGTGCCGACGCTGGCCGAGCTGGCCCAGCAGCGGCAGGTGCAGCCGGCCTCGGACGCGGGCTCGTACCTCGTCGTCGGCAGCGACTTCGGCAAGGCCCTGTGCGTGCAGTACGGCACCGCGCACATCGTGGCGGTGCCGGTGGAAGGCGGCCCGGGAGGTGCTCCCGTACCGCCGCAGTTCGTGAACTCGAGCCTGCCGCAGTTCGTACGGTCCCTCGCGATGCTGGGTCACATGTGGCGGCTGCGCCAGCATCTGACGCCGGAGCAGGCGGGGCGCTGGACCGTCGACTTCCAGGCAAATCTGGCGGGGCTCGACAGCGCGGCGCTGTCCTCGCCGGAGAGCTGGTGGTCGGTGCTGCTGGAGCAGATGTGGGACGGACTGCTCTGACCGTCTGATCGAGTGATCGTGTGATCGGCTGGATGGCCGGGTCGGGACCTTCGAACAGGGTCTCGGCCCGGCCATTCCGGCTTCTGGGATCAAATGGCGCATCCTTGACGGGAATCCCCGCGAGAGAGGCGCATCCAGGATGAGTGCACCCTTTGCGACCGTGCGCGGTCGTGGCTACCGCATGGAAGAGGTCGACCGGTATCTCGCCCGGCTCTCCGGGAGCCGGGACGAGGCCTGGGAGCGGGTGGCACGGCTGACGGTCCTGGCCAAGCAGATGGAGGCGGACGCGGCGCGGCTGAGGGAGGCGGTCTCCGCGCTGGCTCCGCAGACGTACGACGAGCTGAGCGAGCGGGCCCGCCGGATCCTGCTGCTGGCGGAGGAAGAGGCGGACGCCGTACGGACGGACGCGCGGGTGGACGCCTCGGCGACGCTGGGCGCGGCCGAGGCGCGCGCCGACCGGACGGCGGAGCTCGCGCGGGGCGACGCGGAGGCGGTGCGCGAGCAGACGGAGGTCCGGGCCCGGCAGGGGCTGCTGCGGGCGCAGCGCGAGGCGGACGACGTGCGGTCGGGGGCGCGGGAGGACGCGGCGGCGTGGCGGGCGCAGGCGGCGGCCGCGCTGGCGGAGACGCGGCGGCGGGCGGAGGCGGAGCGGGCGGAGCGCGAGCAGGAGCAGGCGGAGCGCTGGGAGGCGGCGGAGCGGGAGCTGGCGGCGCGGGAGGCGGACCTGGAGGCGCGCCACGCGGAGCTGGAGCGGTACGTCGAGGCCCGCCTGGCGGAGGCGCGGCGCGAGTACGCCGAGGCGGAGGAGTCGGCGCGGCACGGGCAGGAGGACGCGGAGGCGCGGGCCGCCGAGCTGGTCGCGCAGGCGCGGGTGGCGGAGGAGCGGATCGGGCGCGAGACGCGGGGGATCCTGCGGGAGCACGGGGAGGCGGCGGAGGAGATGCGGGCGCACATGAACCACGTCCGCTCCAGCCTGGCGGCGCTGACGGGCCGCGCTCCGGCGGAGGGTTAGAGGGTGTCCGGTCACAGCACTAGCGGGTGCCCGACCTGAACAGGAGTTCCTCGACGGCGCCGAGGTCGCGGTTCCAGTACGTGACCCGGGCGTTGGTTCCGACGTTGAGTGAGCCGATCTCCTTCGTCGGCGCCGGCGCTGGGCGGCGTGGTGCCGGCGGTGCTCGGTGTGCCGGCCGTGCTCGGGGTGGTCGCCGGGGCCGGGGTGGCGGGGTTCTTGGTGTCCGCGATTCCCGGGTTGCAGGCCGTGGACGAGAGGAGCGCGGCGAGGGCTGCGGCCCCGAGCGCGCAGGTTTTCCAACTGGTTCGGGCGGTACGCATGCCCGGTTCACTCCCCGGCGGAGTCGGCGGAGAGCAGGTCCTGACGGTCCGTTGCGGACTCAGTACGTGAAGGTGACCATTCCGCTGAGGAACTCCTCGATCAGCGGGGCGATCTGCGGCAGGTGGGTCTCCAGGGCGAAGTGGCCCGCGCCCTCGAAGACGTGCACCTCGGCGTCCGGGGCGTCGCGGAGGTAGGCCTTCGCGCCCGCCGGGGTGAAGAACGGGTCGCCCGCGCCCCATACGACCAGCACCGGGATCCGGGCGGCGCGCAGCCAGGCCTGCCAGGCGGGGTAGTGGGCGAAGTTCGAGGCGTAGTCGAAGGCGAGGTCGGCCTGGGCGTCGGCGCGGCCCGGCAGGCGGAGGTGGTGTACGTCGAGGGTCCAGCTGTCGGGGGAGAGGAGGCTGGTGTCGGCGACGCCGGTCTCGTACTGGAAGCGGGTGCCCTCCAGGGTGAAGAGCCCCCGGACGCGCTCCTCGTTGCCGGGGACCTCGCGCCGGAGTCCGGCGAACTCGCGGGCCGCGTCCGAGAGGCCTTCCTCGTAGGCGTTGCCGTTCTGGACGATCAGGCCGGTCACCCGCTCCGGCCGGCGCGCGGCGAGCCGCAGTCCGACCGGGGCGCCGAAGTCGAAGACGTACAGGGCGAAGCGGTCCAGTCCGAGGGCGTCGGTGAAGCCCTCCACGATGTCGGCGAGCCGGTCGAAGGTGTACGTGAATCCGGCCGGGGCCTCGGTGCGGCCGAAACCGGGGTAGTCGGGGGCGATCAGGCGGTACGGGGTGTCGCCGAGCGCGTCCATCAGGCGGGCGAACTGGTGCGAGGCGGTGGGGAAGCCGTGCAGGAGCAGCAGGACGGGGCTGTCGGCGGGGCCGTCGGCGGGGCCGCTCTCGCGGTAGGCGACGCGGACTCCGTCCACGTCGACGGTGCGGTGCCGGATGGTGGGAAGGGTACGGCGAGCGGTCATCACATGCCTCCTGCGTCCTTGTTTCCATTAGTCTTGCCGGTGATCGCTAATGGGTCAAGTGATTGGAGTAGCATTAGTCGGGTGACAGTGACCTTCCCGCTCACCGGTGAACCCCTCGCGCTGGACCTCCTCAACACCGAGGCCGCGGTGGGCGACCTCGTCGCCGACCCCGCGGGGCTCACGGCCTGGCTGGCCGCGCAGGCCGGGCGGCTGACCCCCGTCGACGTCGTGGGCGCGGGCGAGGTGGCCGCCGTACGGGCCGTACGGGAGGCCGCCCGCCCGGCGCTCGACGCCGTGCGGCGCGGTGAGCGGCCCCCGGCCGGGGCGCTCACCGCGCTGAACGAGGCCCTGGCCGCGGCGCCCTCGTACCGCGTGCTGGCCTGGACCGGTGCGGGCGGGATCGCCGCCGGCGCGCACCGGCCCGCGGAGCCGGCCCGGCGGCTCGCGGCGGAGCTGGCCGAGGCGGTCGCGGAGCTGCTGACGGACGCCCGGGTGGCGCAGGTGCGCGAGTGCGAGGCCCACGACTGCGTCCTGCTCTTCCTGCCGGCGCACCCCCGCCGCCGCTGGTGCGTGGCGTCGGTCTGCGGCAACCGGGCCCGGGTGGCCCGCTATTACGCCCGCCACAAGGGCGAGGCCGGCTAGACGACCTCCTGGAGCGGAGACCTGAGGAGCCGGTCCGCGCCCGAGACGGTCACGAAGCACAGGAGGGCCAGCTCGCCCCGGTCCAGCCGGTGCGTCTCCCAGCCGCCGGCGCGGGTACGCGCGCGCACCTCCTCCTCGCCGCCGGTCTCCCGGACGAGGCACAGGTGGAAGGGGCGCGCCGTGAACGACAAGGCGCGCCCGTCGTCGAGGGCGAAGCGGATGCCCCGGCGGCCGGGCAGCAGCGACCTGCCTGCGGTCCGCGCCGTGAACGGCACGCCGTCGAGGCGGCCGTGGACGCCGTGGCGCAGCCGCTTGCGGATGCCCTGCCCCGGCAGTGCGGCGTCGTCCATCTCCAGGACGATTTCCTCGCCCAGGAGGAACTGCCAGCGCTCCCACGCCTCGGCCTTGGCGTCGGCGGTCAGTCGCAGGCCGGGTTCCCGGAACAGCGTGTAGGTGCCGTAGGCCGTGGGGATCTCGGCGTGCCGGCCGCGGGTGTGCGCGGGCTGGAGCCACATCCGCCAGGGCGCGCGCCAGGACGGGTTCAGGAGGGACGGCACGGGTCAGCCCGCCGGCTGCGGCTGCTGCTGGGCCGGGACGGCGGGCTTCGCCGGGGACTCGTAGCGGTACGGGTCGCTGCGCAGGCCGCGCGCCGTGACGACCACCGTGAACGGGGGTGTCCCCGGGGCCGGGAGGGTGGCGGTCAGGGCGCCCGTCAGGGGGTCGGCCTGTGCCGGGAGGGGGGCGTCGTCGACGGTGAGGAGGGCCGGCGGGCCCGCCGGGTCCGGGGTGAAACCGCCACCCTCGACCGTCAGGCGGCCGTCCTCCAGCGTGACGTGGGTGATCACCGGGTTGGCGCGGACGGCCAGCTTGTTGACCAGGTACGCGCCCGCCGGGGCGCCCGTCAGGGCCCACATCTCGGCGGGCAGGCGCGGGAGTCCGCCGCCCACGTCCGCGAGGAAGAACAGCACCACGTACAGCATGGTGACCGCGCTGAGGGCGACGTACTGGAGGTCCACGAGGTCGGTGCGCCCGCTGTCGTTCGCGATCAGCTCCCGCAGCGGCCGCCGGCCCGACACCGTCGGCTTCGCGGCGGGCTTGGCCATGCTGCCGTGTTCCACGCGCAGGCCGACGACCGCCTTCGCGGCGATCAGCGCCACGTACGGGCCGCCGAGCAGCGGCAGGTACGCCGTCGTCAGGGTGGACAGCGGGCCGTCGGTGCCCCGGAAGTACGCGATGCCGCCGCCCGCGGTGAGCCCGTAGCCGAGGATCGCCAGCAGCAGCCAGGCCAGGATCACCGTCCAGGCGAGGGCGAGCGCCGTCGAGGTGGAGAGGCGGCCGTCGCGGCCGGTGATGAAGCCCGGGCTGCGGCTGAGCCGCAGGCAGATCGGTCCGGCCAGCGCGGCCAGTAACGCGAGTGCGCAGAGTGCGGATGCCATGTCGTCGTCCCCCCGGAAACGGTCCTGGCACGAGGGTTACCCAATGGCCCGGCCATGACAAGGCGACTTTCCGCAGACGGTCTACTCCTCTTGCTGCTCGCGCAGTTCCGGCAGGACGGGGAACCGGCGCGGTGCCACCAGCAGCAGGACCAGCAGCGCGGCCACGGCGGCCGCCGTCGCGCCGAGGAAGATGTGCTCCACGGCGGCGGCCACGGCCTCGCGCAGGTAGCCGGCGGCGGCAGCGGGCAGCAGCTCCGGCCGGTCCAGTGCCTTCGCCACGTCGTCCAGGTGCTCCGGGAGGCCGGGTACGGGGGCGTCCGCCAGGCGCACGGCGATGGTGGCGTTGGCGACGGCGGCGAGCAGGGCGGCGCCCACGCTCTGGCCGACCTGGCGGCAGAACAGCACCGAGGCCGTCGTCGTCCCGCGCTCGGCCCAGCCCACGGTGGACTGGACCCCGACGATCAGCGGGAGCTGGAAGAGGCCGAGGGCGCCGCCCAGCAGCAGCATGATCAGTGCGGGCTGCCAGGGCCGGGCGGGGTAGGGCAGCAGGGTGAAGGAGAACAGGATCACCGCGGCGAGCGCGATTCCGACGGCCGCGGTGTTGCGGAAGCCGATGCGCCGGTAGACGTGCTGGCTGCAGGCGGCGGTGACGGGCCAGCTCAGGGTCATCACCGACATGACCAGGCCGGCGCCGACGGGGCCGAGGCCCAGCACGGACTGTGCGTAGGTCGGCATGAACACCATGGGGGCGACCATCAGCAGGCCGAGTGCCCCCATGGCCAGGTTGACGGCGGCGATGGTGCGCCGGCGCCACACCCAGCCGGGCAGGATCGGTTCCTCGGCCCGGCGTTCCACCCGGACCACGACGACGGCCAGCAGCGCGCTCGCGCCCAGCAGCCCGAGCGAGGGCGCGGACAGCCAGGGCCAGGCGACCCCGCCCTGGACGAGCGCGAAGAGCAGCAGTCCGCCGCAGGCGAAGACGGCGAGCGCCCCCGCCCAGTCGACCGGTCCCCGGCGCCCGGGCGACCGTACGGGCTCGGTCAGGTGACGGGCGATCATCCACAGGGCGAGCCCGGCCAGCGGCAGGTTGATCAGGAAGATCCAGCGCCAGTGCGCGTACGAGGCGAGCAGTCCGCCGAGCGCCGGGCCGGCCACGGCCGAGGTGGCCCACACGCTGGACATCCGGGCCTGGATCCGCGGCCGGTCCCTGAGCGGGTAGAGGTCGGCGGCCAGGGTCTGGATCGTGCCCTGGAGGGCGCCGCCGCCCAGGCCCTGGACGATGCGGAAGGCGATGAGGGCGGCCATGTTCCAGGCGGACGCGCACAGCAGCGAACCGACGAGGAAGAGGCTGATGCCGAAGAGCAGGACGGGCTTGCGGCCGAAGGTGTCGGACAGCTTCCCGTAGACGGGCAGGGTGACGGTCACCGCGAGCAGGTAGCCGGAGAAGAGCCAGGAGAAGACGGAGAATCCGCCGAGTTCGCCCACGATCTGCGGGACGGCGGTGGCCACGATCGTGCTGTCCAGGGCGACGAGGGCCATGCCGAGCATCAGCGAGGCGACCACCGGGGCCGGCGGTCGCGCGGCCGGCTTGGCCGCGGGAGCGCCGCCGGCCGCGCTTTTGGCCGGAACCCCGGCCCTGGCGGTATCGGCCGCGGGTCCCGGGGGTATGCCGTCCGGGCTCGCGCCGGTGCTCTCCGCCGATGCCACCGAGATTCCTTCCCCCTGCACGTAACTGCGGGGAACACCATCTCACCGCCGCGCGGCCGGCGGTATCCCTCAGGGTCCGTACGCCGAAGGGTGCAGATCCCCTAGGGGTCCCTCCGCACAACGGGCCAGGGGTCGTTCCTCCCGGCGGAGGACGTGAGCGGCCCGGGCGTCTCCTTAACTGGAACCTACGCACCACAGGCCGGGGGGTGGGGTTAACCCCCGGGCGGATACGGCGATGGGCACCAGCGCGCCGCGCCTCCGCCCGGCGGAGACTTCATGACGGCGACGAGCGCACAGCCGCACACCGACGCAGACGTACGCAGACGTACGCAGACACGCGCATTCGAACAGGGAGAAAGACCGTGACAACGGCTATGACCGAAACCAGGCACGGGGGTACTGGAGGGCATGCAGCCGTCGCGGCCCGGGCACGAAAGGTCGTCAAGGCCTACGGCTCCGGGGAGACGCGCGTCGTCGCCCTCGACGACGTCGACGTGGACATCATGAGCGGCCAGTTCACCGCGATCATGGGTCCCTCCGGCTCCGGCAAGTCCACGCTGATGCACTGCCTCGCCGGTCTCGACACGGTGACCAGCGGCCAGATCCACCTGGACGACACCGAGATCACCGGGCTGAAGGACAAGAAGCTCACGCAGCTGCGCCGCGACCGGATCGGCTTCATCTTCCAGGCCTTCAACCTGCTGCCCACGCTCAACGCCCTGGAGAACATCACGCTCCCCATGGACATCGCGGGCCGCAAGCCCGACGCGGAGTGGCTGAACCGGGTCGTGGAGACGGTGGGCCTCGCCGGCCGGCTCAAGCACCGCCCGACCGAGCTCTCCGGCGGCCAGCAGCAGCGCGTGGCGGTCGCCCGCGCCCTCGCCGCCCGCCCGCAGATCATCTTCGGCGACGAGCCGACCGGAAACCTGGACTCCAGGGCGGGCGCCGAGGTCCTCGGCTTCCTGCGCCGCTCGGTGGACGAGCTCGGCCAGACGATCGTCATGGTCACGCACGACCCGGTGGCCGCCTCCTACGCGGACCGCGTCATCTTCCTGGCCGACGGCCAGATCGTCGACGAGATGTACAGTCCCACCGCCGACCAGGTCCTGGACCGCATGAAGGACTTCGACGCGCGCGGGCGGACCTCATGAGCAACACCGTCCTGAAGACCTCGCGGCGCAACTTCGTCGCCCACAAGGGACGGATGGCGCTCTCCGCCGTCGCGGTCATGCTCTCCGTCGCCTTCGTCTGCGGCACCACCGTGTTCACCGACACCATGAACACGACCTTCGACAAGCTGTTCGCGGTCACCAGCTCCGACGTGACGGTCAGCCCCAAGTCCGCGAAGGACGGGGAGGAGACCCCGGACCGCGGCAAGCCCGAGATGCTGCCCGGCTCGGTCGTCGGGCAGGTGGCGAAGGCGGAGGGGGTCAAGAGCGCCGAGGGCGGCGTCGTCTCGATGTCCGTCACGGTCGTCAACGCCAAGAACGAGAACATGGGCTCGACCACCGGCGCCCCGACCATCGCGGGCAACTGGACCGACAACGAGCTCAAGTCCATGAAGATCACCTCGGGCAACGCTCCGCGCGGCCCGACCGAGATGATGGTCGACGCCGACACCGCCGAGAAGCACCACCTGAAGCTCGGTGACGAGCTGCGCACGATCGCCGTCACCGGCGACATCCGCGCCAGGATCACCGGTATCGCCGCCTTCACCGTGACCAACCCGGGCGCGGCCGTCGTCTACTTCGACACGGCCACCGCGCAGCAGTCGCTGCTCGGCTCCCCCGGCTCCTTCACGCACGTCAACGTCACCGCCAAGGACGGCGTGAGCGACGACCAGCTCAAGCAGAATGTGGCCGCGGCCGTCGGCGCGGACACGTACAAGCTGCAGACCGCCAAGGAAGCAGCGGACGCCAACCGCAAGGACGTCGGTTCCTTCCTCAAGGTCATGAAGTACGTGATGTACGGATTCGCCCTGATCGCCTTCCTCGTTGGCATCGTCCTCATCTTCAACACCTTCTCCATGCTGGTCGCCCAGCGCACCCGCGAGATCGGCCTGATGCGCGCCATCGGCGCCGACAGCGGCCAGGTCCTCAAATCCGTGGTCGTCGAGGCCTTCTTCCTCGGCGTCGTCGGCTCGGTCCTGGGCATCGGCACGGGCGTGGGCCTGGCCGTCGGGCTGATGAAGCTCATGGGTCAGATGGGCATGCACCTGTCCACCGACGATCTGACGGTCGCCTGGTACACCCCGGTCATCGGTCTCACCCTCGGCGTCCTCGTCACGCTCATCTCCGCCTTCATTCCGGCCCGCCGGGCCGGCAAGGTCTCCCCGATGGCCGCCCTGCGTGATTCCGGCACCCCCGGAGACAAGAAGGCCGGCGTCGTCCGTGCCGTCCTCGGCCTGGTCATCACCGGCATCGGCGGTGCGGGCCTCTACCTCGCCACCGCCGCGGAGAAGGCCGGACCCGGATCGCTCTGGCTGTGCCTGGGCGTCGTCCTCACCCTCATCGGATTCATCGTGATCGGCCCGCTGCTCGCCGCGGGCGTGGTGCGGGTGCTCTCCGGAGCGGTACTGCGGCCCTTCGGGTCCGTGGGCCGGCTCGCCGAGCGCAACGCCCTGCGCAACCCGCGCCGCACCGGCGCCACCGCCGCCGCGCTGATGATCGGCCTCGCGGTGGTCGCCTGCCTTTCGGTGGTCGGCTCCTCGATGGTGGCCTCCGCGACCGACGAGCTCGACAAGACGGTCGGCGCGGACTACATCGTCCAGTCGCAGACCGGTCAGCCGGTGATGCCGCAGGCCGAGCAGGCGCTGCGCTCCACCGGGGGCCTGGACCACGTCACCGCCTACCGGCAGGTCGAGGCCAAGGTCACCGCCCCGGACGGCTCGGCGGACACGTTCGCGCTGAGCGTCACCGACCCGACGTACGCCGACGACGTGCGGCGCAAGATGATCGCCGGCGAACACAAGCAGGCCTACGGCCCCGGCGCCATGTCGGTCGGCTCGCTCTACGCCACCGAGCACGGTGTGAAGGTCGGCGACACGATGAAGGTCGCCTTCGTCGGCGGCAACGCCGTCAGCCTGAAGGTCGCCGCCATCACCAACGACGACGGCAACCTCGACAAGGGCGCGAAGTACATCAGCACCGAGGTGGCCCGGGCGAACGTCCCGGCCGACAAGCTGCCGCTCCCCTTCATGCTGCTGGCCAGCGCGAAGGACGGGCAGTCCGACTCCGCCGCCTACGAGGCGGTCAAGGCGGCCCTGGCCGACTCCCCGCAGTACCAGGTGCTCAACCAGGCCGACTACAAGCAGTCCCTGAAGGACCAGGTCGGCCAGCTGCTGAACATGGTCTACGGGCTTCTCGCCCTCGCCATCGTCATCGCGGTCCTGGGCGTCGTGAACACCCTGGCCCTCTCGGTGGTCGAGCGGACCCGCGAGATCGGCCTGATGCGCGCCATCGGCCTCTCCCGCCGCCAGCTGCGCCGCATGATCCGCCTGGAGTCGGTGGTCATCGCCCTCTTCGGCGCCCTGCTCGGCCTCGGGCTCGGCATGGGCTGGGGGATCGGCGCGCAGCAGCTGCTGGCGCTCCAGGGCCTGAAGGTGCTGGAGATCCCGTGGCCGACGATCCTCGGGGTGTTCGCCGCCTCGGCCTTCGTAGGCCTGTTCGCCGCACTGGTCCCGGCCTTCCGGGCAGGGCGGATGAACGTACTGAACGCGATCGCGAGCGAGTAACCGGCCCGCGTTCGTTCGGGGGAATGCCGGTCCGGGACCTCAGGGTCCCGGACCGGCGTCGTTTCCGGGGCCGGCCCTCGCGTCACTCCCGCTGCATCAGGACGATGCCGGCGGCCTCACCCACCAGGGTGAACCGCTCGTCGGGGTGGAGCTGGCGGGCGTAGCCGGTCGGGTCCTCGCCGGCCCACTTGGAGGAGTTGTCGATGGTGATCCAGTCGGGGACCACGCCCTTGCTGCCGCCGATCCACAGGACCCGGCAGCGGGAGGTCAGCCGGGTCAGCGGGGTGGTGTCGGCCTCCACGGTCGCCCCGTCGGGGATCCGGGCCAGGAGCCGCTCGATCGCCGTGACCCGCTCGGGCTTCTCGTACGTACGGGCCTCCGCGAGCTTGGCCGTCGGCATGGCGGTCGCGCTCAGGGCGAGGGCGGCGGCCAGGGCGGCGGTCGGCAGCTGCAGGGCGTACGAGCGCAGCCGGGGCCGCTCGCTCCGCCGGACGGTGTCGATGGCGTCGACTAGGGCGAGGGCCACGACGGGCATGAGGACGGCGCTGTAGTGCCAGTCGGTGGACCAGTAGTGGTCGTCCCCGGACAGGAACCGCCAGCCGAGGGTGGGCGCGGCCACCAGGAGCAGCGGCGAGCGCAGCGCGAGCAGCCCGGAGGTGGGGATCAGCACCCACGCCAGGGTGGTGAGCTTGGTGCCGAGGCCGCCGAGCGGACCCGCCCCGTCGATCTTGTCCCAGTAGCCGTATCCCGCGGTGGCGAAGGCCGGTATGAGGACGGTGAACACCAGGACGGCGAAGACGCAGGCCGCGGCGGCGACGCCGAGCGCGGCCACCGTGATCCGCCGGTTGCTGTCGCGGGCCCGCCAGGCCACCACCACGGCCAGCGCGGCGAGCGTGAAGCCGAGGTCCTCCTTGACGAGGACCAGCGGCAGCCCCCACAGCAGGGCGGCCCGCCAGCGGCGGGCGAGCACCGCCTCCAGGGCGAAGGCCAGCAGGGGCACGGCGAAGGCGATCTCGTGGAAGTCGAACTCGACGGCCCGCTGGATGCCCCAGGAGAGCCCGTACGCGATGCCGACGGCGAGCCCGCGGGCCCGGCCGAGGAACCGTACGGCCGCCCGGGTGACGGGCACGGCGGACAGCGCGAACAGCGCCGACTGCACGACCAGCAGGGTGATGGGCCCGGGGAAGACCCGGTAGACGGGGGCGACGAGCGCGATGACCGGGCTGAAGTGGTCCCCGAGGATGTTGGCCCCCGGCCCCTTCAGGTCGGCGACGGGCTCCTGGAGGTGCGCGTACGCGCGGATCGCCTGCTCGAAGATCCCCAGGTCCCAGGAGGCCCAGTCCATCCGCCGGAACCGCCCGACGGACAGGACGAGGTAGACGAGGAACAGCCCGGCGGCCACCAGCCACGGCGGTGCCCAGGCGTACCGGTCCGGCGTCGCGGATGCCGGTACCACCGGCGCCGGGCGGGCTATCGCATCGCTCGTCACGGACTTGTGCTCCTCCGGAGGCAGTGTCTCCCCGGCGGAAGACGACACGGCGAGCTCGGACAGTCAGAACAGGAACATCGTAAAGCGGCGCGAGGGGCGTCGTCGTAGGGTGGGAACCCCCGGCCCGTGCGACGTGTCGGGCCCTTCGCGTTGCCCTCGCACCCGCACCGCACCGCACCAACGCACCGCACCCGCACCGCACCACCGCACACCTTCAGACCTTCACCGGACGGAAAGCCTCTTTCATGAGCCTGCACGGACTGCTCGACGCCGTCACCCGTGATGCCGCCCTCGCCGAGGCGGTCACCGCGGCCGGGGACGGCAAGCGCATGCACGTGGACCTGGTCGGCCCCGCCGCCGCGCGGCCCTTCGCGATCGCCGCGCTGGCCCGGCAGACCGGGCGGACCGTGCTGGCGGTCACCGCCACCGGGCGCGAGGCCGAGGACCTGGCCGCCGCGCTGCGTTCCTTGCTGCCCCCGGACGAGGTGGTGGACTACCCGTCCTGGGAGACGCTCCCGCACGAGCGGCTCAGCCCGCGCAGCGACACCATGGGCCGCCGGCTCGCCGTCCTGCGCCGCCTCGTGCACCCCAGCAAGGACGACCCGGCGGCAGGCCCGGTGAGCGTGCTCGTGGCGCCCATCCGGTCCGTGCTCCAGCCGCAGGTCAAGGGGCTCGGGGAGCTGGTCCCGGTCAGCCTGCGGCAAGGTGGCGGCGCCGACCTCGGCGAGATCACCGAGGCGCTGGCCGCCGCCGCGTACGCGCGGGTCGAGCTCGTCGAGAAGCGCGGGGAGTTCGCTGTGCGCGGCGGCATCCTCGACGTGTTCCCGCCCACCGAGGAACACCCGCTGCGCATCGAGTTCTGGGGCGACGAGGTCGAGGAGATCCGTTACTTCAAGGTCGCCGACCAGCGTTCCCTGGAGATCGCCGAGCACGGACTGTGGGCCCCGCCCTGCCGCGAGCTGCTGCTGACGGACGCGGTACGGGAGCGGGCCGCGGCCCTCGCCGAGGCCCACCCCGAGCTCGGCGAGCTGCTGCACAAGATCGCCGAGGGGATCGCAGTGGAGGGCATGGAGTCCCTCGCCCCGGTCCTCGTCGACGAGATGGAACTGCTGATCGACGTGCTGCCCGCCGGGTCGATGGCCGTGGTCTGCGACCCGGAGCGGGTCCGGACCCGGGCCGCCGACCTCGTGGCGACGAGCCAGGAGTTCCTGATGGCCTCCTGGGCGGCCACCGCGGGCGGCGGCGAGGCCCCCATCGACGTCGGCGCGGCCTCGCTGCGCGGGATCGCCGACGTCCGCGACCGGGCCCGCGAGCTGGACATGATGTGGTGGTCGGTGTCCCCCTTCGCCGCCGACGAGACCGCGGGCGGCAGCGACACCCTCAAGCTCGGCATGCACGCCCCGGAGGCCTACCGCGGCGACACCGCCCGGGCGCTGGCCGACACCAAGGGCTGGATCGCCGACGGCTGGCACACCGTCTACCTCACCGAGGGCCACGGCCCGGCCGCCCGTACCGTCGAGGTGCTCGGCGGCGAGGGCATCGCGGCCCGGCTGGAGCCGGAACTGCGCGCCCTGGAACCGAGCCTGGTCCACGTCGCCTGCGGCTCGATCGACAACGGCTTCGTCGACCCGGTGCTGCGCCTGGCCGTCCTCACCGAGACCGACCTGACCGGCCAGCGCACCGCCACCAAGGACCTCGGCCGGATGCCGACCCGGCGCCGCAAGACCATCGACCCGCTGACCCTGGAGGCCGGCGACTACATCGTCCACGAGCAGCACGGCGTGGGCCGCTACGTCGAGATGGTCCAGCGCACGGTGCAGGGCGCCACCCGCGAGTACCTGCTGGTGGAGTACGCGCCGGCCAAGCGCGGGCAGCCCGGCGACCGCCTCTACATCCCCACCGACCAGCTGGAGCAGGTCACCAAGTACGTGGGCGGCGAGGCCCCGACCCTGCACCGGCTCGGCGGCGCCGACTGGACCAAGACCAAGGCGCGCGCGAAGAAGGCGGTCAAGGAGATCGCCGCCGACCTCATCAAGCTCTACAGCGCGCGCATGGCGGCCCCCGGCCACACCTTCGGGCCGGACACCCCCTGGCAGCGCGAGCTGGAGGACGCCTTCCCGTACGCGGAGACGCCCGACCAGCTCACCACCATCGCCGAGGTCAAGGAGGACATGGAGAAGTCGGTCCCGATGGACCGGCTGATCTGCGGCGACGTCGGCTACGGCAAAACCGAAATTGCTGTGAGAGCCGCATTCAAAGCGGTCCAGGACGGCAAGCAGGTCGCCGTCCTCGTCCCGACGACCCTCCTCGTGCAGCAGCACTTCGGCACCTTCTCCGAGCGCTACAGCCAGTTCCCCGTCAAGGTGAAGGCGCTCTCGCGCTTCCAGAACGAGAGCGAGTCCAAGGCCACCCTGGAGGGTCTCCAGGAGGGCTCGGTGGACGTGGTCATCGGCACCCACCGCCTGTTCTCGCAGGAGACCCGGTTCAAGGACCTCGGCCTGGTCATCGTCGACGAGGAGCAGCGCTTCGGCGTGGAGCACAAGGAGCAGCTGAAGAGGCTCCGCGCCAACGTGGACGTGCTCACCATGTCCGCGACCCCGATCCCGCGCACCCTGGAGATGGCGGTGACCGGCATCCGCGAGATGTCGACGATCACCACCCCGCCGGAGGAGCGCCACCCGGTCCTGACCTTCGTCGGCCCGTACGAGGAGAAGCAGATCGGCGCGGCCATCCGCCGCGAGCTGCTGCGCGAGGGCCAGTGCTTCTACATCCACAACCGGGTCGAGTCCATCGACCGGGCGGCCGCCAAGCTGCGCGAGATCGTGCCCGAGGCGCGGATCGCGACGGCCCACGGCCAGATGTCGGAGCAGGCCCTGGAGCAGGTCGTCGTCGACTTCTGGGAGAAGAAGTTCGACGTGCTCGTCTCGACCACGATCGTCGAGTCGGGCATCGACATCTCCAACGCCAACACCCTGATCGTGGAGCGCGGCGACAACTTCGGCCTGAGCCAGCTGCACCAGCTGCGCGGACGCGTCGGGCGCGGCCGCGAGCGCGGGTACGCGTACTTCCTGTACCCGCCGGAGAAGCCGCTGACCGAGACCGCGCACGAGCGGCTCGCGACGATCGCCCAGCACACCGAGATGGGCGCCGGCATGTACGTGGCGATGAAGGACCTGGAGATCCGCGGCGCGGGCAATCTGCTCGGCGGCGAGCAGTCCGGTCACATCGCGGGCGTCGGCTTCGACCTCTACATCCGGATGGTCGGCGAGGCCGTGGCCGACTACCGGGCCGCGGTCGAGGGCCAGGTGGAGGAGGAGCCGCCGCTGGAGGTCAAGATCGAGCTGCCGGTCGACGCGCACGTCCCGCACGACTACGCGCCGGGCGAGCGGCTGCGCCTGCAGGCGTACCGGTCCATCGCCTCCGCCAACTCCGAGGCGGACATCAAGGCCGTACGGGAGGAGCTCACCGACCGCTACGGCAAGCTGCCGGAGCCGGTGGAGAACCTGCTGCTGGTGGCCGGGCTGCGGATGCTGGCCCGGGCCTGCGGGGTCGGGGACATCACCCTCCAGGGCAACAACGTCCGGTTCGGGCCGGTGGAGCTGCGCGAGTCGCAGGAGCTGCGGCTCAAGCGGCTCTATCCGGGGACGGTGCTCAAGCCCGCCACCTCGCAGGTGCTGGTCCCGCGCCCGAAGGCGGGCAAGATCGGCGGGAAGCCGGTGGTCGGGCGGGAACTGCTGGCCTGGACGGGGGAGTTCCTCACCACCATCCTCGGCTCGTAGCGGCCGTGTGGCCGTAGCGGCGTAGCGGGTGCGGTGACGACGTGAACGGCCGTGGGGGGGGGGGGGCCCCCGGCCCCCCCCCCCCCCGGCCCCCCGGGGGGGGGGGGCCCCCCCCCGCGCCCCCCGGGGGGGGGGGCCCCGCCCGGCCCCCCGCCCGGCCCCCCCGGGGGGAGGGC